>NZ_CP058990.1:1277500-1641250 GCF_019021925.1 Cellulophaga sp. HaHaR_3_176
GGAATTGGTTCTCCTAGTAAGTTAGCATCTGTAGTTATAAAAGCCATTTCTAACTCAAAATCTACTAATTTTGAAGGTCCAAAAACTGGTTCTGTTGCTCCAGCAGGCATTGTTTGGCCCATCGGTCTGCGAACAGGTGTACCGCTTGGTACTATAGATGAGCTTCTACCGTGATAACCTACAGGTATATGAAGCCAATTAGGCAATAATGCATTATCAGGGTCTCTAAACATAGTACCCACATTTGTAGCATGTTCTTTACTAGAATAAAAATCAGTGTAATCACCAATTTGTACTGGCAATTGCATTTCTATTTCTTCCATTGTAAAAAGAACTACTTTTTTATGTTCTTCATTATCTCTTAAAGATGAGTTATCTTTTTCAAAAATATCAGAGATTCTATTACGAACTAAACGCCATGTTTTTTTTCCGTCAGATATAAAATCGTTCAAAGTATCCTGTAAAAAAATATCATCTGTTAAAGGAATATCTTTAAAATATCCAAGTTGGTGTAATGCACCTAAATCAATAGCATGATCTCCAATTCTTGTTCCAATAGTAATAACATCATCTCTCGTTAAAAAAACTCCAAAAGGAATATTTTGAATTGGAAAATCAGAATTTGAAGATACTTCAATCCAAGACTTTCTATTTGGGTTATTTGTTTTTAATGGCATATTCGAAATTGTTAATTGATGTTTAATAAGTTCTTTAATCAAATATATTATTTTCTTCTAATTTACGGTTGTCAATTTGTATTTTTACAGTTCATTTAACAGTTTATTTTATTATGCAACGCGACAATCAAATTTTTGAATTAATTGCTGAAGAAAAACAGCGTCAACTTAACGGAATAGAACTTATTGCTTCTGAAAACTTTGTAAGTGAACAGGTAATGGAAGCAGCAGGATCTGTATTAACCAATAAATACGCAGAGGGCTACCCAGGAAAACGTTATTATGGTGGTTGTGAAGTTGTAGATGAAGTAGAACAAATAGCAATCGACAGAGCTAAAGAATTGTTTGGTGCTGAATACGCTAACGTACAGCCTCACTCAGGTTCGCAAGCAAATGCATCTGTTTACCATGCTTGTTTAAAAGTTGGTGATACAATTTTAGGTTTCGATTTATCTCACGGTGGGCATTTAACTCATGGCTCTCCTGTAAATTTTTCTGGTAGATTATACAATCCAGTATTTTACGGAGTAGAAAAAGAAACTGGAATGTTGAATTATGATAAAATTCAAGAAATTGCAGAAAAAGAAAAACCAAAGATGATTGTTGCTGGTGCTTCTGCATATTCTAGAGATATCGATTTTAAAAGATTTAGAGCAATTGCTGATAGTGTGGGTGCTTTATTATTGGCTGATATTTCTCATCCTTCTGGTTTAATTGCTAAAGGAATTTTAAATGATCCAATTCCTCACTGTCATATAGTAACAACGACAACACATAAAACTTTAAGAGGACCAAGAGGTGGTTTAATATTGATGGGTAAAGATTTTGAAAACCCATTCGGAATTAAATTAAAAGATGGTAGCCTACGTAAAATGTCTGCTCTATTAAATTTAGCTGTTTTTCCTGGAAACCAAGGTGGACCTTTAGAGCACATTATTGCTGCTAAAGCTATTGCTTTTGGTGAAGCATTAACAGATGAATATTTAACGTATATTTTACAAGTTAAAAAGAATGCTGATGCAATGGCAAAAGCTTTTGTGAAAAAAGGATATGAAATAATTTCTGGTGGTACTGATAACCATATGATGTTAATTGATCTTCGTAATAAAAACATTACAGGTAAAGATGCAGAGAATACTTTGGTGAAAGCTGATATTACTGCAAATAAAAACATGGTTCCTTTTGATGATAAATCTCCTTTTGTTACATCGGGTGTGCGTTTTGGTACTGCTGCAATAACAACAAGAGGTTTAAAAGAAGCTGAAATGGAAACTATAGTTGAATTAGTTGATGAAGCACTTGTTAATTGGGAAAATGATGATGTTTTAGAAGCTGTAAAAGTAAAAGTAAATGCATTAATGAGTGGTAGAGAATTGTTCTACGCTTGCTAAGCTAAAGCTTTATATATAAAAAAGCCTCTGAATATTTTTCAGAGGCTTTTTCTTTACTATTATTTTGAACTAGAATTAAATATTTTTAGCTAACCAATTTCCAACTTCACTTGTTTTATATGAAGTTCCTCCATCAGCTAAATCTTCAGTAACATAACCTTCAGCTAAAGATTTGTTTACAACTACTCTGATCGCCTCAGCTTCATCAGTTAAACCAAAATCTTCAAACATCATTGCTGCAGATAATACAGTTGCCAATGGGTTTGCAATATCTTTACCAGCTGCTTGTGGATAAGAACCATGAATTGGTTCGTATAATCTAGTTTTTTCACCAACAGATGCCGAAGGCATTAAACCCATTGAACCAGAAATTACAGAAGCTTCGTCAGTTAATATATCACCAAATAAATTTTCAGTAATAATTACATCGTATGAGCTTGGCCATTGTACTAAACGCATTGCAACAGCATCAACAAACTCATAAGTAACCTCTACATCTGGATAATCTTTTTCCATAGCTTGTACTGTTTCTCTCCATAACCTAGAAGATTCAAGTACATTAGCTTTATCAACACAACATAATCTCTTAGAGCGAGTTAAAGCAAATTCAAAACCTTTTTTAGCTAAACGTTGTATTTCAGCTCTTGTATACGTCATCGTATCAAAAGCAGTATTTCCATTGTCTTTTCTTCCTCTTTCACCAAAATAAACACCACCTGTAAGTTCTCTTAAAATGATTAAGTCAGTACCTTCAATACGCTCTCTTTTTAATGGAGATTTATCAATTAATGAAGGAAAAGTAAAAGTAGGTCTCACGTTAGCAAATAACCCTAATTTTTGACGCATTTTTAATAAACCTTGCTCAGGTCTTACTTTTGCAGAAGGATCATTATCAAAACGAGGATGACCAATAGCTCCAAAAAGAACAGCATCAGCAGCTTCGCAAATTGCATGCGTACTATCTGGGTAAGGTTCTCCACAATCATCAATTGCAGCAGCACCTGTTAAAGCTGGAGTCCAGCTTAAATCATGACCGAATTTTTTTGCTATCGCATCAGATACTTTTACTGCTTGGTCTATAACTTCAGGACCAATTCCATCTCCTGCTAAAAGGGCAATATTTAATTTCATCTTTATTTGCTTTTCGTTCCGCTTTTAAGAGCTTCACTTTATTATTAATTATATGTTTTGTCTTTTTCTAAAACAATAGATTAAATGATGTTTAACATTTTTTCAGTTGCTTTTATTGCAGAAACAGTCTGATCAGAGTCTAACCCACGAGTTATAATCTCTTTCCCGTTTTGCTCCCAAGTAATTACAGTTTCACACAAAGCATCAGAGCTACTACCAGGTGGTATACGAACTGCATAATCAATCAATTTTGGTAGATTGATTTTCATCGATTTATAGATGACTTTAAGTGCATTCATAAAAGCATCAAATTGGCCATCACCTTGGGCGTGTTCTTCGTAAAACTCACCTTCAATTTCAATAGCAACTGCAGCAGCTGGTTGTAAGCCATTTGCGTGAGATAGTAAAAACGATTTTATGATTACTTTGTTTTGGTAGCCTTCGCTATCTAAAACATCAGAAATAATAAATGGTAAATCTTCTTTTGTTACGCGTTCTTTTTTATCACCTAATTCAATAATACGTTGCGTAACCTTCTTTAGCTCATCATTATTTAATGTAAGTCCTAACTCTTGTAAATTCTTCTGGATATTCGCTTTTCCTGATGTTTTACCTAAAGCATATTGGCGTTTACGACCAAACCTTTCTGGTAATAAGTCATTAAAGTATAAGTTATTTTTATTATCTCCATCTGCATGTATTCCTGCAGTTTGTGTAAATACATTTGCGCCAACAATGGGTTTGTTTGCTGGTATTCCGAAACCAGTAAATGCAGAAACTAGCTTACTAACTTTATATAAAGATGATTCTTTTACACTAGTCTCTATTTCAGGAAGAAAATCATTAATTACGGCAACTACACTAGCTAATGGAGCATTACCAGCTCGTTCACCCATTCCGTTAACTGTTAAATGTAAACCATGGCAACCAGCTTTTAAAGCCTCCATTACATTGGCAACACTCAAATCATAATCGTTATGACCATGAAAATCGAAATGTAGTTGTGGATATTTTTTAACAATCGCATCAATAAAATCAAACGTTTCATAATGTGTTAACACACCTAATGTATCAGGTAATAAGATACGTTTTATAGGTTGTGTTGCTAAAAAGTCTAAAAACTGAAATACATACTCTTGCGAATTGCGCATTCCATTACTCCAATCTTCTAAATAAACATTGGTTTCAATACCTTTTTCTTGTGCTGATGAGATAACAGCAGCTATTTCAGAAAAATGTTCTTGAGGTGTTTTTTTTAGTTGATGTTTCAAATGATTTAAAGAGCCTTTCGTTAAAAGGTTTTGAACCTTTGCACCAGCATCAATCATCCAATCTAGAGATATGCCCTTATCTACAAAAGAAAGTACTTCAACTTTATCTATAAAGCCTTTTTCATTTGCCCATTCTGTAATTTGTTTTACAGCTAAAAATTCACCGTCAGAAACACGAGCAGACGCAACTTCAATGCGATCTACTTTTAACTCTTCTAACAATAACTTGGCAAGGGTAAGCTTTTCCGAAACTGAAAACGACACTCCTGATGTTTGTTCACCATCACGGAGTGTTGTATCCATTATTTCAATTTTTCTTTTTTTCATTCTCTAGTACCTCAAATGGGTATCAATTATATTTCTTTAGGAAATAAAAGTTCTATAAAGGAGTGTTTTTAGCAAACTCAACAATATTATCTTTTACATTAACTAAGTAATCAATGTCATCAAAACCGTTAAGCATGTTATCTTTTTTATATCCATTGATATCAAAAGATTCTTTTTCGCCAGTAGCTTTTAGCGTAACTGTTTGATCTGCTAAGTTTACTTCAATTTCTGTTTTTGGATCTTTTTCTATTTCAACAAAAATTTTGTTAGAAAAATCGGCACTTACTTGAACAGGTAAAACACCAATATTTAAACAATTTCCTTTAAAAATATCTGCAAAAAAGCTAGATATTACACAACGGAAACCATAATCATAAACTGCCCAAGCAGCATGTTCTCTAGAAGATCCTGATCCGAAATTACGACCACCAACTAAAATTTTTCCGGAATAAGTATCGTCATTTAAAATAAAATCAGATTTAGGAGAGTTGTCATTATTGTATCGCCAGTCTCTAAAAAGGTTATCTCCAAAGCCTTCACGTGTAGTAGCTTTTAAGAAACGAGCTGGTATTATTTGATCTGTATCCACGTTTTCGATAGCAAGTGGTACAGCTGTACTTGTTAATATTTCAAATTTATCGTAAGCCATTTTAAGGTGTTCTTTAAAGATTAAACTAATTCTTTCATCAATTCTCTTGGATCTGTAACTTTGCCTGTTACTGCAGCAGCTGCAGCAACTAGAGGAGAAGCTAATAGTGTTCTTGATCCTGGTCCTTGACGACCTTCAAAGTTTCTGTTTGAAGTACTTACTGCTAATTTTCCTGCAGGTACTTTATCATCGTTCATTGCTAAACAAGCAGAACAACCTGGCTCTCTAAGTTCAAAACCAGATTCATGTATGATATCTAAAATACCTTCTTCTTTAATAGCAGCTTCTACTTGGTGAGAACCTGGTACTAACCATGCTGTAACATTAGGTGCTTTTTTTCTTCCTTTAATAATAGAAGCAAAGGCTCTAAAATCTTCAATACGACCATTAGTACAACTACCAATAAAAACAAAATCAATTGGTTTCCCAATCATGTTGTCGCCTTCATTGAATGACATATAACCTAATGACTTTTTAAATGTGCTAACACCACCTTCTACTTGCTCAGCATTAGGTATAGTTTTAGAAATGCCCATTCCCATTCCTGGGTTGGTACCATAAGTAATCATTGGCTCAATATCAGCAGCATCAAAATAAATTTCTTTATCAAATTCTGCATCTGGATCAGTATGTAATGTTTCCCAATATGCCATTGCTTTATCCCAAGCAGCACCTGTTGGTGTAAACTCACGGCCTTTTACATATTCAAAAGTTTTTTCATCAGGAGCAATCATACCACCACGAGCACCCATTTCAATACTTAGGTTACAAACAGTCATACGACCTTCCATAGTCATGTTTTCAAAAACATCACCAGCATATTCAACAAAATATCCAGTAGCCCCAGAAGTTGTTAATCTAGAAATTATATAAAGAGCAACATCTTTTGGAGTAACACCAAAATTTAAATCACCACTAACATTAATTCTCATTTTTTTAGGCTTAGGCTGCATAATACATTGCGTAGCCAATACCATTTCTACTTCAGAAGTTCCGATACCAAAAGCAATAGCTCCGAATGCACCGTGGGTAGATGTATGTGAATCACCACAAACAATAGTTGCTCCAGGTTGCGTAATTCCATATTCAGGACCTACAACGTGAACAATACCATTTTTTTGGTGGCCTAGACCCCAGTGACTAACACCATGCTCTTTTGCATTTTCTTCTAAAGCCTTTAATTGGTTAGCAGAAAGTGGATCTTGAACTGGTAAGTGTTGGTTAATAGTTGGAGTGTTATGATCTGCAGTTGCAAATGTACGTTCTGGATAAAGTACTTTTATACCTCTATTTTTAAGACCTAAAAAAGCAACAGGGCTAGTAACCTCGTGCACTAAATGGCGGTCTATAAATAATACATCTGGTCCGTCCTCTACATGTTTAACAACATGCGAATCCCATACTTTGTCGAATAATGTCTTTTTCATTTTTCTTCTGATAAAACTTTAATATTTTACTCTCTATACGAGCAATTACAAATCTAATAAATGTATATAAACTATAAGGGGTAACTTGTGTTTAGAATTACGATGTTCAACACTAAATTGTGATATATTTTAACAAACGATTTATTGTGTAACAAGCTGATTATCTTGATTTTAATTTATGTCATTTTCATATGACATTATAAGACATTTTTGATGCCTATAAAGCTATTTAATTAAACATATTTTAGAATTTATTCTACTTAATGTTTAATGAATGAAATAACTAGGTATTTTTTTAAAAATCTAAAAAAAATATTTGTAAAGTTTAAAATTAAAACTTTAATATTTAAGACTAAACCTGGTATATGAAGGTATTTAAAAAGTCAAGATTCTAACTAATATATTTCCAAATATTTTTATGCTTTATGAGCTGTGCATAAGTGTAATTAATAGGCGCATTTTCATCTTTTTTTAAAGTCGGGTCATCTTTTAGTAATTGTAAAGCATAATATCGTGCTGTTTTTAATATATCGTTATCCTTTACAATATCAGCTATTTTTAAATTTAGCATACCACTTTGTTGCGTTCCCATTAAATCTCCCGGGCCACGAAGCTTTAAATCTACTTCAGCTATTTCAAAACCATCATTGGTTCTGACCATAGTTTCTAATCTTGTTTTAGCTTCTGTAGATAGTTTATGACTTGTCATTAAGATACAGAAACTCTGATCGGCTCCTCGCCCTACACGGCCGCGTAATTGGTGTAATTGAGAAAGTCCGAATCGTTCAGCACTTTCTATAATCATCACAGATGCGTTAGGTACGTTTACTCCAACTTCAATTACAGTTGTAGCAACCATAATTTGTGTTTCACCTTTTACAAAACGTTGCATTTCAAACTCTTTATCATCAGGTTTCATTTGCCCGTGAACAATTGATATTTGATATTCTGGCTGCTGAAAGTCTCTTGCGATACTCTCATAACCATCCATTAAATCTTTATAGTCTAATACTTCTGATTCTTGTATTAGAGGGTAAACAACATAAATTTGTCGTCCTTTTGCTATTTCATCTCTAATAAATTGAAATACTTTTAAACGGTTAGAATCGTATCTGTGGACTGTTTTTATGGGTTTTCTGCCTGGTGGTAACTCATCTATTATCGAGATATCTAAATCGCCATACAAACTCATTGCCAATGTTCTAGGAATTGGAGTGGCAGTCATTACTAAAACGTGTGGTGGTATAGTATTTTTATGCCATAATTTAGAACGTTGTGCTACTCCAAATCTATGTTGTTCATCTACAATAGCTATACCTAAATTTTTATAAATCACCTTATCTTCAAGCAGTGCATGCGTACCAATTAAAATATCAAGTTCTCCACTTTCTAATTGTTCATGTATAATTTTTCGGGCAGATTTTTTTACAGAACCTGTTAATATGGCAATATTAATATCCATTTTATCTAACAATTCTTGAATGCCAACAAAATGTTGATTCGCTAATATTTCAGTAGGGGCCATTAAGCAAGCTTGAAAACCATTATCAATAGCTAAAAGCATTGTCATTAAAGCTACAATGGTTTTACCAGAACCAACATCACCTTGTAAAAGCCTATTCATCTGAGCATTGCTGCCTAAATCAAACCTAATTTCTTTTAAAACTCTTTTTTGAGCGTTGGTAAGTTCAAAAGGGAGGTGGTTTGTATAAAACTCGTTAAATAGTATGCCCACTTTATCAAAAGAAAAACCTTTTATGCGCTGCTTGTGCAGCATATTTTTGGCAATTAATTGAAGTTGAATATAAAAAAGTTCTTCAAATTTTAATCTAAATTGAGATTTAGCAAGAAGCTCTTGGTTTTTAGGGAAGTGAATATTAAACATCGCTTCACTTTTAGAAAGTAAACTCAGTTCTTCAATAATTTTAGGAGATAAGGCTTCAGTAAACTTCCCTTTTATATCAACAAATAATTGCTGTATTAACTTATTTATTACTCGGTTACTAATACCTTTATTTGTAAGTTTTTCTGTCGACGGATAAACAGGTTGCATACCTACTTTTAAACCTTGTTGATGCTCTGCAAGCAACTCCATTTCAGGGTGAGGCATAGAAAAATTACCATTGTAGTAATTTGTCTTTCCGAAAACTACATATGGTGTATTAATTTTTAAATTTTCACGAATCCATTTTTGACCTCTAAACCAAACCAGTTCCATTTGGCCTGTTTCATCTTTAAAAGTTGCTACTAAACGTTTTCCATTTTTCTGTTCAACTGTTTTTAAATGAATTAACCGACCAATAACTTGAACATCAGAAGAATTACGTTGTAGTTGATTTATTTTATAATATTGAGTTTTATCAATATATCTATTTGGAAAAAGATTTATAAGATCTTGATAGGTATGAATGCCCAACTCCGACTGCAAAGAATTAGCCCTATTTGGGCCAACACCTTTTAAATATGCTATGGGAGTTTGTAAATAATTTGCATTCATTCGACTAAAATAGTAGTTACTTACAAAGGAACAAAAATCAAATTGCTTATTTTGGTATTGATTTTGAGATTTACAAAAATATGCGCATAATTATTATAACTTTTATATTCCTTTTACATTTTAATTCTTTTAGTCAAGTACAAGAAAAAATTGATTTTAAAAAAGCAGATATCTCTATTCATATAGCTACAAAGGAAAAAGAAGTTAAGGGAAAAGTTGTTTATGAATTTGATGTTTTACAAGAAGTAGACACTATTTTTTTAGATGCTAAAAAGATGAATTTTACTTCTGTTACGCTGAATAATAAAAAAGTTAAATTTAATATTGAAGATGATTTTATAATCATTCATAAAAAATTTAAAAAATCAGTAAAAAATAAATTGTCAGTAAATTACAGTGTTAAACCGAAACAAACAGTTTATTTTATTGATGTAAATAATAATTCTACGATTGATCAAATATGGACACAAGGCCAAGGAAAATATACTAGCTATTGGTTACCTAGTTTTGATGATATGAATGAAAAAGTAGAGTTTGACCTGAGCATCACTTTCGATAAGGAGTATGCTGTAGTAGCTAATGGAAAATTAAAACAGAAGAAAGAGTTAAACGAAAAAATTACTTGGTTTTTTGATATGGAAAAACCTATGAGTAGCTATTTATTAGCTTTTGCAATCGGAAAATATACCAGCAAACAAATAACAAGTTTAAGCGGAGTACCAATTGATCTTTATTATTACCCAAATGATAGCTCTAAAGTGGAGCCTACGTATCGATATTCAAAACAGATATTTGATTTTTTAGAAAATGAAATAGGAGTAGCATATCCTTGGCAAAATTACAAGCAAATACCCGTGAAAGATTTTTTATATGCAGGTATGGAAAATACAAGTGCTACTATATTTTCAGATGCGTACTTTATTGATTCGACAGCTTTTATTGATAAAAATTATGTTAATGTAAATGCGCATGAGCTGGCACACCAATGGTTTGGAAATTTAGTTACAGAAGTTGATGGAAATAGCCACTGGTTACATGAAGGTTTTGCGACATATTATGCTTTATTAGCAGAGAAAGAGATTTTTGGAGATGAGTATTTTTATTGGAAATTATTTGATTCAGCAGAAAGTTTAATAAAAGCGTTTCAGAATAACAATGGAGAAGCTTTAAGAGATGATAAAGCTAGTAGCCTTACGTTTTATGAGAAAGGAGCTTGGGCTCTTGTGATGCTTAAAAATGAAATAGGAGAGGAAGCTTTTAATACGGGAATCAAAACTTATTTGGATAAATATAAATACAAGAATGTTACCATCCGTAATTTTTTAGATGTAATGGAAGTGGCAAGTGGTAAGTCATTAAAAGATTTTGAAGCGGAATGGATTACAGGAACAAAATTCCCTATAAAAGTTGTTGCAGAATACCTTATTAATAAATCGGAAAGTTTAGCTACGGGCTTCGAACTTAAAAATGAGTTAAGAAAATTGGATGATGTAGCTGTAAAAAAACAAATAATTACTTCTACGTTTAAAACGTCAAAATCTATTTATCTAAAAAAGAATATTATTTTAAACACTCCTAAAGAATTATTATCTGACGAGATATTAAAGAGTGTATTTGCTTCAAACGATGTATTAGTAAGGCAAGCTATTGCTATTGCAGTAGATGAAATTCCTGAAAATTTTCAAACGGACTTTAAATCATTGCTCAATGACGAAAGCTATATTACAGTTGAGAACGCTTTGTATAAATTATGGGCAGCTAATCCGGAACAGCGAAAAACATATTTAAATACTACAAAAGATGTTATAGGCTTACCTAATAAAAACATACGTTTACTTTGGTTAGCATTGGCTTTAATTACTGAAGATTATAATAGTTTAAAAACTAAAGAATATTTTGATGAATTAGAAAGTTATACTGACCCTAAATATAATACAGAAATTAGACAAGCTGCTTTTCAATATTTACAGCAAACTTTTGGATTAACAGATACTAGCCTTATAAACCTTGCAAATGCAACGGAACACCATAGCTGGCAGTTTAAAAAATTTGCTAGAAATTTAGTTAAAGAATTATTGAAAGATGAAGATTATAAAAATAGATTTTCTGCATTAGCTGAACAGTTAAATAAGGAAGAAATGGAGTATATTAAGAGTCAATTGTAATATTATGAGAGCATTAGTGATTTCTGGTGGAGGTAGTAAAGGAGCTTTTGCAGGCGGTGTTGCTCAATTTTTGATGGAGAATGAGCATTTAAAGTACGATTTGTTTATTGGTACATCTACAGGGAGTCTTTTAATATCACACCTAGCTCTTCAGAAAATTGAAAAGATAAAGGAAATTTATACTTCGGTAAACCAAAATAATATTTTCAGTAATTGTCCTTTTGTTTCTCATAAAAAACATGGTGTAGAAACAATTGGAATACATCATTTTAATGTTTTAAAAAATTTTTATAAAGGAAGCAAAACGTTTGGTGAAAGCCATAATCTTTTAAAATTAATTAAAAAATCTGTTACAATTGATGAATTTAATGAATTGAAAAACGGTCCTAAAGATATTGTGGTAACCGTTTCTAATCTTTCCTTAAATCAAGTAGAGTATAAATCTATAAATGATTTTACGTATGATGAGTTTTGTGAGTGGATATGGATCTCGTGTAATTATACACCTTTTATGAGTCTTGCAAAAAAAGATGGTTGTGAATATGCTGATGGTGGTTTAGGTAGTATGGTGCCTATTGAAGAGGCTATTAAAAGAGGTGCTACTACTATAGATGCTATTATTTTACAAACTGAAATTACTCATATTAATAGAATGCCTTCTAAAAATGTATTCTCTTTATTAACGAATATGTTTGCTTTTATGCTAGATCGTATTGAGCACCAAAACATACGAATAGGTAAGTTTGTGGCAAACCATAATAAAGCAATTATCAATTTTTACTACACACCCACAGTTTTAACCACTAATTCGCTTATTTTTGACAAAGAAAAGATGAAAATCTGGTGGCAAAGTGGTTTTAACTATGCTAAGTTTAAAAGTACTGAGAGTAACCAGATAGAAGTTAAATAACCAAATAAACTGATTTTAAAATTGAAAGCATTAGTAATAAGTGGCGGAGGCAGTAAAGGAGCATTTGCTGGTGGAGTAGCTCAATATTTAATGGAAATTGAAAAAAAGGAATATGATCTTTTTTTAGGAACTTCTACTGGAAGCCTTCTTATTCCTCAGTTGTCATTAAATAATGTTGGTAAACTGTATGATATTTATACCAATGTAAATCAACTTTCTATTTTTAGTTTAAATCCTTTTGTTGTTAGAAAAAAAGAAGGTAGGGAATATGTTACTATCAATTTCTTAACTACTTTTTTACAGTTTCTGAAAAGAAAACGAACATTTGGAGAAAGTGGTGCTTTACGAAAAACTATTCGTAAAAATTTTTCAAAAGAAGAGTTTGAACTTATAAAAAACTCCAATAAATCTGTTATTGTAACGGTTTCTAATTTATCAAAAAACAGAGTAGAATATAAGGCTCTTGATGAGTTTAATTACGATGAGTTTTGTGATTGGATCTGGATTTCTTGTAACTATATTCCGTTTATGTCTTTAGTTAAAAAAGACGGTTACGAATATGGCGATGGTGGATTAGGTTGTGTTGTACCTATTAGAGAGGCAATTCGTCGTGGTGCAACAGAAATTGATGCTATTATTTTAGAATCTGAAAATTTAAATCAAAATAAAGTATTGGGTAAAAACCCTTTTTCTTTAATGCTTAGTATTTATGGTTTTGTTTTAGATCAAATAGAATATCACGATGTATCTGAAGGGGTATTAGCCGCTAAGCATAATAATGTAAAGCTCAATTTATACTATACACCAACAAGACTAACAGAAAACTCTCTAGTTTTTAATAAAAAACTAATGCATGAGTGGTGGTTACAAGGTTTTAGTTACGCTGAAGAAAAGTTTAATAAATCAGAATAAAATTACCAAAGAGAACTAATTTCTTTCTTAACAAAAGCTAAAGCTGTTGATGAAGGTGAAGCTTTATCCATAGTATCATTCAAAATATCTTCTCTTAATTTATCAGACGATTCAGAATCACTTAAAGCAGCTTTTCTTATAGATTGTATTGTTGCACTTTTTGCAGCCTTTATAATGTTCCAACAATCATCAGTAATATAAACTTGTTGTGATAAGTTATGCTCAAACTCAGTTTCAATACTTCGTATTAAAAGCGCTTCATAATCATTTTTATGTTGTGATACGGGAGCAACTCGTACTACCAAACTAGGTATAGAAATACGTTCTAAAAAGAGTGCCATTCTTTCATATGCTTGTAAACGCACAGGTAAAGTATGTTTTTGAGTATCTTTTTGTAATAGATATCTTCTACGACCTTCTTCATTATTCGTATGCAATCTAAAAAAGTAGAAAGCTACAACTCCAGTAACAACTGAAGGTAATAAAAAGGCGAAAGCTTGTAGAATTTGATCTCCATTCATTTTAATCTAGGTTTATTTGGTTACTAAATTTAAAAACGATGTATTTTTTAAAATAGTATTCAACTAAAAATTATCTAGCTAAAAGTTTTGGAGAAACTTTGTAAGTAGCAGTATAAATAAGTCCTTTTTCACGATTCTTGTATGTAAGAAAAGCTTTTTTATACCATTTTGGATCTGTAGCTTTTTTATGAAATCTAGTATGATCCATACTAAAATTAGAAACACCATCTACAATGGTATCCATAGTATAAATAGTCAATCCGAAATATTCTGCTTTCTCTAAAACTTTTTCAAAATCTTCTTCAGAGAAATAATGAAGTTGATTTTCTTCAAAATTTTCATTTAAATTTTTGAAATCTAAAAATACATTTTTCTCTAAAAATTCTTGCTGAGTCATAATTGTGAATCGTGTTTCAATATTTCGTGCGAAAGTAATCACAATTTTTGATTATAAATCATTCTTCAGTTTTATAATGTCAGTAATGTGTGTATAAATTACTAAAGGTACTATTGTTGCTGGTAAAAGAATATATGGAAAATATGTTATTGCTCTATTAGGTTGCTCAAAACCAAACTGTTGAAATGGAAGTTCTGATGATAATATTCCGTTAATAAGAATAAACAAGACCAAACATAAACCTATTACATTCCAAATGAGTAGCGCTTTCTTACTTATTATTCTTTTTATAAACAGAAACGCAACTATAGGTGCTGTTAACCCGGCTAAAATATCAAAATTTCTATCTTCAAAAGTCATTAACTCTGGTACCATCTTATGTATAAATAAGAATAGAAGAACGATTTCAACCGGTATTCTAATTGTATGTAAAAATGTGCTTATGGCTATATTTCTATTATCAAGCATCCACTGCTTACGTTTTGATGTAGCTCCATAAACTATGGTTATTAAAGAGGGAAGTAGTATTAAAGTGAATCTTGAGGGAAAAGCTAATGTATTTTTATAAAAGTCATTGTAAGCTAGTATACAATGAATGCCTGACCAAATTAGAATCAATAAGGTTACTAATTTTGGTTTGTTATTTGAAAAATAGAATATAACTATAGTACCTAAAAACGTCAATATAAAAAGAATATCTATCCATATCGGTAAGTCTTCAATCATGATTTACAGGTCGATTATTCTTCAGATATATTATTTTTTATGTTTTTTGATTCAATCAAATTTTTAAGATTATCTAAAGCTTTTTTAATTTCTTCTGAGTTACTTTTATCAGACATTAATTCAATTTTTTTACTCATATTACTATAATTAGCATCAGGGTATAAATTAACTAATTGAGTAAAATAGGTTCCAATTCCTTTTGCTATCATTGTTATACCTTCATCGCTATAAGATTTTTCTTCATTAATTTTATCTAAATAGTTATTGAAGTTTTCAATTAATGTTTGAACATTTGAATTGATCCTATTTAATGTCGATAAAGAATTAGGGTCATCTACCAATTCAATTAATTCATCATTACCTAACTTAAAATATCTTAACTGTAATCCTAAACCAAACTCATAAACCGCTATATTTTCTTTATCATAAATATAATTGTCCTTAAGATCCATTCCTTGATAGATATTGATCATATCTTTCCATTGAGAAAAAAATGCTTCAGCTTCTTGGTTTCTATGTTTTAGACCTAATTCATTATCATCAAGTACAACCTTATAATTTTCATGATCTACTAGTTTTTTTACAATAATATTAGTTTCTGGGTCATCAAAAGAAGGAAGCTTTTCATCATCTTCATATCCATAATTTAATTCTAAACTAGCAGATTTATAATCGTTTATATTCCAAAATCGTTTCTCTGTAGGAAATGAATGTTTTTCTTCTTTACAACTCAATATTAGTAGGGTAAAAATAAAAAGTAATATTACGTTTGGTTTATTCATTTTAGTTTGATTCTTGGTTCTTTGTATTTAGATAGTAAATTTAATAAACTATCGACAGTTTTCTCATATTTCTTTTGTTCACCGAAAACATAACTATGAAAAGTATCATAATCATACTGCTTTTGAAATTTTCTTTCTAGCTTTTTATTTTTAATTATTGTAGCTCTAACTTCTGTATCAGTAGGATTTTTTAATTTTGAAATAGCTTTTTTTATTTTTCGTGCATATAATTCTGTAATCTTAAAATGATATAATTCATGAGTTAATAGTTCTTTACTATTTGAATGAGAATTGTATACGAATGATCTAGATGGATGAAAAAGAGAGGTAACCATAACTCCATCATTATCTATTTTGCTTTCTAGAGTAACATATACATATGCAAAACGATTATTGCCGTAAAGAGTTTTTTTAAAAAACTCTAAGCCGCGAAAATTCTTAAAGGTTATTTCTTCAACTTTATCGTAGGTTATTGGTTTTTCGTAGTCTAAAAAATTTACATTAATTAATATTACAAACGCTATAACGAAAGGTGTTAAAACTAATAAACTATATTTTAAAAACTTTTTCAATTTTTTTAAAGGCACTTTATTTCCTCTTTTATTTTCTTTAACCACAATTACTAATTGATAAAATATGGGTGAGAAATAAAAAACTAAAAAAAGAATGATGATTAAAATATCAGACATCTAAAAATGTTAATAGTTAGTTAATTTAGCGAAAACATAATATTTATCAAATTAACTCTTTTTTAAAAATAAAAAAGCTACTCTATTTGAGTAGCTTTTTCTATATTATAAAATATTTTGGAAAGCAAATCTATATATAATGTATAATAAACTCTTATTTATTAGCAGCTTTTATTTGTTCTCGTAAACCAAAGTAAAAAGTATCAAATTCAGGAGATACTTTGATATTTAAACCTTCAGAAAAACCTCCATCTTTAGCTGATGCAGAAATTCTGGTTGCAGCAACAGAAAAGTTTTTTTGTAACATATTAGCAATACTAGATGCTTGTATTAATGCCATATCAAACTCACCAGTATTCGTAACTGCTTCAACAGTAATATTTGTATTTGAATGCAAGTTTAAAACAGTAGCTATTTTACCTAAATAAGCTTCAGCAGTAGCGTCCTTAGTAGTTAATCCAGTTCTGATGGCTTCATTTAAAGAAACGATTACAGCACCGCTAGCTACATTTATAGAGCTATTTTCGCCTAATGATTTTTTAAAATCTGTTAGTACCAATAACGCAATAGAATCGTGAGTACTAAAAGCATCAGTAATTTGCTTTAATTGAGCTTCTTTAGATTGAAGAGAAGCTAAAGTTTTACCAATATTTTCAGATTTTTCAATCGATGCTTTTGTGAAACTATTGATGTTTTGCATTAACGATTTATTTGTTTCTAATAACTCATCAGCTTGTGCTTTATAAGATTCCGACTCTGTTTTACTAACAATCTCTTTTTTCCTAGAAATAGCTAATTCACTTTCTGTTTCAGAAATTTGTGTTTTTAAATTGTCTATTTCTAATATTAAATCACTTTTTTTCTGTGCTTGCATTGTTACTATGCTCAACATGAAAACTACTAAAAGGGTGAAATTTTTAATCATTATTTTAATAAATTATAATTTGATACTTATTTATTGGTAATTACCGATTTTCCTCCTAAAAAAATACAATCGTATAATTCTTGCATACCGTTAAAAGGAACGGGTGTTTTTTGATATTTATAAGCTGAACGTAAATCTCTATTCATATCAGTGTCATCTACATTTACTTGTATATCTTCCATATGAAATTGACAAGGATGTTCATAACCAGCTGCATGTGTAATTTCTAAAAATTCTTTTCTAAATGATTTAAAGTATTGCGCTAAACGATCTGATTTTAATGGAACATCAATTCCATTTTGCAACCATTTATTTTGAGTAGCAATACCAGTAGGGCAGCGGTTGGTGTGGCAAACTTGTGCTTGAATACAACCAATACTCATCATAGCTTCACGAGCTACATTTATACAATCAACACCCATAGCAAATGCCATAGCTGCTTTTGCTGGAAAACCTAATTTACCACTTCCAATAAATACAATACGATCTGTAAGTTCTCTATTTAAAAATACTTTATATAAACTAGAAAACCCGTAGACCCATGGTAAAGAAACATGATCTGCAAAACTTGGCGGAGCAGCACCGGTACCACCTTCACCACCATCTACAGTTATAAAATCAGGGCCTTTACCTGTTTTTAACATTAAATCTGCTAGTTGTTCCCATTGGTCAATTTTACCAATAGCACCTTTAATACCAACTGGTAGTCCTGTTTCTTCTGCTATTTTTTCAATTAGTTGAAGCAATTCAGGAATTGTTTTAAAAGCTTTATGAGTAGCTGGAGAAAGTACATCCTTTCCAACTTCTACGCCTCTAATTTCAGCTAGTTCAGGTGTGATTTTTGCACCTGGTAAAACACCACCTTTCCCTGGTTTTGCCCCTTGTGAAAGTTTAATTTCAATAGCTTTAATACATGGGTTGTTTTCTACTAATGCTTTAAGTTTTTCGATAGATAAGCTTCCTTCATCAGAACGAACACCAAAGTAGCCAGTTCCAAAATGAAATACTACATCGCCACCTTGTTTATGATAAGGAGACAAACCACCTTCACCTGTATTATGGTAAGCATCAGATTTAGCAACACCTTTATTTAAAGATTCTACTGCTGCAGCCGATAATGAGCCAAAACTCATCGCAGAAACATTTATTACAGACTTTGGTCGGTATAATTTTCTACGCTTATTATAAGCACCCATAACTTTAGCACAAGGCACAAAACTAGTATCTATTTGATTTGGATGTTCCGCAGGCACTTCATACGCCATCATTTGGTTTTTTACAAAAATATGATGATGTGCATAAATATCTCTGTCAGTACCAAATCCTTCGTAATTATTTTCTTTCTTTGCAGAAGCATAAATCCAACCTCTTTCTATTCTATTAAAAGGAAGTTCCTCTCTATTATTTGCTACAAAATATTGACGCATTTCAGGCCCTATACTTTCTAGCCAATACCTAAAATGACCTACAATAGGGAAGTTGTGTGAAATAGTATGTGAGCGTTGAAAAAATATATCTCTAATGGCAACTATTACTATTATAATTAGAAGCCAAACCCACCATGAAATACTAGTTATAAAATCTATCATTTACTTTTAAATTTTGTTCAAATGTATTATTTATTTAAATAATCTAAACTCATTTCAGTAAGTGTTTTTACACCTAAAAGTAAACCACTTTCATCTATCTTAAAATCAGGAGTATGATGCGGAAATGATGTTTCGTTGCCAGGTGTCATTCCTCCTAAAAAGAAATAAAAACCAGGAATTTTTTCTTGAAAATAAGAAAAATCTTCACCACCTGTCGTTGCTTTTGTAATTTTTACATTTTCAGATCCCGCAACACGTTGCATTGTTGGTAACATTTGATTTACTAAATCAGTGTCATTATTAGTTATAGCGGTAAAACTTTCTACTGAAAATGTAGCTTCACCCCCATAGGCTTTAGCTATGGTTTCTGTAATTTCTTTCATTCTGCGTAAAATAAGCTCACGCATTTCAGGGTTTAATGTTCGAATTGTTCCTATAAGTTCAGCACTTTCAGGAATTATATTAAAACGAACACCGCTTGTAATTTTTCCAACCGTAATTACTGCTGCTTCTTCTGTTAAATTAGATTCTCTACTAATTATAGTCTGTAAACCATCAATAATTTTAGCACTTATTAAAATAGGGTCAACGCCTGACCATGGTTGTGAGCCATGTGTTTGTTTACCTTTTACGTTTATTACAAAGCGTTCTACAGCAGCCATTATACCACCTGTTTTATAACGAATAACGCCTACAGGTGTTGCTGAATTTATATGAAGCCCAAAAATAGCATCTACCTTAGGGTTTTCTAAAACATTTTCTTTAATCATTAATTTAGCACCACCTTCTTCACCTGGAGGTGGGCCTTCTTCTGCTGGCTGAAAAATAAATTTAATAGTACCCTTTATTTGATCTTTATTTTTAGATAAAATTTCAGCAACACCCATTAAAATAGCAGTGTGTGTATCATGTCCGCAAGCATGCATAACACCAGTTTCTACACCTAAAAAATCTGCTTTTACATTCGACTTAAATAATAAATCATTTCTTTCTGTTACAGGTAACGCATCAATATCGGCACGTAGTGCGATAACCTTCCCAGGTTTGTTTCCTTTTAAAATACCAACAACACCCGTTTTAGCAACACCTGTTTCAACTTTTATTCCTAAGGATTTTAAGTGTTTTGCAATTTTTTCAGCAGTTTTAAATTCTCTATTCGATAATTCTGGATTTTGGTGAAAATCTCTTCTCCATTCAATTACTTTGCTTTCTATCGATTCAAAATCTTTTTCTGGAATAGAATTTTGTGCAAATGCACAAAACCCGAAAAGTAGAAACCCTTTGAGTATTATTTTTTTCATATGCTAAAATTTAATTAGTCTGTAATCTTCGTTTTGTAATTGAACAAGAGCCGTCATTGCAGAAAGTGAAAGTTGCACCCCATTAATCATTTCTGTTTTTTTAATTTTTCGATGACTAGCTGTTTGGCCACATAAAATTATTTGTACATCAGCATCGATTAATGCATTTATCAATTCTAAATTTGGATTTTTAATGCCATATCTTTCTTTATAAGCAGCATCTGTGAGTATATCTTTAGCTGCAGCGCCATGAATAACTAAAGCTACGTGTAATTGCTTTTTAGACATGCCGGATTGTGCATGCATATTTAAAAAACGAGCACCTGTTTCTATCGAAGCATTACTTTTATTATTTTCTTTAGGACTATAGCCTACATCAAAAACAGCTTTAAAATCGGCAGAAACATCATAATTAAAATCTTGGTCAGCTAATTCAAAAACTTTTCCAAAACCATTAATGATTGGATCTTTAGTTATTTCTTTTTTACAACTAAATTGTATAATAAAAATAGATAAAATTAGAAGGTATTGTATTAATTTCATTAAAGTCTGACTAAGTATTTTGATAATATGGTGTGAATTTTCATCATTCCATTCAAATATATTCAAATTCATTTGAATGGGTAATTATTGTTCATAATTATTAAACGCATCATTTTAGTATGCAATCAATTATAGTTAAATTCACACCTCCATTAAAAAACAAAGTAAAAGCACTTGGAAAACTACATAAATCAGTTGAATGAAGCTCAGCGAGCACCTGTATTACATAAAGATGGACCTTTAATTGTAATTGCAGGAGCCGGTTCTGGGAAAACAAGGGTATTAACGTACCGTATTGCGTATTTGATGAACCAAGGTGTTGATTCGTTCAATATTTTGGCTCTTACATTTACCAATAAGGCAGCACGTGAAATGAAAGAGCGTATTTCAAGTATTGTTGGTAGTACAGAAGCAAAAAATTTGATGATGGGAACATTCCATTCTGTTTTTGCTAGATTGTTGCGATATGATGGAGATAAATTAGGCTTTCCTAGTAATTTCACAATTTATGATACGCAAGATTCCCAACGTTTGATAGCTTCAATTATCAAAGAAATGGGACTTGATAAAGATATTTATAAATATAAACAGGTACAAAATAGAATATCATCTTTCAAAAATAGTTTAATAACAGTTCGTGCTTATTATAATGACAATGATTTGCAAGAAGCCGATGCTATGGCAAAAAAACCCCGAATAGGGGAAATTTATGAAAAATATGTAGATCGCTGCTTTAAAGCAGGAGCTATGGATTTTGATGATTTATTGTTACGGACAAATGAACTTTTAAATCGTTTTCCTGAAGTATTAGCAAAATACCAAGATCGTTTTAGATACGTTTTAGTTGATGAGTACCAAGATACAAACCACTCTCAATACTTAATAATTAAGGCATTATCAGATAAGTTTCAAAATATTTGTGTAGTTGGTGATGATGCGCAAAGTATTTATTCTTTCCGTGGAGCAAATATTAGTAATATTTTAAATTTTCAGAAAGATTACGATAATGTTATAATGTATCGTTTAGAGCAAAATTACAGATCTACTCGTAATATTGTTAACGCAGCAAACTCTATCATAGCTAATAATACAAATCAATTAGAAAAAGTAGTTTGGACCGATAATGATGATGGTCCGGCAATAAAAATACACCGTAGTACTACCGATGCAGAAGAAGGCAGGTTTGTCGCAGGTTCAATTTTTGAGAATAGAATGCAGCATCAAATGTCTAACGGTAGCTTTGCTGTTTTATACCGAACAAATTCACAGTCAAGAGCAATTGAAGATGCCTTGAGAAAACGAGATATTCCTTATAGAATTTATGGTGGTTTATCTTTTTACCAACGTAAAGAGATAAAAGATGTTTTGGCATATTTACGTTTGGTAATCAACCCAAAAGATGAAGAAGCTTTAAAACGTGTAATTAATTTTCCTGCACGTGGAATAGGGCAAAGTACACTTGATAAATTGAGTGTAGCGGCGAACCATTATGGTCGTTCTATTTTTGAAGTTATTGAAAATTTAGATCGTATTAATCTAAAAATTAATAACGGAACTAAAAATAAACTGGCGGATTTTACAAACATGATCAAAAGTTTTCAGATCATGAATGAAACTACTGATGCTTTTGCTTTGTCAGAACATGTAGCGAAAAAAACAGGACTTCTTTTAGAATTTAAAAAAGACGGTACACCTGAAGGAATTGCAAAAATGGATAATATCGAAGAATTATTAAACGGTATTAAAGATTTTGTTGAAGGACAAAAAGAAATTGAAGATGCAACCGGTAACATAAGTGAGTTTTTAGAAGATGTAGCCCTTGCTACAGATTTAGATAATGATACTGGTGATGATGATCGTGTAGCTTTAATGACAATACACTTAGCAAAGGGATTAGAGTTTCCGCATGTGTATATAGTTGGAATGGAAGAAGATTTATTCCCTTCTGGTATGAGTATGAGTACACGGAGTGAGTTAGAGGAAGAACGTCGTTTGTTTTATGTAGCATTAACAAGGGCTGAAAAACAAGCCTATTTAACGTACACACAAAACAGATACCGTTGGGGTAAATTGGTAGATGCAGAGCCTAGTCGTTTTATAGAAGAAATTGATGAGAAATTTGTAGAGAATTTAACTCCTATTGATAGAGCTGGTTATAGGTATAAACCTTTAGTTGATGCTGATATTTTTGGAGATGTAGATAAGAGTAAGTTACGACAAGTAAAACCTAAAAGTGGTGTGCCACCAACAGTAACTACGCCAAATGAAAATCAATTACGCAAACTACGTAAGTTAAAACCAGAATTAGCTCAACCTATAGGTAACACTAATACTATAGATCCAGCCTTGGCAGAAGGAAGTATGATAAACCATACTCGATTTGGTAGGGGTAGAGTAGTTAAATTAGAAGGCGTTGGTAATGATAGAAAAGCAGAAATTCAGTTTGATACTGCTGGCGTTAAAAAGTTGCTTCTCCGTTTTGCAAAACTAGAAGTAATAGGGTAATTTTTTTATTTAGAAATAGTATTCGAAGTATTTTTAAGTTAAATTAAGGCAAAGAGTGCGTTTTTAAAACAGTAAATTTATTTAATAAGAATATTTTTTTATTAATTAATACAATCATGTTATGTCAGAATTTATAAAAATATATCCAGAGAATCCGAACCCTAAAGAAATAAAACGAGTTGTTGATGTTCTTCGTAAAGGTGGTCTAATAATTTACCCTACCGACACTGTTTATGGTTTAGGTTGCGATATAACAAATACAAAGGCATTAGAAAAAATTGCAAGAATTAAAGGTGTTAAATTAGAAAAGGCAAACTGGTCATTTATATGTGCTGATTTAAGTAACTTATCAGATTACGTTCGCCAGATAGATTCTCCCACTTTTAAAATTCTAAAAAGAGCCTTGCCAGGCCCCTATACTTTCATACTACCAGGTAATAATAATTTACCTAAAATATTTAAAAAGAAAAAAACTGTTGGTATAAGAGTGCCTGACAATTCTATAGCAAAAGCTTTAGTTGAGGCATTAGGAAACCCAATTGTATCTACATCAATTAGAGATGAAGATGAATTGTTAGAATACACTACAGACCCTGAATTAATTTATGAAAAGTGGCAAAATTTAGTAGATATTGTTATTGATGGTGGTTACGGAGATAATGTTGCATCAACTGTTATAGATTTATCTGAAGCAGAACCAGAAATTATAAGAGAAGGTAAAGGAAGTTTAGATATTTTTTAATTCATCTATTTTTTTTAAGCACAAAAAAAGGCGACCAATTGGTCGCCTTTTATATTTTTAATCAATTATGATTAATTGATTTTAGGATCTTTCATTCCGTCTTCAATCATTTCATAGAATTGATCTATTTTAGGAAGAACAACTATACGAGTTCTTCTGTTTTTAGCTTTATCTGTAGCAGATACAGGTACATAAGAAGATCTTGCAGCAGCAGTCATACGCTTAGGATCTACATTGTAATCGTTCTGTAAAATTCTAACAATAGCAGTTGCTCGTTTAGCACTTAAATCCCAGTTGTCTAATAAAACACCTTTTCTATAAGGTACTGAATCAGTGTGACCTTCAACCATAAATTCGAAATCTGGTTTGTTATTTACAACTTTAGCAACTTTACCCAAAATTTCATTAGCTCTACCAGTTACGTTATAACTACCGCTGCTAAATAATAATTTATCAGATATAGAAACAAAAACAACACCTTTTTCTACACTAATTTCAATATCTTCATCATCCAAGTTTCCAAGAACACCTTTTAAACTTTGTACTAAAGAAAGGTTTACAGAATCTCTACGAGTAATAGCGTCGTTTAATTTTCTAATAGTTAAATCTTTCTCTTGTAAACTTTCTAAAGATTTCTCTAAATTTTGAGCTCCCTTAGACGAAAGAGTGGTAAGGTTACCCATATTATTAATTAATTCTTGATTATTGCTTTTCAAGAATGCATTTTGATCTTCTAATGTTTTTAAACGAGAAGAAGCAGATGCCTTTTCTTCTAAACATGTATTAAGCTTAACTGATGCAGAATTTAATAAATCTTGAGTTTCTTTATTCTTCGCCTCCAGCTCTGCATATTTCTTTTGTGACACACAAGAGGATAAAAGTAATGTAACCCCTAAACAGCCTAAAATGATTTTCTTCATAATTTTTAAAACTAAAATTAATTTGTTAATTCAAAGTAAAATTATACAAAAACCAATAAGTTAACAGTACTTATTAGTTAATCTTTTACTAAAATGTTAAATTTTCTAATATGATATACGAAATGTGACCATACGATGGACTTCGCTGCATAGTAATTTGGCATGTATTTAGCTTTTTCACGCTTTTTAAAAATCTTATTGAAATTTTTATAAAAGCTCAAATGTGCTTTTAAAATTGCCAGACAATGGTTTAATTTACCTTGAAAAATAAATCTAATCCCTGCAACACCATCTAATAATAATCTAATAAAAATTATTGGGAAAGCTTTTTTACGAGGTAAATTTTTTGCGATAGAATATAAAGAGTTTCTGAAATTTAAATATGTTTTTTTAGGATTCATGTTGCTAAGCGTAGAGCCACCCAAATGATAAATTTTAGAACTACCTACATACATAACTTTATGTCCATGATTTTTGGCTCTCCAACACAAATCTACCTCTTCTTGGTGGGCAAAGTAATCTTCATCAAAACCTTTTAGTTCGTTGAATACCGTTTTTTTGATAAACATACAAGCACCTGTTGCCCAAAAAATTTCTTTTACATCGTTATATTGACCTTTATCTTTTTCTAAAGCTTGAAATATTCTTCCGCGACAAAAAGGATAGCCTAATTGATCAATAAAACCACCAGCAGCACCAGCATACTCAAAATAGTCTTTTTGTTTGTAATCTAAAATTTTAGGCTGAACTATAGCTACTTCATAATCTTTTTTAAAAATATTTCTAATAGGTGTTAACCAGTTTTCAGTTACCTCTACATCTGAATTAAGTAGACAGTAAATATCAGCATCAATATGTACTAAAGCGTCGTTATATCCTTTTGCAAAACCACCATTAGTGGTGTTTTGTACTATCTGAATAGAAGGGTAGTTGTTTTTTATGAAGGAAATTGAATTATCTGTAGATGCATTATCTGCAACATATATTTCAGCTCCTTTAGAATGTGCTTGAACAGAGGGTAAAAATTGTTCTAATAATTTCTCTCCATTCCAATTAAGTATAACTACTGCAATTTTTAACATGTAATCAAAGCCAAATACATATTGGCAAACTTTTTCATTTATAGTATCTATTAGATATTAATAGATAAAATGTGTTCATCATTTTTTGAAGTTCACAAATTAACGGCTAAAATCAGGAATATTCTCTAAAAAAGAATATTTTTCTTCTTCAAAGTCCATTTTACAATATATATGAGTCATTCCATTTGTAACCATTAAAAATTCGGATTGTAATTGCATATTATATTTTGCAATTTGATCAAATGTTATTTGCGTTATAGGTATTTCAGGAGCTTTACACTCAACTAATAAAAAAATATCACCATTAGGTTTAAAGATGACGATATCATATCTTTTTTTTAAAGAGTTGATAGTCAATTGCTTTTCAACGTTAATAAGACTTAGAGGGTATTTTTTATCGTTAATTAAATAATGAACAACATGTTGGCGTACCCATTCTTCAGGTTGTAATACCACAAATTTTTTGCGTACTACATCAAAAATATAGATTTTATTTTCGTTATTTTTGAAACGAAAGTCATAAGTAGGTAAATTTAGCACTTGCATGACACAAATTTGATGATTTTTTCTGAATGGATGAAGTAAAAAAGATTGTAAACGATATAAAAGCAGGAGCTATTAAACCTATTTATTTTTTGACGGGTGAAGAGGCTTATTATATTGATAAGCTTGCTGAATACATTGAAAAAACTATTCTTTCAGAAGAAGAACGAGGCTTTAACCAAATGGTTTTATATGGTAAAGATGTTACAGTAGATGATATTATAAGTAATGCTAAGCGTTATCCTATGATGGCCGAACATCAAGTTATTATTGTTAAAGAAGCACAACACCTTTCAAGAACTATAGAGAATTTGGCAGCTTATGCTGAAAATCCTCAATTATCTACGGTTTTAGTAATTTGTTATAAATATGCCAAGCTAGATAAACGTAAAAAAATATATAAGGCTATAAAAAAAACAGGAGTACTGTTTGAAAGTAAAAAATTATATGAGAATCAGGTATCAGATTGGATTCGTAAAGTTTTAGCAGGTAGCGGTTATACAATTACACCTAAAGCAGCTATATTATTGGTGGAATTTTTAGGAACTGATTTAAGTAAAATAAATAACGAGTTAGAAAAACTTAAAATAGTTATTCCTAAAACTCAAGAAATTACACCTGAAGCCATAGAAATAAATATAGGTATAAGTAAAGATTATAATAATTTTGAGCTAAAAAAGGCTTTAGGGGAACGTAATGTGTTAAAAGCAACTAGAATTCTAAATTATTTTGCACAAAACCCAAAAGACAATCCTTTTGTGTTGACAATTACTTTATTGAATTCATTTTTCACTCAATTACTACAGTATCATGGTTTAAGCGATCATAGCTCTAAAAGTGTAGCGAGTGCTTTAGGTATTAACCCTTATTTTGTAAAAGAGTTTCAGGTAGCAGCTAAAAATTATCCCATGAAAAAGGTTAGTGGAATAATTGCACACTTGAGAGATTTAGATGTAAAAGGAAAAGGAGTAGGAGCTAACTTATCACAAGAAGATCTTTTAAAAGACCTTCTTGTAAAAATCATATAATTTATTATTTACGATCAATGCTATATGTACTAGGACCTACTAAAATAATAACAACAAAAACAAGTAAATAAAGTATAGCCATTTCTTTTTTTGCAAACGAATCTGCTCCGTGGGTTATAAATGCAGCTACAGCCATTGTAATTGCAGCTGGTATTGCAGCCCATCTTGTTTTAAAGCCAAATATGATTAAAATTGGGCATAAAAATTCGCCTATAACAGCTAAAAATAGAGAAGGAGCAGCACCTATACCAAAAGGATCAGCAAATTCTAAATTTCCACTTATTAAATTTTGAAATTTAGGTAAACCGTGAGTTAACATCATCGCAGATACTACAACACGCAATAATAGTAGGCCTATATCATTAAATAGTTTCTTTTGCATAATATTTTGGGGTAATTTTCATTAAAAATAACAATTATTTTGCATTGAAGTAAATTAACTGTAAAATTTTTGAATAACTCATAAAATAGGTCTTGTAAATCAGATTAATACGTATTATTTTAATGTAAGCTAGGGTAGTTGTTAGGGTCAGCTTCTCTAATAATACTATAAATTTTTTCAAAAATATCTTCTGCATTAGGTTTTGAAAAATAATCACCATCTGATGAATATGCTGGCCTGTGATTTTTAGCAGTTAAGGTCTGTGGAGGACTATCTAAATACTGATAAGCACCTTGAGCTTCTATAATTTCTTGTACCAAATATGAAGAACAACCACCAGGTACATCTTCATCAATCACTAAAAGTCTGTTTGTTTTTTTAATACTTTCAACCACATCATGATTTAAATCAAAAGGAAGTAAACTTTGAGCATCAATTACTTCAACATCAATGCCAACTTCTCTCAATTCTTTAGCTACTTGTAAAACTATTCTTAATGTTGAACCGTATGATAGTACTGTAATATCAGTACCTGTTTTTACAGTTTCTACAACTCCAATAGGAGTGCAAATTTCACCTAAGTTATTTGGTAATTTTTCTTTTAATCTATAACCGTTCAAACTTTCTACTACTACTGCAGGTTCATCACTTTTCATTAATGTATTGTAGAAACCGGCAGCTTTAACCATGTTTCTAGGAACTAGAATATGCATTCCTTTTAAGAAATTGATCATTCCGCCCATTTGTGAACCTGAATGCCATATACCTTCTAATCTATGACCTCTAGTTCTTATGATAAGTGGTGCTTTTTGTTTACCGACAGTTCTATATAAAAGTGTTGCTAAATCATCACTTAAGGTTTGTAAACCGTATAATATATAATCTAAATATTGGATTTCTGCTATTGGTCTAAGCCCTCTTAAAGCCATTCCAATACCTTGTCCAACAATTGTAGCTTCACGAATACCTGTATCAGCGACTCTAAGCTCTCCGTATTTTTCTTGTAAACCTTCTAAGCCTTGGTTAACATCACCAATAGCTCCTGTATCTTCTCCAAAGATTAATGCTTCAGGATGATTTTTAAGTAATTTATCAAAGTTTTCTTTTAGAATAACTCGACCATCAACTTGTCTAATTTCCTCATCATAAGTTGGTTCAACACTTTTAATATTGGTAGCTTTATTAGGTAGTTCACTATATAGGTGTGAACTATATTTATGTTGTGTATTTTTATAAAATACAGCAATCCAATCTATTAGTTCTTTCCTAGCTTCAGTTTGTTCACCAATTAAATAACGTAATGTTTTTCTCGCTTTAGATAGAATGTCTTTTTTTATAGGCTCATCTATGGCAATTAAATCGTTTTTAATACGAGTAATAAATACTTTATTAGGACTGCCTAAAGAAACTTTTTCTAAAATAGAAATTAATTCTTTTTTCGCAATTTTATGCGGATCTAAAAGCTCATTCCAGGCTTCTTTTTTAGCCGTACGAACTTTTTTACGGATTTCTTTTTCTAAATCTTTTAATTCATCATCAGTAGATACTCCTATTTCTAGTATCCATTCTCTAAAACGCTTATTACAGTCGTTATCTTTTTCCCATTGTAAACGTTCTTCATTTTTATAACGCTCATGAGAGCCTGAAGTTGAATGACCTTGTGGTTGTGTTAATTCGTTTACATGTATTAAAACAGGTACATGCTCTTCTCTAGCGATATCGGCTGCATTCTCATACGTATGTATAAGTGCCGTATAATCCCACCCGTTTACACGTAATATTTCAAAACCTTTTTCGTTTTCTGTTCTTTGAAATCCTTTTAAAATTTCAGAGATATTTTCTTTTGTAGTTTGATGTTTTGCATGAACAGATATACCGTATTCATCATCCCAAACACTAATAACCATAGGTACTTGTAAAACACCAGCAGCATTTATAGTTTCAAAAAAGTGACCTTCACTAGTACTAGCATTACCTATTGTACCCCAAGCAACTTCATTTCCGTTATTTGAAAATTTGGTAGCATCAATTCCTTTAACATTTCTGTAAATTTTTGATGCTTGAGCTAAACCTAAAAGTCTAGGCATTTGGCCAGCAGTAGGGGAGATGTCTGCACTACTATTTTTTTGAGCAGTTAAATCTTTCCAAGAACCATCTTCATTTAAACTATGAGTAACAAAATGGCCTCCCATTTGTCTACCAGCACTCATTGGTTCTTTTTCTATATCTGTTGTGGCGTATAAACCATGAAAAAATTGTTTAGGAGTAAGCTTGCCTATGGCCATCATAAAAGTTTGGTCACGATAATAACCACTTCTAAAATCTCCATTTTTAAATGAGCGAGCCATAGCTAATTGTGGTAACTCTTTACCGTCTCCGAAAATACCAAACTTAGCTTTCCCAGTCAGTACTTCACGACGCCCCAATAAACTACATTCTCTACTTATAACTGCGATTTCGTAATCGTTAAGAATTTGCGTCTTAAAATCATCAAAAGAAATATCGTTATTTGCTTGCAGATCTACTTTCATAAGTATAGTTATATATTTTGCAAAAATACCAAAATAGAATGAATTTTACAATTTGTATATTACTATAAATATTAATGATAATTTAAGTTTTAGTAAATTTTGAGGTTTTCAATTATTATATTTTCAGTTAATTAATATAAAATTGAGAATTCAATAAGCTTTTAGAACCATTTTCTAGTAAATAGTCGGGTAAGTGTTTTAGGACTTAAAGTTACAATAAATCGTATTTTTTGTCCATAATCAGGCTGAGAAACTTCCCAACCATTATTAGAGTATAAAGGAAAGTACAGTTCAAAATAATCAGGGACTAGGTTAAGTCGAACCCCTGAGTCATAAACAAAACGTGCATTTTCTCTTTTATTTTTTATAAAACCAACATCGCCATATAATTCTATAGATCGCCATACGCTAACACTTGCGTTTGTTGTTACTATAAAATCGTTAGCAAAAGGATTTTGTAATTTAGACTTAAAACCACCTTCTGCGACTACTAATTGTTGACTATAAATACCTGACGATTCAGACCTACCTAAATAATTATAATCAAATAAATAATCTGTAGGTCTGTCTAAAGCAAAACTATAAAAGTTAGTGTCAGTTGTATTATTTTTTATGAATTTACCCGCGTAAAAACGAGTATTTAACTGCATGTTATTTTCAAATAATTTTCTGTATTCTAAATTTACGATTACTTTACTGAAATTATGAGCTATTTGTAAATCTGAAGACCACGATAAATAATTGATAACACCGTTATTATTCATTCCGTATCTTAAATTTAAAATACTATAATCGGGCGTTGTTTCTAAGTCTTCAATTTCTTCTCCAACAGATCTAAAAATGTTTACATATCTTAAATTTAAATAACTTCTTTTATTTGATCTAAAATCATCAGGACGCCAACCAAGACTGATTGAAGGTGTAAATGATGTATAACGAGAATCAGTTTGAAAGTGAAATGACGAATAACCAAATGAATAACTAGAAATATAAAAACCTGTTTTATTATGGTATTTTCTATAGTTAATATTTGCTGAGCCTACTAATGCTTTTTCTTTCATAGCGTAAGCAGGAGCTATGTCAAACAAAAAAGGTTTATCTAAAAATGTTTTATTGTAAATACGTAAAGCAGGGGTTATACCATCGTATATGTTAAAACGTAAGGTAGGTACATAAAATATTTGATTGTAAAAAGGGTCTTCTGTATCTCTAAAGAACTGAAATTTTAATTTTTTGTTACTAGCAAGAAAACCTTTTAATGATTTCCAATTATCACGTTCATTAAATTCAGGTATTTTATGATCGTAATTTAAAACGAGTTTATCTTCTCCACTTTTCGGAATTGTAAATGTTTTTGTAGAATCTATACCCGTAAACCAATATCTAGAAACAATTGAATCCTTTTTTAAACCAAACATGGAAATAGGTACATTAGTTCCACTCTTATTTTTTAGTGTAACTAAAAGAGAATCGTTAACATTTGTGACTTTTTTTATTTTAAAATCAATACGTTCATTAGTGGTAACGTATTCATCTAAAAACCAAGAAATATCTTTATCGACATTGTCTTTCAATATTTCTTCAAAATCGTTTGATGATACAGATCGCAACCTATAATTCGTATAAAAATCTTTAATACTTTTATCTACATTTTCTTTGCCAACATAATTTGCTAAAAAAGATAGCCCAGCACCAGCCTTATATCTATTACCTATTTTTTGATTGAATTTCAGAAGAGAATCATTAGATGTTGTTAATGGTTGATCTAGATTTTTTCTTGCTCCGTACATATAGAGTAGTGGGTACTGCTCAGTAAACTTAATCTTAGCCAGGTTAAAATTCTTAAAGCCCCAAATATTAGATAATTTGCCTAATAATTTTTGATCAGGATAATATTCTTCTACATAAGAAATCATCATATAATTAACTAATGCATCCATTACCCATTTTTCTTTTCGGGTATCTAAAAAAATAGTTTCATTAAAAAAGTGATTTAATGCAGTTTTTAAAAATTTTAGTTCAAATTGAAATTGATTTTCATAAGGTCGAACAAAAGAGGGGAGTTGGTTGACACCGTAAAGCGGATCTTTATTATAGTCTAAATTACTTACTAAAAAATTACTATGAGGGTAGGCTCCTAAATGGTTTGAAATATAGTTAGCTACTTTATCTATTGCTATAGCTCTAGATATTTCATCAAATTTATTGACATTTATATCTGTAGTTATAGCAATGTCATGCGATATATGTTTGGTATAATTTTGTTCTGATGTAATGATTAAGTCGCAACTTTTTCTATAATCACCTCTCAAATTTACTTGTGTTGAATTTTGGAATTTTGTTTCTTCCTCTATTTCAAAGTTTGATGCTACAAATAAATTTTCAGGATAATCAAAAATAATATCAGTATTGGTTATGCCTGTATATAGATCTTCTAAATTTTTATTTGAATATAAATGCCAATCACCATCATAGACAGCAGGTGTTAAATACCAATCTTTTAAATAGTATTCATTTTTATTGCTGTAGCCAAACAGCGTAAATTTATTGGGTGGTAATTTAACCTCGTAAGTTAAATATAGGCTGGCATACTCATTCGGAGCTAGTTTTTTGTTTAATTTAAAAGTAAGTATATCATAATCAACATCTCTACCCCAGCGTAAACCAGTGTAGTTGTCATCAACAGCACTTAAAATTTTAGTATACCCTCTATCGCTATCTTTTGCAAGATGCATACTTCTTTTAAAATCTTCTTCAAATCTTTTTGCTAGTTGAGTTTTTTTATTACTGTAAGCATTAGCCCAGTCATTAAAATGTAATACCTCTAATGTATCATTAGAGGTATTATGAAATTTAAATTCTTGAACAATAGATATCGTCTTACTTTTACCGTTTAAAGATGCGGTAATTTTATTAAAATGCTGCGAACGCATTTGGCAGCTAAAAAAGAATAGCGTAGCACAAATAAGAGTCCTTAATAAGAAATACAATTTCTTTTTAAACATATAAAATTAAAAGTTAGGACTATGCGTATGACCTTTATAAAAGTTATCTATTATTTCAACAACCTCTTCTTTAGTGTCAGCCATTTTAATTAAATCTAAATCTTTCGGGCTAATATTACCTTCTTTTAACATGGTATCTTTAACCCAGTCCATTAAGCCTTCCCAAAATTCAGTACCTACCAAAATTATAGGAAATTTTTCAATTTTATTTGTTTGTATTAAAGTCATTGCTTCAAAAAGTTCATCTAATGTTCCGAACCCACCAGGCATAACAACAAACCCTTGGCTATATTTTACAAACATTACTTTTCTAACAAAAAAGTAATCAAAATCTAAACTCTTATCACTATCAATATAAGGATTGTCATGTTGTTCAAAAGGTAAATCTATATTTAAACCTACTGATGTACCACCTGCTATATGAGCTCCTTTATTACCAGCTTCCATTATACCTGGTCCACCACCAGTAATAACACCATAACCAGCTTCTGCGATACTTTTTGCAATTTCTATAGCTAATTGATAATATTTAGCATCAGACTTGGTTCTTGCAGATCCAAAAATAGATACACACGGACCAATAAGGCTCATTTTTTCAAATCCATTTACAAATTCTCCCATTATTTTAAATAATGCCCAAGAGTCATTTGTTTTTATTTCATTCCAGCCTTTATGATGTTGTTCTTTTCTCATTCTTTATTTTAAAATTTTATAATCCAGAAGTCAATATAACTTTTTTATTTGTTTTCTACTTATTACAAACTTAATTCTTTTCTTAAGAATTTAGCAGTGTAACTATTTTCATCTTTACAAACCTCTTCAGGGGTGCCTTTTGCGACTAATTTTCCGCCACCTTTCCCACCTTCATATCCAATATCTATCAAATAGTCTGCCATTTTAATAACATCCATATTATGCTCGATTACTAAAATGGTATTTCCTTTATCGACTAACTTATCTAAAACTTCCATTAAAACTCTTATATCTTCAAAATGAAGACCTGTTGTTGGTTCGTCTAATATATAAAAAGTATTCCCCGTATCTCTTTTTGAAAGCTCAGTTGCTAATTTTATACGTTGTGCTTCACCACCTGATAAGGTTGTTGATTGCTGGCCTAATGATATATAACCTAAACCAACATCTTGTATTGTTTTTACCTTTTTGTAAATTTTAGGTATCAATTCAAAGAAATCTACAGCTTCATTAATCGTCATTTCTAAAACATCAGCAATAGATTTACCTTTATATCTAATCTCTAATGTTTCTCTATTAAAACGTTTCCCATTACAGGTTTCACATTCTACATAAACATCTGGTAAAAAGTTCATTTCTATAACTCTCAATCCTCCACCTTGGCAAGTTTCACAACGCCCACCTTTCACATTAAAACTAAATCGACCAGCTTTGTAGCCTCTTATAGCTGCTTCAGGTGTTTTTGTAAATAAAGCTCTGATTTCTCCAAATACACCTGTATATGTAGCAGGATTTGATCTTGGTGTTCTACCAATAGGGGATTGATTAATGTCAATTACCTTATCAATATGCTCTAAGCCCGTTATTTTTTTATAAGGCATTGGTTTTTTAACACCATTAAAATAATGAGCATTCATAATTGGGTAAAGAGTTTCGTTTATCAAGGTAGATTTTCCACTACCAGAAACACCTGTAACACCAATCATTTTACCTAAAGGTAATTTTACAGTAACGTTTTTTAAATTATTACCTGTACAACCCGAAAGAACAATTTCTTTCCCGTTACCTTTTCTTCTTTCTTTAGGTTCAGCAATTTGCTTTTTACCTGTAATATAATCAGCCGTTAATGTATTGAAGTTCTTTAAATCTTCAGGTTTCCCTTCTGAAATTATTTCGCCACCATATTTACCAGCCTTAGGGCCTATATCAATAACATGATCGGCTCTTTCAATCATATCTTTATCATGTTCTACAACAATAACGGAGTTTCCTATGTCACGTAACGATTCTAATGATTTTATCAATCGCTCATTATCTCTTTGATGTAGACCTATACTAGGCTCGTCTAAAATATATAAAACACCTACTAATTGTGAACCAATTTGTGTAGCTAGCCGTATGCGCTGCGCTTCACCACCAGATAAGGTTTTGGAACTTCTATTTAAAGACAAGTAATCTAAACCAACATCTAATAAAAATTGAACTCTAGTACTTATTTCTTTTATAATTTCTTCTGCAATTTTTAATTGATTTCCTTCTATTTTTTTAGGAAGATTTTTAAAGAAAAGCGCTAATTCAGAAATATCTAAATTTGCTAAATCTGCTATGTTTTTCTCATCAACTTTAAAGTTTAATGACTCTTTACGTAAACGAGAACCAGAACACGTAGGACAACTAATCTTATCCATATATTCTTTTGCCCAACGTTTTATAGACGTTGATTCAGCAGCATCAAACTGGCTTTTAATGAAGTTAGAAATACCTTCATAATCTATTTTATACGTACGTTTAACACCTAATGTTTTAGAATCTAAATCAAAACTTTCGTTTGCACCATTTAACAAAACATGAATAGCTTCATCAGATATCTTTTCAATTGGGTCGTTTATTGTAAAGTTATAGCGCTGACCAATAGTTTCTATCTGCTTAAATGCCCAAGAGTTCTTATAATCTCCAAGAGGAGCAATACCACCTGTTTTAATGGTCAACTTTTTATTTGGGAATATTTTATTTTCGTTTACCTCGTATACATGTCCTAAACCGCTACAATGTGGGCACATACCTTTAGGTGAGTTAAAAGAGAATGTATTAGGTTCAGGATTAGGATAAGAAATGCCCGTCGTTGGACACATTAAATCACGACTAAAATAACGAGCGATTTTTTCACCTTCTTCTAATACCATTAGTACATTTTCACCACTATACATGGCCGTATTTATGGTTTCAGCTAAACGCTTATCAAAATCTTCAGTATCAATAACTTTTAATCGATCAATAACTATTTCAATATCATGAACCTTATAACGGTCCACTTTCATGCCTTTAACAATATCTTTTACTTCTCCATCAACTCTAACTTTTACAAAACCTTGTTTAGCAATTTGCTCAAACAATTCTCTATAATGACCTTTTCGGGATTTAATTACAGGAGCCAGAATATTAATTTTTTTCTGATCGTAATCCGTTTTAATTAAAGCTCGTATTTGTTCATCATTATAACTGACCATTTTTTCGCCTGTATTATAACTATATGCATCTCCTGCACGAGCAAATAATAGACGTAAAAAATCATAAATTTCAGTTATAGTACCTACTGTAGATCTTGGTGATTTAGATGTGGTTTTTTGTTCTATAGCAATAACGGGAGATAAGCCATCGATTTTATCTACATCAGGACGTTCTAACCCACCTAAAAATTGACGTGCATAGGCTGAGAAAGTTTCTATATATCTTCTTTGGCCTTCTGCATAAATAGTGTCAAAAGCTAAGGAGGATTTTCCACTACCAGAAAGACCGGTAATAACTACCAGTTTTTCTCGGGGGATTGTTATATCTATATTTTTAAGGTTATGGGCTCTAGCACCTTTAACCTCAATGTTTTCTTCGTAATTTATCATTTTCTTTTTCTGCAATTACAAAAATACAATTTTGACAGCGAATTTTGTAGTTGAGTATATTTAGTTTTTTGTGTTTTAAAATGCTTAACATAAATTAGCATTTCAATTATTTAATTTATCTGAAATATGCAATTATTAGGAATTGGATCTAGAATAAAAAATACAGAGAATGGTATTGGTGTTGTTACCAATGTAACTTCAAAATATTATTGGGTTACTTTTATTGAAAGTGGATTAGAAACTATTGATATAAACTCTGATTTTGAAATTATTGAAGCTATTGATGGAGAAGTTGATACTATAAGTTTTTCTGAGGTAGAGCAATCATTAATTTCAATTTTAAGAAAATGGAGCGATACTAGTTCAATTACACCTATAGCTGATAAATGGAAGGAAGGCAAATTAATTTTACAACCTGGAGATATTAAATTGAGTGATAAAATTATCCCTATTGATACCTTCTTTCATAAAATAGTTATGGTTCGTGATCGTGTGCGAGTTATGGAACAAAAAATTAATTCAAGTAAAAACTTAGGTGATCAAGAAAAAATAGATTTACAACAATACCTTACTCGTATTTATGGTAGTTTAACCACTTTTAATGTGTTATTTAAAAACCAGAGTGATAATTTCATAGGAGGTAAATCTAAATAACTAAATTGCTTTTTTTTCACTTAAATATTTCCAATAGCGCTTTGGTACATGTCGTGTATGCAACTTCATATTTATACGAGATTTAATATTTGTACTCTTAAAATAGTCATTCCAAAGGGTTTGATAATCGTATTCTGAAGTTGTAAAAGCATTGCTTTTGTGAATATTGTTGGTATGTGGGTTCTCTAAATTTAATGAAACAACTTCAACACTTTGTAAGTTGTAATAAATGCCATACTTGCGTTTTACATCATAAATTAACCATTGTTGATCAGCATATCTATTTTTAAAATGCTTAGAAATTAAAGGTAATATATCAAAATCAGGTTCAATATTTGAAAAATATATTTCATCTTTAGTTAACTGAAAACGTACAAAAGCTTCCATTCTATGTTTTTCTCTACCAACAGATTTTGCTAATTGACTAATACGCAAAACAATATCATCTGAATAATTTAGATGTATAATTTCATTTTTTGAAAACAATTTTTGAATGTATCGGTAGAGAAGTAATTCAATACCTTTTGTTTCACTTAAAAAAGCAAAATATATCTTTTTAATTGATGAATTACTTTTATTCTGAATGCCATTCCATACTCTTTTTGCTTTATCTAATTGAGTATAAATTGATTCGATGTCAGAAAACAAACCCCCTTGAGAATTTACTTCATTTTGAATATCTGCAATTTCCATTTTTTGTTCAAAGACCTCAAAAACAGCCGTTAAAAACCCATTAAAACTACCGTCATAAATTAAAATTTTAGCCTCTTTCATGTTTATATTTATTAATTAAATAAACTTAATTGCGCACTATAACTTGATCTGAATTTCCCTTGTGAATTTTGGAGTATTAATCCTTTTATTTGTTCTGCTTGTAAATCCTTTTGCGAATATTCATTAGAGTCACATATTAAAAAATATTTAGCACGATTAAGAGCTACTCCTATTTTTTTTAAATGATCCCAATTTAGTCTTCGATACTTTCTAGCATTTATAATTTTATGAACCGAATACATTCCTAAACCAGGTATTCTTGCTAACATTTTTGAATCTGCCGTATTAACATCAATGGGAAAACTATTTAAGTTTCGCAATGCCCAACCCAATTTCGGATCTACATCGATATCTAAATTCGGATGCTCATCATTTAATATTTCTTTGACATTGAAACCATAAAATCGCAACAACCAATCTGTTTGATATAACCTGTTTTCTCGTAACATTGGTACTTGAGATCCAATAGCAGGTAATCTTTTATCATCGGCAACAGGCACATAACCAGAATAATAAACCCTTTTCATATTATAATTTTTATAATAATGAGTCGCAGAATACATAATGTCTTTATCAGTTTCTCCCGTAGCACCAATAATCATTTGTGTACTTTGACCAGCAGGAGCATAAATAGGAGTGCTTTTAATAATTTTCTTTTCTGATTTGTATTGAATAATTTCATTTTTCACCTTCAACATAGGTTTTATAAAATCTTCATGTTTTTTATCGGGTGCTAAAAGTTTTAAACCAGATATGGTAGGTATTTCAATATTTACAGACAAACGATCTGCATATAGCCCAGCTTCACGCATTAGTTCATCGCTTGCACCAGGTATGGATTTTAAATGAATATAGCCATTAAAATTTTCTTCTAAACGAAGTTTCTTAGCGACCGAAACTAAACGCTCCATGGTATAATCTGCATTTTTAAATATTCCAGAACTCAAGAAAAGACCTTCGATATAGTTTCTGCGATAAAAGTTGATTGTCAAATCAACTACCTCTTGAATTTTAAATGCTGCACGTTTAATATCATTACTTTTTCTAGTAACACAATATGCACAGTCAAAAATGCAATGATTTGTCAATAGGATTTTTAATAATGATATACAACGACCATCTTCTGAATAACTATGACAAATACCCATACCAGTACTATCGCCAAGCCCATTATTCTTATTTTTACGATTGCTACCACTACTAGAGCAGGAAACATCGTATTTAGCAGCGTCTGCTAAAATATTTAATTTTTCTCTTATTCTATCAAAAGACATTGATTGTGTAATTTATCCAAAATTATGGAAATATTCCTAATATTGGAAATATTCCAATAAATATTTTGGATTATATCCAAAAAGTGTATATTTGATAATAATTAAAATCTATTATTGATTTTATTGAGGACACACTACCATGGAGAACGAACTTACCCTAAAACGATTTATTGAAATACGAAGAGAGTTAGGTTTTACACAGGCTGAATTTGCTGCACTTTTAGGGGTTTCTACAACTACAGCAGACATTGAGAGAGGAAGAACTAAATTATCAGGTAAAATTGTTGTTGAATTGTTTAAGCAATTTAAAATAAACCCTTTATGGTTGTTTGGTGATAGTGATAATAAATATTTAGAATCTTCAAATACAAGTGTGATACCAAAAGTAGTGACTGTAGATTCTGCCGATAGAGATAATATGGTTTTAGTAAATGCGAAAGCTGCTGCGGGTTACCCTCAAAATATTGCAGATACTAGCTGGTACCAACAATTACCTGCTTTTGATTTACCGATACCTGAATTTAGAAATGCTACCTACAGAGGTTTTCAAGTAGAAGGAGATAGTATGTTGCCTAATTTAAAGCAAGGGGAGTGGGTACTCGCAAAAGCTATTGAGCATATAGATGATGTGAATCCTAATAAAATTTATGTAGTTGTTCTACAAGATGCTGTATTGGTTAAAAAAGTAATTAAAAAACCAAATTCGAATAATGTAACTCTTGTTTCTTTAAATGAAACATACCCTCCATACGAGATAAAGCCTTTTCAAATTCAAGAAATATGGCAGGTAAATAGTAAAATTACTTTTGGAATAGATGCAACAACTGAAACTGGTCTTTTAAGACAACTTCAAGAATCTATGGAAGAACTTAAAAGCCAACTTAAAAAACCAAATTAAGTTTATTTATAAATACACTTATAAGATGTGTCTTTGGTAACTTTTACATCAAAAGAAGTATTTGCTTCTACTTTAAATGTTTCGAAAACTTCATATGTTTTCCAAATAGTTTCTCTTTTCTGTTTTACTTTCATTTCTCCTGAGACTACAGTCATATATTCAACTGAAGTAGTGTTAAATGTGTATGCTCCAGGAGCCATAACTCCTACCGTTGCAGTACCTTCTTCATTCTCAAAGGCTATAGAAACAACTTTATTATCAAAATAGGTATTTGTTTTAAACATATCTAACTTTTTTGTGTTTACAAGGTAAATTTAATTCCTATTTCTTAAATAAACTTAGTGTTAACAAACCAATAAAATATTGTTTTATTTTTCTTTAGCCTTTTTTATAATCTCTTTTAAACGTTGCTTTCTCATTTCTTTTTCGTCCCTAAGCTTATTGATTTTTCTACCCATTAACTTTGTATGCTTAGCCTTATTTTTAGTGTTTTTTTCTTTTCCTTTTTTACTCATTTTTTAATTATAAGCTTTAATATCTCCCATATCTAACGTTACAGGACCAATAACATGTTTAGATGGTAGAAAAATACCATTATCCATAACTTTCCATTCATCCCAAGAAGCTTCAATACCTCCAATAGGTATTATATCTACCCACATTTGATAACTGATAGGGAAACCATTGGGCTGTATTTTCCATAAGTATGAATCTCCAGGTGTTGTTCCTCCAGAACCATATGTAACTAATAAACCTTCTGAGCCATCTTTTAACTTAACAATTTTACGAGTTGTTCCGTTATCTAAAACTTTGAAAGGAGCTAAAAGCCAAAATGAATCATTATTAAAATAATTCCAAGCAGTGACAAATGCTTCTCTTGACTCTTTAGCTGTAATTTTAGTATTTTCTTTAGAGACAATACTTAAATAGATATCATTTAAATTAAGATCTACTGTATAATCATCCCATTTTACAATTACAATATCTGTTTTCTTATCCCATTTATAAGAATGAGAACCATTAGCAAAAGACCATTCTAAAAATCTAGTTGTAGTATATGCTTCATAGTTAATTGCAGTCAACATTTTTTTAGCTAAAACATCAGCTTGTTTAGTATTATTTCCTTTAGGTAAAGGCTTGTTAAATACAAAATAACAAATCAATGCTATGATTAATAATAAGCTTATAATTACACTTATAATTTTAAATATTTTTTTAAAAAAATTCTTCATATTCTTTATTAATATCCTACAGCTGTATCATCTCCTCTTTTATCAGCACCAGCTTCTAATTTTCCATTAGGTAAAACCTGAATAGCATCAACTTTTCCTATAATCGGGTTATTTTCTTCATTAATAATATAACCTTTATTTTTTAGTTCATTTTTTAGTTCATTCGAAAAACCATTTGGCTCAAAAACAACTACATCAGGTAACCATTGGTGGTGGAATCTTGGAGCATTTACAGCTTCTTGCATGCTCATATCAAATTCGTATGTGTTTAATATTGTTTGTGCTACAGCAGTAATAATGGTAGACCCACCTGGTGTACCAACAACCATCCATAATTTCCCGTTTTTTTCTACAATTGTAGGCGTCATGCTACTTAGCATTCTTTTTTCTGGTTGAATATTGTTTGCTTCGGCACCTATAAGTCCAAACATATTCGGGACACCTGCTTTTGAGCTAAAGTCATCCATTTCATTATTTAAAAAGAAACCTAACTCATCACAATATACTTTTGAACCAAAGTTACCATTTAATGTTGTTGTTACTGAAACTGCATTTCCTTCTGAATCAACAATAGAGTAGTGGGTAGTTTCCATGCTTTCTACAATTTCTACATTGCCATGTGATACATTTTCAGATTTTGTTGCTTTATCAAATGAAAAATCAGCCATACGTTCTTTCATATAGCTATCTTTTAATAAATTATTTAACGGAATTTCAACAAAATCAGGATCTCCTAAATAATAGTTTCTATCTGCATAGGCACGCCGAGAAGCTTCAGTAAATAATTGAATAGTTTTTTCAGAATTATGACCAAAAGCAGCAATATCATAAGGTTCTATCATTTTAAAAATCTGATTCATAGTTACACCTCCACTACTTGGAGGACTCATCGAAATTATTTTTAAGCTTTTATAATCAAAAACCACAGGTTTACGCCACTTTACTTCATAACTAGCTAAATCATCTTCAGTAACAAACCCACCATTTTTTTGAATAAAATTTGCTAATTTTTTAGCAATCTCACCTTTGTAAAATCCATCTTTTCCTTTTTCAACAATTGTACGAAGAGTTTTTGCTAGATTAGGGTACTTTATTAAATCACCTTCTTTATAGATTGTCGCAAATTTTGTACTATCGCTATTAACATCAATAAAAACTTCTCTATAATTATCAAGCATTTCTGCTTGTTTACCAGTAACAAGTACTCCGTTTTCAGCCAATGCAATTACAGGCTCAAAAATAGTTGACAAAGGTAGCTTTCCAAATTTTTTATGAACTTCTAATATTCCAGCAACAGAACCAGGTACACCTGTAGCTGTTACACCCAATGTGCTCATATTTGGAATTACATTACCCAGAGAGTCTAAATACATATCGCGATGTGCTGATTTAGGTGCTTTTTCTCTAAAATCTAATGAACCAACAGTTCCATTTGAGCCTCTGTAAACCATAAAACCACCACCACCAATATTACCTGCTCTAGGGTAAGCTACTGCTAATGCTAATTGTGTACCAACCATAGCATCAAAAGCATTACCGCCTTTTTTCATAATCTCAGATCCTATTTCTGATGCTTCTTCTCTAGCGGAAACAACCATAGCTTTATCTGTGACTAAGCCTGTAGTAATAGGTTTAGTTACTTCTACTTTGCAGCTAACAAAGCATAGGAGCATTAATACTATATAAATTATGTTTTTCATACCTATAATTATATTAAATTTTAAAGTGTTATAAATTTTTGTTTAGAATATACAGTTAGCTCTTTGAAAAAGGAAGTAAACTCTTTCTCAAACTCAAGATAATGCTCTTCTAAATCTAAAATAGCAAAATTCATTTTAGATTTATTTTTTGTTCTTCTATTAACACCATCCAATACCTTACTAATTCCTTCAAGTTTAGAATAGTTAAATATCCAATTATCAGCAATCATATAAGGCATCATATGTTTTGTATTATCAGGCAAAATTTTATAATTATCTTCTAAAAGATCATAAAATTTATCTACAAAAATAGCTAAAGGAACATCAGAATACATACTCCAATTTTTAGCTAAAAAATGATCATAAAAAATATCTACTATAACACCACTATAGTGTCCGTAGTTTTCATGTAATTTTTTAGTGCTTTTTCTTACGGTAGGGTGTGCATCAGTAAATGTATCTATAAAACGATGTAGCTTAATACCTTTTTGAATACGCTCTGGTAGATGTTTGTATTTATTTCCACGAATACTATCTGCAATAAAATTACCAATTGTAATTTCATCGTCATTAAAAGATAAATAAATATGAGCTAAAAAATTCATAAATAATTTTAAAAGTATTAACCTCGAATTTACAAATAAGGATAATAGCATTTGATATGATACGTTTATATTTGCAAAAAACTTTATAACATATTTATGACATTAATTAAATCAATATCAGGAATAAGAGGTACCATTGGAGGTAAACCAGGAGATAATTTAACGCCAATTGATGCTGTTAAATTTGCAGCAGCTTATGGTATTTGGTTAAAAGAATATTCTAAAAAAGATAAATTAAAAGTTGTAATAGGTAGAGATGCTCGTTTATCTGGTGAAATGATCCAGAATATAGTAGTATCTACATTAGTAGGTTTAGGTATTGATGTTATTGATTTAGATTTATCTACAACACCTACTGTAGAAATAGCTGTTCCTTTAGAAGAAGCAGATGGTGGTATTATACTTACTGCAAGCCATAATCCAAAACAATGGAATGCTTTAAAATTATTAAATGAAAGAGGTGAATTTTTAGATGCAGCTCAAGGTGCTATTATTCTTGAAATTGCCGAAAAAGAAGATTTCAATTTTTCAGAAGTTGATGATTTAGGAGAAATTACTAAAAATGATTCATATATAGATATTCATATTGATGAAGTTTTAAATCTTCCTCTTATTGATGCAGATGTAATAAAAGCAGCTAAATTTAAAGTTGTTGTAGATGGTGTAAACTCTACAGGTGGTATTGCGATACCAAAACTTTTAAAAGAATTAGGTGTTGAAGTTGTTGAGTTATATTGTGACCCTACAGGTCATTTTCCGCATAATCCAGAACCTTTAAAAGAACATTTAGGAGATATTTGTGCTTTAGTTTTAGAAGAAAAAGCAGATTTTGGTTTGGTAGTAGACCCCGATGTTGATCGTTTAGCTTTTATTAGTAATGACGGAGAAATGTTTGGTGAAGAGTATACTTTAGTTGCTTGTGCAGATTATGTATTAGGTAAAACAAAAGGGAATACAGTATCTAACTTATCATCTTCAAGAGCGTTAAGAGATATTACCGAAAAACATGGTGGAACTTACGAAGCCGCAGCTGTTGGTGAAGTTAATGTTGTTACCAAAATGAAAGCAAACAATGCAATTATTGGAGGCGAAGGTAATGGTGGTATAATTTACCCAGAAAGCCATTATGGTAGAGACTCTTTAGTAGGTACCGCATTATTTTTAATGCTAATGGCTGAAAAAGGGGGTACGGTTGCAGAATTAAGAGCAAGTTACCCTTCTTATTTTATGAGTAAGAAAAAAATACAATTAACTCCAGGTTTAGATGTAGATGGTATTTTAGTAGCTATGGCAGATAAATATAAAGGTGAAGAAATTTCGACTATAGATGGTGTGAAAATTGATTTTGCAGAAAACTGGGTACATCTACGTAAATCGAATACAGAACCTATAATCAGAATTTATACAGAAGCTAAATCTCAAAATGAAGCAGATACATTAGCTAATAGAATAATTGAAGAAATAAAAGCAGTAGCTGGTTTATAAACCAAACTGATAATCATAAAAAGCGGAACGATTTTAAAATCGTTCCGCTTTTTTATTTTAATGTAAATGTGCTAAACCTCTATGTTTCCATCTACGGTGTGTCCATAAATAATGCTCAGGTTTTTCGTTTATTTGTTGTTCTGTTAATCTTAAAAATTGATCTGTAATTTCATTTTTATCAGTGCTTTTTCCGGCGGTAGTTATTGGTATAAATTCAGCCTTATAATATCCTCTTTTTACTTTTGATACCTTTAAAAAAACAACTGCTAAGTCCATTTTACGAGCCATTAATTCTGCACCAGTAAATACAGGCACTTTAATGCCCATAAACTCTGTCCAATATGGAGCTCTGTGTTTTTGAGGAGATTGATCGCTAACCATTCCATAAGTACTATGCACATTATTCTGTACATTTCTAAAAACTGTTTTAACAGTTTCTTCTTGTGTTATTAATGTTGTATTCCAACGGGCACGAACTTTTTTTATCCAACGATCAAAATATGTATTTGCTATTTTTTGATACACAGCATATCCTTTAGAATCTACATAATTGTTAATACTAACATTCCATTCCCAATTAGCATAATGAGAACAAACAATCAAAACACTTTTAGTTTTTTCAATTTCTTTTAAAACTTCAATATTTTCAACTGTATACCTTTTTTTTACATCATCTTTAGATAGGTTCATGGTTTTTATCATTTCCATAAACATATCACACATATGACCATAAAAAGCACGTTGAATTTTCAATAAATCTTGTTCACTTTTTTTAGGAAAAACTAGTTTCAAATTATTATAAACTACTTTTTTTCGATAGCCTACAATAGTATAAACAAGAAAAAATACAAAATCAGATAAAGCGTAAAATAAGGTATATGGGAGTATGGATATGAACCAAAGAATAGGGTAAACTAAAATAAAAACTAGTAACTGCATGTAATATTATATTAGTACAAATATAACTATATTTGAAACCAAACCGAATAGCTTAGTTTATGTTAAATATGCACCCTGTAACCATTGCAATTATTGTTATCAATGTTTTAGTTTCTTTAAAAGGTTTCAAGGACACTATTTTTTTTAATAGGTATAAGTTTCAAATAGGATCGGTATTAAATGGACAGAAAGATAGAATAGTAACTTCTGGTTTTTTACATGTTGATATTTCTCATTTATTCTTTAATATGTTTACACTGTATTTTTTTGCAGATGTTGTAATTGCATGGTTAGGGCCTATTCAATTTATTATCATATACATTATCAGTTTAATAGCTGGTAGTTTATTATCTATGTTTTTTCATAAAGAAGAACCTTATTATAGTGCAGTAGGAGCAAGTGGAGCAGTAACAGGCATTTTATACGCTGCAATACTCTTACAGCCTAATATGAAATTAGCACTACTATTTATACCTATACCATTACCTGCATATGTTTTTGGAATAGGTTATTTGTTATATTCTATTTATGGAATGAAAAGTAGATTAGGTAATATTGGCCATACAGCGCATTTTGGAGGTGCAATAGGAGGCTATGTTACAACTTTAATTTTTATACCAAGTTTATTGGTTACAGATCCTTTAATGGTGGGATTGCTTGCTATACCAATAATAATACTGTTCATTCTTCAAAAAGTAGGAAAAATACGATAAAAAACACACTTAAAACGTACTTTAACCTACTTTAAGGTTGTTTTATCGAAAAAAATGACTATCGATTATAAGATTTAGCTTATTTTGCCGTTAATAATAAGAGAGCCCCAAATCTCTTTAAAACCTACTTATAATGAAAAGAATTCCCCTAATGCTAGTCTTAGGACTAGTCTTTGTATCATCATGTTCTGATGAAACTACAGTTTTTGAAAAATCAGATGATAATTTATTTCTAGAAAATAACCAAAACCTTCTCATTGAAAGTGTAAATTTTGAAAATGCTGGTGTTTTAGATATTAATTTAGAAAGTCAACTTTTAGGAAAAACATCAAAAGCAGGAGGAGAACTAGCTGGTGATTATCCACTTTCTTTAGTCGCACAAATTACACCTCCTTCATTTCAAGGCGGCGAAAATTTAACAGCATCGCATGTATTTTTAGACAATAATATAGCATACGTTTCATACAATACTGTCGAAGATGGATTTGCTGGTGGAGTTGATGCAATCGATATTTCAGATCCTCATAATCCATATATATTATCAAGACTTTATTATTCTAATGCAGATATTAATGCAGTTGGTTATAAAGATGGTTACATATATGCTGTTGGTGGTGTAGATTCTGAACAATCAGTAACAGCAACTTCAAATTCTTTCTTAGCTAAAATTTCAGCTCCGAGTGGACGTATTGATGTTAGTGCAGGTATTGTTTACGGATTTCAAGAAGGTTATGTTGGTACTGATATAGCTGTAAATGATAATATATATGTTACTAGTGGTAAAGATGGTACATTATCTGTTTATGATGCAAACACAGTTGAAAATATTAAAGAAATGCCTTTTTCAGATTTACGTTCTGTAGCTATTGACAACAATAGAATAGGTGTTTTAGATGCTAGTGCTGGTGTAAGTGTTTTTGATGAAAATTTTGTTTTATTAAAAGAAATTTCAATTACTTCAGATTTTGGAGAAGTTTCTAAAAGAACAATAGATTTTTCTGGCGACAGAGTTATTGTAGCAGAAGGCTCTAAAGGAGCAGGTGTGTATAGCACAACAACTGGCGCGTTATTGGAATATATTCCAATCATGATTAATCCAGAAGGTTCTGATAGTCAAGATAATGTTACTAATGCTATTGCCGTTAATGAAGAAGTTATTTTAATGGCTAATGGTGGTGCAGGTTTATCTTTATCTAAAGAGGAAGGAGATTCATCAAGCCCTGTTGGAGTTTTAGATTTAGATGGCTCTATAAATTACGTTATTTCAAATGGTGATTATATTTTTGCAGCATCAGGTACTGCTGGTTTACAAATTATAAAAATGAATAAGCCTTCAGAATCTTTAGAAAACAGATGCTCTGAATTGACAAATTATAACGGTAGTAGTAACCTTAATGTAAATTCAGGAGAAGTAATCGAATATAAAGGTTCTAAAAGATTAAGCAGTATTAATGTTGGTGGTCAATTACTGCTTTGTGGTTCATGGTCTGTTCAAGAAAATACAACTATAAATGAAGATGGTTTATTTGAACTTAATGGTTATATTATTGTTGGTAGAAATAGTAAAAGAAGAGATGTAATTATTAATTCAAACGCAAAGTTAAGAGTTGAAGGTAGACTAATAATTTACGGAGACTTAATTTTAAATGATGGTGCTTCATTAGAATTTATAGGTTCAGATTCTGATGTATATGTTAGAGGTTCTGTTATAAAATCAGAATCAGCAACTATAACAGGTGAGTATAGAGATTTAAACAATAAGTTTTAATACATTTAAACAATAAAAAAGCCCTATTTGATTTCAAATAGGGCTTTTTTATTGTTTAAAATTCAGATTAAATTTTGCCAATCAATTCAGCAATTTTGTTCTCTAAATCTTTACCTCTTAAATCTTTAGCTACAATAACACCATTTTCATCTAAAATAAAAGTAGCAGGTATAGCTCTAACATTGTATAATTTAGCAATTTCATCAAAGTATTTAACATTACTAACATGATTCCACTCTAATCCGTCAGCAGCAATAGCATCTTTCCATTCATCTGCAGATCTGTCTAAAGAAACACCTATAATACTTAAACCATTGTCTCTGTATTTATCATAAATACGAACTAAATTAGGGTTTTCAGCTCTACAAGGCTTACACCAACCAGCCCAAAAATCTAAAATAGTAACTTTTCCTAATACATCATTTAATGCTAATTTTTCTCCTGTAGGTGTTGGAGCAGAAAAATCTGGTGCTTTTTCACCAATTGCAGTTCTTTTTGTTTTCTCTAATTGCTTTAAAATTTTAATACCAACGCTTGTTGTTTTAATTTTAGGATCTAAAGACTCAAGCATTTCTCTAACTTCCGATTCTGGATAAGATTTACTTGCTAAAACTTTATCTAACAACATTACAGATATTAATGCAGTTGGATTTTCTTTTATGTATTTAATTTCATAATTTTTAGCTTCTTCTTGCATTTCCATATTTTCAGCCTGTAGAGCTTCTTGTGTAGCAGTATCTCCATTAGCTCTTGCTTTTTCAAAATCAGCACGCATAGACATTACTCTTTTTGAAAAATCTCTACTATTTTTTAAATAGTTATAGAACATTTCATTCTGCTCTGTACCTTCAATTTTAGCAAAAGCAATACTATCTTTTTGAAAAGAAATATCAATAGTACCATTTTCAATGACTACAGGAATGTTTCCGTTTACTTTATCAATGAAAATATACTGCAAATCTAAAGAATCTGCTTTTCCTATAAATTTGAATTTACCATTTTCAATTGTTGTAGTATCAACATCAATTGGCTGATTCATTTTATTAATTCTTTTCAAGAAAACTTTCGTTCCGTTTTCTATCTCACCATCTATACTTGCTTCAATAGAAAATCCTTCAGGGTTACTATTACATGATATTAATAAAGCTAAAGCAAAGAATCCGAATATGATTTTTTTCATGTTTCTATTTAATTAATTTTCGTAAATGTACTTATATCTTTTAGGATATAAAAAAACCGATTGATATATCAATTTTATCTTATTAATTTTAAAACTGATATCTAACTCCTAAACCGATGTCAAAATCAAAACTATCAGTAAATTCACTATATCCTAATAAACCAATTTCAGGTCTAAAATCTAAAGATAAAACTAAGGGGAAATCAAAATTGTATTCAATACCTATATTTCCTGCTACAAAAACGAACAAACCACCATCAACCTCTTCAAATACAGTTGGGTTGTTATTACTTGGCCTTGGTTCAAAATCAACATTACCTAAACCACCACCAACTCCGTAGTACCAATTAAAATCACCATCTAAAGGTAATACCCATTGGTAAATACCTGTAAGTTTGAAAGAATCGTAAGCTCTACTATCTCTCCAACCTAAATTAGCTTCTATTCTATTATTACTAGAAATAGATTTTTGATATGATATTTCAGCACCTAATCCATCGCTATCACCAAGTCTTAAACCTATTGTGTGGTCAGATATATCTTGAGCACTCATCATCATTGGTAAACTGAACAAAGTAAAAAGAATAATTTTTAACAATTTCATTTGTTTTTATTTTAAAATTTGAGTCAAAAATAGAATTTTGATACTGTTCTGTAGTTAATAAAAACTTAATTTAGCAATCAAAATTTTTACAGCTTGAAAACTACATTATTAGAAAATCTAGAAAGTAAATTAGAAGGTGAATTAAAAATAGATAAATTATCGAAAGCATTGTACTCTACCGATGCTTCTGTTTATCGAAAAACACCTTTAGCAGTTGCTTTTCCTAAAAGCGTAAGTGATATAAAAAATCTTATTTTATTTGCGAAAGATAATAATGTAGGTTTAATTCCGAGAACAGCAGGTACGTCTTTAGCAGGGCAATGTGTAGGTGATGGTATTGTTGTTGATGTTTCTAAAAATTTCACAAAAATACTTTCATTAGATGAAGATAAAATGCAAGTCACTGTACAACCAGGAGTTGTGCGTGATGAGTTAAACAATTATTTAGCTCCGTTTGGATTGTTTTTCGGACCAAATACATCTACAGCTAATAGATGTATGATTGGTGGTATGGTAGGTAATAATTCATCAGGTACAACATCTATTCAATATGGAGTTACTAGAGAATTTACAACAAGTTTAAAAACAATATTAGCCAATGGTGAAGAAGCTGAATTTAAAGCTTTGACTTCAGATGAGTTCATAGCCAAAACAAAACTAGATTCTTTCGAAGGCTCCATCTATAAAAATTTATATAATGAGCTTTCTGTAAAAGAAACTCAAGATGAAATTATTAATGAATTTCCTAAACCTCAAATTCATAGAAGAAATACAGGTTATGCAATTGATGAATTGCTAAAGAGTTCAATTTTTGGAGGACAAAAACCTTTAATTAATGTTTGCGAATTATTAAGTGGTAGTGAAGGCACTTTAGCTTTCACAACTGAGATTACTTTACAATTATCTCCTGTACCTCCAACGCTATCAGCTATGGTGGTAACACATTACAATAGTCTCGAAGACTGTTTAACAGATGTGGCTCCAACTATGAAACACAATTTGCACACGTGCGAAATGATGGACAAGGTAATTTTAGATTGTACTAAAAATAACCGAGAGCAACTTAAAAATAGGTTTTTTGTACAGGGAGATCCTGCTGCACTTTTATTGTTAGAAGTAAAATCAGAAACAGAAGAAGATTTAAAAGCACAAATTGAATCTTTATTAACAACAATAAAAGATTCTGGTTTAAGCTATTCTAATGCAATTTTAAATGCAGAAGAAGGTAAAATGGCAAGTGAATTGCGTAAAGCTGGTTTAGGTTTATTAGGTAATATTGTTGGAGATAAAAAAGCTGTTGCCTGTATAGAAGATACAGCTGTAGCCGTAGAAGATTTAAAAGATTTTATAGGAGAGTTTACCGAAATAATGACCAAATACAAGCAGAATGCAGTTTATTATGCACATGCTGGAGCAGGGGAGTTACACTTAAGGCCAATTTTAAATCTTAAAAAATCAGAAGATGTTAGTCTTTTTAGAGCTATAACTACTGATGTAGCTTTCTTAACAAAAAAATACAAAGGGTCGTTTAGTGGCGAACATGGCGATGGAATAGTTAGAGCAGAATTTATCCCTATTATGATAGGGAATAAAAATTTCGAACTTTTAAAAAGAGTAAAAACATATTTCGATCCTAAAAGCATATTTAATCCAGGTAAAATTGTTGATGCATACCCAATGGATGAATCGTTGCGTTATGAAATTGACAGAAAAGAACCTGAAATTAAAACATTATTAGATTTTTCTGATAGTGAAGGTATTTTAAAAGCTGCTGAAAAATGTAATGGTAGTGGTGATTGTAGAAAAAGCCATACAGCAGCAGGAGGGATGTGCCCTAGTTTTCATGCCACAAAAAACGAAAAGGATACTACAAGAGGTAGAGCAAATGCTTTAAGAGAATTTTTAACGACTTCAGACGCACCTAACAAGTTCGATCAAAAAGAGTTAAAAGAAGTTTTTGATTTATGTTTAAGTTGTAAAGCTTGTGCTAGTGAGTGCCCAAGTAATGTAGATATTGCAACTTTAAAAACAGAGTTTTTATACCAATATCAAGAAGCAAATGGGTATCCTTTACGAGGAAAGTTATTTGCATATAATACAAAATTAAATAAATTAGGGAGTAAGGTTGCGGGCTTAACAAACGCTGTTTACGACTCTAGTTTTTTAGGTGGTTTGTTAAAAAAAGCCTCAGGCGTTGCTAAAGAAAGAAGCTTACCTAAGGTCTATAATTTTAATTTCAATAAACACCTTCAACTATTTAAAAATCAAAACATAAGTAAAAATAAAAATATAGTTCTTTATATAGATGAATTTACGAATTACTTAGATATAGAATTAGGAAAAGACGCTATTGAAGTGCTTACTAAATTAGGGTATTCTGTTGAGTTATTTTATGCAGAAAGCGGAAGAACATATTTGTCTAAAGGTTTTTTAAAAGAAGCTAAAAAGTTAGCTTTAGAGAATATACCAAAACTTCAGGCATTTGCAGAAAAAGGTCTACCTGTTGTTGGTTTAGAACCTTCTGCGATATTAACTTTTAGAGATGAGTACAAGCGTTTTTCAACTGATAAGAAATCAGCTGAGTTAATAGCTGGTAATGTTTTCTTGATTGAAGAGTTTTTAGCTTCTGAAGCTCAAAAAGGTGAATTAACCTCTAATTTATTTACTGAAGAAACTAAAAAGGTTAAAATACATGGACACTGCCATCAAAAAGCACTTTCTAATCAAAAAGTAACTTTCGATATTTTAAATTTACCTAAAAATTACGAAGTATCTATAATTACTTCAGGTTGTTGTGGTATGGCTGGTTCATTTGGTTACGAAAAAGAACATTATGAGATAAGTATGCAAGTAGGAGAATTAAAGCTTTTTCCAAGTGTTAGAAAAGCTTCTGCTGAAACTATTATATCTGCAAACGGAACAAGTTGTCGTCATCAAATATATGATGGAACAAAAAGAGAAGCGAAGCACCCTATAACAATTTTAAAAGAAGCTTTAATCAGTTGAAGGTGATGACCCTTTTTCTTTTTTAGAAGTGATAGATGCTATTAATTCGTGAATATCTAAGTCTTTTATGTCTTCATCTGCATAAAAGGGTGAAAGCTTATCGTTTGAATAGTTATAAATTTTCCACCTTTTAAAAGAGTATTCTAAAGCAGTTAAATTTTCTACCCAATCACCAGAGTTTAGGTAAGTGCATTGTCCTAATTTGTTTTCAAATACTTCCTTTTTTGGTTGGTGTATGTGTCCACAAATAACATAATTATATCCATTTTCTATTGCTAGTTCTGCTGCTGTTTTTTCAAAGTCATTAATATATTTAACAGCTCCTTTTACACTGTTTTTTATTCTTTTAGACAGTGAAAATTTTTCCTTCCCCATTTTAATTAAAAACCAATTGATAATTCTGTTAATTATAATTAGAAGATCATAGCCATAACCGCCTAATTTTGCTAACCATTTGGCATTTTGTATAGAGGCATCAAAAACATCGCCATGAAAAAACCAACATTTTTTTCCATGTAAATCAAGTACAAGTTTGTCAACAATACTAACATAACCTATTGATGTACCGCTGAACTTTCGTAGCATTTCATCATGATTTCCCGTTATATAAATCACTTCAGTACCGTTAGAAGCCATACCTATAATTTTTTTTAAAACCTTTAGGTGTGAAGGTGGAAAGTAGCGTTTACTAAATTGCCAGATATCAATAATATCTCCGTTTAAAATAAGTTTTTTAGGTTGTATGCTATTTAGGTAAGAAATAAGTTCATCGGCATGACAACCATAAGTTCCCAAATGTACATCTGAAATAACGGCTACATCTATTTTTCTTTTTTTCAAAATCTATCTGTTTTCACAAATATATACTTGAAGGTATAAAGTAATTATCATTTAAAAATCAACAATTTATCAGCTAATTGTTAAGTTTTTATTATGTGTTTTATTACAAAGTAAATTCTGCATTAAGAGGCTTCTAAGTTTTGCATTGTATCATTTTAGAATTACCTTTGAAAGGTTAAATTTTATTAGAAATGGCAGGAAATACTATCGGAAATTTGTTTAAAATATCCACTTTTGGAGAATCACATGGTGTAGCAATTGGTGGAGTTATAGATGGTTGCCCTGCAGGTATAACAATAGATTTTGATGCTATTCAAAAAGAATTAGACCGTCGTAAGCCTGGTCAATCAGCAATTGTAACACAAAGAAAAGAACCAGATACGGTAGAGTTTTATTCAGGTATTTTTGAAGGAAAAACTACAGGTACGCCAATTGGCTTTGCTATACATAATACAAATCAAAAATCTCACGATTATTCTCACATAAAAGATTCATACAGACCTTCGCATGCAGATTATGTGTATGATCAAAAATATGGTTTTAGAGATTATCGAGGTGGTGGTCGTAGTTCTGCTCGTGAAACAGCTAGTAGAGTAGTTGCAGGTGCAATTGCTAAACAATTTTTAAGCACTATAAAAATAAATGCATTTGTTTCTCAAGTTGGCTCTTTAAAGCTAGATAAAGAATATTCAGAATTAGATTTTTCACTAATAGAGAGTAACCCTGTTCGTTGTCCTGATCAAGCTACTGCTGCTAAAATGGAAGAGTATATTAAAAAAATAAAAAAAGAAGGTGATACCATAGGTGGTGTAATTACTTGTGTTATACAAAATGTACCTGTTGGTTTAGGAGAACCTGTTTTTGATAAATTGCATGCAGAGCTAGGTAAAGCTATGTTATCAATAAATGCAGTTAAAGGGTTTGAATATGGTAGTGGCTTTGACGGTGTTGCGATGAAAGGTAGTGATCATAACGATCAATATAATTCTGATGGCACAACAAAAACAAACAGAAGTGGAGGTATCCAAGGTGGTATTTCTAATGGTATGGATATCTATTTTAATGTCGCTTTTAAACCCGTTGCTACTGTAATACAACCATATGAAACTATTGATAAAGAAGGGAATATGGTAAAAACACAAGGTAAAGGACGTCATGACCCTTGTGTAGTGCCTAGAGCAGTACCTATTGTGGAGGCAATGGCTGCTATAGTGTTGGCAGACTATTCTTTATTAAACAGAACCATAAAATTATAGTTAGGGATTTGGTAGATTAAGGTTCAAAACTGTATCTTTCTGTCCTAAACTAATTATTTTATGAAGAAATTGGAATTGCATTGGCAAATTTTAATAGGCATGTTAGCCGGAGTATTATTTGCATTTATAATGGTTCAATTTAATTGGGGTGCAAAATTTGTTTCAGATTGGATAAAACCTTTCGGGAATATATTTATTAACTCTCTTAAACTTATTGCAGTTCCTTTAATACTTGCTTCACTAATAAAAGGAGTCTCAGATTTAAAAGATATCTCTAAGCTTTCTCAAATGGGAGGTAGGACTATAGTAATATATATATTTACTACTATAGTAGCAGTTTCTATAGGTTTAGCAGTAGTAAACGTTATACAACCAGGAAAATCTATATCAGAAGAAACAAGAACCCAATTAGTTGAAAACTATAAAGGTGATGCTGATTCTAGAATTGCACAAGCACACAAGCAAGAAGAATCTGGACCATTACAGGCGCTTGAAGATATTGTACCTAGTAATATTTTTAAAGCGGCAAGTGACAATGGTAACATGCTACAAGTAATATTCTTTGCTATTTTCTTCGGTATTGGATTGATTCTTATCCCTGAAGAACATTCAACACCAGTAAAAAAATTCTTTGACGGTTTTAACGAAGTAATTCTAAAACTGATTGATTTAATTATGCTAGCTGCTCCGTTTGGAGTATTTGCTTTATTAGCAGCACTAGTGGTTGAATCCCCTAGTTTAGATCTTTTTAAAGCATTAGCTTGGTATGCATTGTGTGTTATTGTCGGTCTATTTTTAATGATATGTGTATATGTTGGTTTGGTATGGTTATTCACTAAAAAATCACCTTCCTTTTTCTTAAAAGCAATGTCACCTGCACAACTTTTAGCATTCTCTACAAGCTCTAGCGCTGCTACATTACCGGTTACAATGGAACGTGTAGAAGAGCATTTAGGAGTAGATGAAGAGGTTACCAGCTTTGTACTACCTATTGGAGCTACTATTAATATGGATGGCACAAGTTTATACCAAGCTGTAGCTGCTATTTTTATAGCACAAGCATTCGGAATGGATTTAGATTTGTGGGCTCAATTAGGAATTATTGTTACCGCTACACTAGCTTCTATTGGTAGTGCCGCTGTTCCAGGAGCAGGTATGGTAATGCTTGTTATTGTTCTTTCTCAGGCAGGAATACCAGAAGCTGGTCTTGCTTTGATTTTTGCAGTAGATAGACCATTAGATATGTGTAGAACTGTTGTAAATGTTACGGGTGATGCTGCTGTATCTATGATTGTTGCTAAATCTGTAGATAAATTACATGAACCTAAAGAGAAAAAATGGGACGATAACTATAAAGCCTAAAAACAATCATTTAAATATAAAAAAAAGAGTCCTATTTTGGACTCTTTTTTTATGCTTATTCATGAAATTTATCTGGTATAAGTTATACACTCTATAGACATATAAGCATCTTAAAGTAAAATAGCATCATTTGATTTACAACAAATTAACTAATACTACTTAAAAATTTACTTTAGCTGATGAAACGGTGAAGATTCCAAAATCATCAATGAGCATGGTTTCTTTATAGATTCCGTTATACGCCATCAATCTATCTAATTCTTTTTGAGATCTTCTTCTCATCACCCAATTTTTCTTTTGATGACTATTTAAAACATAAGCAATCATTTTCAATTGTGGATGCCAAGGCTGACCCGTATAGACCACATTAGCATTCTTTTCTGCTACAGACTGTATTCCTGCAAGCGCTTTACTCGCCATTTCATTATCACCAAAGAGTTCTAATATCCCGGACACAATAATAATAGTTGGCTCAAAATTAATTTTCGTATAGGTTTCCGGGTCAAAACAATCAAAATCTGTAAATCGTACGTTCTTATAACCTTTACTGTCAATAACTTTCTGTCCTATTTCAATATTCTCTTTTACAAATTCATTGATTACAATTTCTGCCTCGGGGTATTTATCCTTAATGTCAAAAAGGTAATTTCCGGTACCACCAGCAATGTCCAAGATTTTAATCGTACGGCCTTCTTTTATTAAGTTTTCTATATTCTTTTCTAAAAGTTGTAATAGGTGTTGCTTTCGTATTCTAATTCCTCGCCAACCTATTGCTTCAAGGTAATTTTTATCCATTATAGTTCCAAAACCTAATTTGCCTTTAGGTTTATTATGGTAGACATAATCTAAAGATGCTCCAGAGTCAAAACCATGTTCTAGGCCAATAGCCATTCCATTACTAATTTTTCCTATTTTACTTAAAGACCATTTTTGAAACTTGAAATTTAAGTTATTACCTTCTTTATTTTGTAGACTCTTATGTTCTACTATTGAAAATTGGTCTGGCTCAAGGCTAAGCTTTTTCTGGGGCTGATTAAAACTCTGTACTGCAAAAGCTTTTATCTTATCATAGACAAGTTCTTTATTCGTTTCAAACAAAATGCCATGAAAAAAGTCTGGCAATACTTCAAGTTGCTTTAAATTTGTGTCTAACTTATTGAAAAATATTTTTTGATCTTTATTAAATACCACCTTGTCTTTCTCTGCAGACAAAATAAGTGTTGGTGTATCTATAGCCTCTGCATCTTCTACCAAGCGTTTACCTGCATCTGCTAAGTCTATTAATAAATTTGCATCAATAGACCGTGTAATTAGAGAATCTGTATCATAGGCTTTCTGCTGTGCTACATCGTGCGTTAGCATGGTAGATTTTACATAACTTTTAATAATCAAACCCTTCTTTAGCTTAGTACCCAAAGTAATCATCTCATTCGCTAAAGGTACAATTAGGTTTATTTTAAAAGCCGGAGCAAGCAATGCCATACCTGCAATATTCGGCGCATAATCATGAACCCATGCAGAAGCAACTACACCACCAATACTATTAGCTATTACAAAAATATCAGTACTAGGTATGGTGTATGCTGATTTTAAATAGTGCGCAAAAACATCTAAATCTCTCACATAATCCATAAAAACAGAAGATGTTTCCGTCTTCGTATGGCCATGACCACGAAGATCAAAAGCAAAAATATTATACTCTGAAAATTGAGAAGAGGTGGCAATATCATTTAAACGCTCAGAATGTTCATGTCCACGGTGAATGATGATAACACTCTTTTGAGATGGCTTGAAATTCCATTTGCGATAAAAAATTTCGCTTCCATCAAAACTATTAAAATGTCCATTGCTCATATATTGATTGTCTTTAAAAAATCCTGTACATAGCTATGTATTACAGCATTTTTATGGGTGGTTTTTATTTTTAGTACTGCTTCGTCTAAAGGTAAAGATAGAATATTTTTCACAACAAGAATTCCTATAAATGTACTTCTACTAACCCCAATAGTACAATGAATTAGTATTTTTCCACCTTTAGGTAATTCTTTGTAATGTGTTGTTATTTCTAAGACGATTCTTTTAATTTCGATAATATCGAAAGCTCCGATATCCAATAAGGGAACAGCATTGTATAGACAATTTTGTTTTATTGCTTTATTTTCTTCCAATTCTGCCGAAAAATCATACACTAATGTGTTTTGATTGCCATTAAAATTTTGAAATTCTGAATAATCAAGCCTCGACGAAACATACAGCTTTGGAATAAGTTCTATAGGCTTTTTATTTTTCCTTAAAAATTTCCAAAACAACCAGTACAGCCCGATGTATGGGAAATACACTATTTTTTTATACCACGGAATAGTACCCTGGTTATTTTTTAAAAAGTATATGCTATTTTTTTGGTAATGATACCCCACTAAAAATAGAACCAATGTGGGCCATAATAAAATGAGTCCGCTCGCATGATAAAATTCAAAGACCACCAGACTTAACAGAATCACCAGCCAGCTTCCTAAAAAATAATAGTTGGCAAGGTGAAAGCTTCGCAGCTTAAAATTATTATCCTGTGCTGGAAAAACGATAAAGCTCAATTGCCCTAAAATAGCCCCAGTAACGACATCTAGCAAATGATGTTGATAGGTGGTGAGTGTGGAAAGGCCCAATAACATGAGCCATACTGCTGCCACATATCGCCACGCATTTTTCAAATTTCTAAAGACAGACCAAAATATAAAAGCAAAAGCAATATGTAATGATGGAGCTTCATTGAAAGGAGAATCTACTTTTTCAATAAATTGAAAGAAAAAATTGAATAAAATAGTACTCGTTTCTGGTTTTATGAATGAAAATTTTAAAGGGAATAATAGAAAGAAAAGTCCGCCAACAACACTCACAAATAATACCCGTTTTGTCAAAGTCTGTAGTTCTTGCCTTGTTTTACAAAGAAAAAAGACAATAACAAAAAATATTCCGCTGGTCATATAAGGAATTACTGTCCAAGCAATAAAGGGGGTATACTTCTCAAAACTAAAAATAAATGAAGGCACATAATCTAACGTAGACGCATACCAAGCATTCACATTATAAAACAGACTAAATACAGTAGCACAGAGCGCCGCTAGCTTTATTCTTATCCCTATTGCTATTCTTGTTTCATCCATTTGGCTTTTTTATACATAATAAGATTAAGGATAGGAGGAGGGAGTAGCGATAAGAATGTCATCATCCATTTCATTTTTAAAGGAAAAATAACTAGCTTTTTTTTAGCATCAATAGCTTCGATAATTTTTTTTGTGGCCACATCAAGCGGCACTAAAAAAGGTTTTTTACTTAAGTCGTTGTTGTTTAATGCTCTTAATTTTAAAGTATCAATATACCCCGGAGCAATAGTAGTTATTGAAATGCCGAAAGGTTTTAAGGCTCTATGATAAGCATCTGAAATTTGGAGTATTGCACGTTTAGTTTTCGTATAAAGACTAGAGTTTTTATAATCTAAAATACCTGATACAGATGAAATTACCACAATATGACCAATTTTTTGATTTAGCATAGCTGTTCTTGCTACTTCGAAGCAATTAGTAGCTCCTAAAATATTGGTTTTAAGCATTTGTGCAGCTTCTTCATAAGAAATATTTCCTGCAACATCTTCTGCGTAGCTACCTGTGCAATTTATGAAGAGATCCAGATTTTCTTGTTTATTTAAAAAGCTTTGTACGGCCAACGTAAGTGAAGAAATCTCACAAACATCTGCCTGATACGCAAGTATATTAGAAGGCTTATTCTCTGAAATTTTATCTAAATCTCTACCACAAACCCCAACATGAAAGCCCTTAGCGCAATAATGTAGTGCTAATGAATATCCAATTCCAGAAGTTCCGCCAGCAATAAAAATATTCATATGTAAAAGGCTATTTTCATGAGTGTATAAATGTAAGTTTTTCAAAGCAATTAATAGAATTACTTTTCTATTTGCATGCTCTTCATGGTTTGCTGATATCCGTACTCCCATTGTTTATCCATATCATCTTTAAAGTCTTGGTAAGATTTAGGGTATTCAAAGCAAATCTCAACGTTTTTCCAGTCTATACTTTTCTTGATGTAATGCCCTTCTAAATCTTTCTTGATATGAACGGTATCAATCTGAAAATTAGCGCCCTGATTTTCAATTTCTTGTAAACGTTGGTTGCCACTATACCCTAAAACTGCACGTACTAAGGCTTCTTCAACCGGACTATAAGACTGTTTTTTTTCTATAGTTACCGTATTGGCTAAATGTTTAGCCAATTCAATAGGAATTAAATCAATAGCGCCTCCTGCAAAGTAGGTGTCTTCTAAGTATACAGGAGCCACATAATACATATCAGAAACAGAAATCCGTGCACTAACTAACATGGAGAGATTTGTTTTAATTTCTACTGATCCTGATACGGCACTGTTTTTATAATTTTCGGAAGTAATGGTAATTGCGCTTAGGTCTATTTTACTAGCCGTTTCTTCATCTGTAAATATCACTTTTTGATACAATTTTTTACCGTCTCTTTTTTGCCCTATAAGCTTAGGATCAAAAAGTATTTGAGAACCTATAAAGAGTGTAGGTACTTTTGAAGAAAACTTCGTTGCTGTTAATGCCGGAAAATCTTCTGAAAAATCCTGAGATACGTCTGCAAGATATTTATGGAATACATCTTCCATAAAAGGGGCGTTCTTTTTAGATAACATTTTTTGGAGTGAAAGAAATCCTATCCTCGATAACTTCTTCTCTTTTGTTAAACGTTCTTTTGTTGCAAATTGATAATACTCTTCTGATTTTAAATATGCTTTGCGTGATATCGTATCTGGAAAAGTATTAATTACTGTTGCAGCAAAAGCACCTCCACATGTTGCAATAAGAACATCTGGTTTCATTTGTAACTCTTCTAATGCCGCATACATTCCAAGGTAAATCATTAACCGTGTACCTCCGCCAGAAAGAATAAAAGCGTTATTAAATTTACGTTGCATAGCTTAGCTTTTTATTAATAACGGTAGTACCCAAAAGAAAATGGGCGCATTAAAAATAAGACTATCCATTCTATCCATAAGTCCGCCATGCCCAGGCAGTAACGCCCCAGTGTCTTTCATATTTGTTTTTCGCTTTAGTAGAGACATAAAAACATCTCCAAAAAAACCTGAAACTCCCAAAATTATACCTAAAATTACATGAATTAGAATCGTAGAAGTCAAAAGAAAATACCCTAAAATAGTACTAAGTACTGTGGTGAGAAACACACCTCCTATAACACCTTCCCAAGTCTTATTAGGACTAATTTTAGGCATTACTTTATGATTTCCAAAAAGCTTACCCATAAAATATTGAAAGACATCATTTAATTCTGTAAGAACCACTAAATAAATAAGGGCTTTTATACCAAAAGCACTCTCTCTTAAATATAATAAATGCGGAAAAATCAGAAGGCTTAAGCTTAGCCCTATTACAATGCCAACACCTTGCTTTACGGTAACTTTTAGCATCAGAAAATAGATGAGAAATGTAATTAAGAAAGCAACAGCATACAGAAAATAATGTTCAAAATATAAAAAATAAAGCAATGAAAATTGTACAATCCCTAAGCTTAAAGCGGTAATGAGAAGGTTTCTTTTAACTTGAAACATCCTTAAGAATTCATATAAAACTTGGCACCCTATCCAAGAGATAAAAAGTTTCATTGTTATAGAACTAGATATAGATATGGCAAATACTAAAATAATATAGCTCCATGTCTTTACCCGTAGCGGAACATCAGAAAATTTATTTTCAGAATTGTTTACTTCAAGCTCCATGTAATGCTTTCTTTAGACGTGTAAAAGTACTGAGTACGAGCAATAAAATAATTATTCCAAAAATGTACCTAGAATAACTCGTAAGGTTTACACTAAAAAATAGGAGTAGACCATAAATACTTAAAAGTAAAGCACGATCACTTTTACCCATAGGACCATCATTTTTACGTTCTTTTCCTACTACTTTTCCTAATACTCCTGCAAATTCATTGATGATACTTAATGATATAAACCCAATGATGATATATGAGCTCTCTGGTTGAAACTTAATCAAGGGAAAGAAAATAATAACGTCAGATACTAAATCTCCCATTTCATTTAGAACTTCACCTAATGCACTGGTTTGATTAAATTTTCTAGCCATCATGCCATCTAGGGCATTTAACGCCATTCGTAACAATAGTCCAATAGGTAAACTTAAGAAGAACCAGTGTATCCTATCTGCGTTCCAGAATAACAATCCAATAATAAAAGATACTAAAATAGAAGCTACCGTAATTTGATTTGCAGTTACATTACATTTATGTAAAAAAATTAAAACAGGATTTAAAATTTGTTGAAATTTGGGTTTTAATTTATAAATGGAAATCATGTAAGCTGCTTTTTTTCTACATTATATTTCAAATCTAAGCCTTTTTATTAGAAATTACTCTATATCATTACAACACTAAAAATACCACAAACGAGTTCTTTAAGATGTATCATTTCTGTAATGAAACATTAATTTTTTAATTTATAGCTACTCAACGAAAAATTAAAAGACACGAAAATGACTCAAATAGATTGATTACCTTGCGGCGTTTTAATACTCATAAATAATGAATGCAAAGGACTTAGTAGACTTACAGAGAACAAATGAATCTTTGTTTGATATAGACTCTAATTTAGATAGACTCGTAAAAAAAATTGAGCTTCTTAGCTATTTAAACCCTTCAAATACAGAAAAAGAAAAGCAACGTTTCTTTTCATCGAAATATACTATAAATCCGGAATTAAAATACCCGAAAATTAAATTTCATCCGTATAAATTACATAGGATGTTTTTTTCACAACGTTTAGAGCGTATTACAGATCAGAAAGTACAAAAACTGTATCAAGATATTATCTATTATTACTCAAATATGGTTCAATGTATACAAACTATAGGAGAACCTAAAAAGTTCCATTACAACTCTTTACGTGTGTATGGAACGCCTACTGAAAAGGATGTGCAGAATGCTAAATTCATTTTACATCATTTTGATGAAGATGAGAGTGTTGATATGGAAAAAATATACACACCGAATGATGCTAAAGACTATTTTGAAGAGTTTTCGAAACAATATAATTTTCCGTTAAATATTAAGTTTTCGACAGCTATAGCGGCTGATGCTATGGTAAGTAATAGTACACAGACTTTATTGATAAAAAAGAATACTAAATTCAGCAAAAACCAACTAATTACTTTAGCCAACCACGAAATTGGTGTGCATTTAGTAACTACATATAATGGTTTAGAACAACCATTAAAGATTTTTTCAAATGGTTTCCCTCGAAATGTAGAAACACAAGAAGGCCTTGCTGTATTTAGTGAATACATGAGTGGAGCTTTAACTTTAAAAAGACTCAAAACTCTGGCATATAGAGTTTTAGCATCAGACAGCTTAATTAAAGGTTATACCTTTTCTGATACTTTTGATATGATACACGGACAGTATAAATTAAATAGAGATGATGCTTTTGGTATTACTCTTAGAGTACACAGAGGAGGCGGATTTACTAAAGATAGGTTGTATTTAAGTGGATTAAAAAAAATATACAAACGCCACCAAAGAGGAGAAAGTTTAGATAATTTATTAACTGGTAAAGTTACTATGGATTATGAAGCTGATATTGTTAATCTTCAAAACTTAGGTTTAGCAAATCCTATAACTCATAATAACATAGCTTATTTAGAAAATAAAAACGAGAATAAAACATTAGATTTTATACTTAATCATATGAAATAATTTAAAAGCTCAGTACTATATATACGTTGCTGAGCTTTTTTATTGATTTTTTATATTTATAAGGTAATATGCCTTTCTTTGGGGTATTTAACCTGAAAAGAGAAAGATTCTTTAGCTTCTTCTTTTGATTTAAGTTTCATTTTCCAAGTTAGTAGACCTTTTTTTTCATCGTAAATAGCATTATTTGTAATAATATCTTCTACTTTAATTTCTTTATTCTGAGAAATAGGTATTCTATCCATTATCATTACATCAATAGCATTTGATTTATTATTTTTAATTTCTAAATTATAAGTTCTATTTAAAATACGGTTATTACCTGTAAAAGATTTGCTTTTAAAGTTTCTGTCTTGTTTTCTCGTAATTGTAATGGCGTCATCAACACCTAATGAAACAGTCATTTCTTTGTTTATAGTATAAGGATCAATTGTAGTTTTCCCTGCAAAACTGCCATTAAAGTAAACATTAGCTTCTCCTGGCAACAAATTTAATTTCTCCCAATCCTTGAATCTAGCCGTAAGAAAAACATTTTCATTAATTACTGGAGCAGCAAAAAACTCATAACTAGCATCAAGCTTAAATGTATTAATTTCTATGGATGAAAGATCTCCATCACTAGTAATAGAACAGGTTTTTTTTATACTAAACTTAGTACTGGTAACATCTTCTTGGCTTGTGCTTTTTTTCGTCGAAATTAATACAATGCCATTTGTTGCTCGACTCCCATAAATTTCTATACTAACCTCATTATTTAAAATTTCTATATCCTGAATCTCACTTACATCTAAATCACCTTCTTCAAATCCTTCCACAGGAACGCCATCAATAATATATAAAGGTTGAGAAGCCTTGGTAACATTTGATACCCCTCTAATCTGAATACCTGAAACTTTACCGGACAATGCACGTGTAATATTCGATTTTTCTCGACTCCCATAACCTACAATTATAACCTCTTCTAAAGCTTCTAAATTTTCTTCAAGGTTTAAATTAATTCTAGAGGAGTAAATTGGTGTTTCATTAGTATTAAATCCTAAATGTGAAAAAACAAGTTCTTGCCCTGCTTGTGTATCTAAAGTATAAAAACCATCAAAATCTGTTTGGGTACCAATATTAGTTCCTTTTATAACAACATTACAGCCAGGTAATGGAGTACCAGACTCATCAGTAACAATACCTGATACTTTCTTAACTGTAGGGTTGTGCGTATATTTTTGCTTTTTTACCTGAGATAGGTATGACTTTCTGTGTCCAAAATTTAAATAATCTGTATTAACAGTAGGTTTTATTGTTAAAATATTCGGATTACCTGAAGATAGGGTTAATGCTACATCATTCCAATTCTCACCAGTTTTTTGATATACATGTGCTTTATAAATAAACTGTAATGGATCGTTTAATTTATTCGATTTGATATCGTAATTAGGTATCCAACCAGCATCTTGAACATTATATTTAATTTCTAATGTTAAATTTGAAATTATTGGAGTATCAAATTTTATACTGATTTCTCCTTTTGGTTTTATGGGTACTGAATTTTTTTCAGCTAATTGATTTCTGTAATCTTTAATAGAAATACTTAACTCATTGATTTTTGAATTTATGGAGAATATTTCATTTCTAATAGCTGTAATACGTTCTCTATAGTAGGTGCTAATCGTTTTTAGTTTTTCTAGGTCTAAATTTTGATTTGTTGCACTAACTGTTCGGTTTTTTATAATTACAACTTCCTCTTCATCTAGGCCAGCTATCTTATTTTTAAGCATAGATATTTTCAATTCTAATGTTTTGATTTTAGTACTGATTTCATCAACTTCTATATTAATAATTGGTTTATCCAAATAGTTAATATCGTAACTAATAGAAAGTATAGAAGCAGCCTGTAAACCAGAAATTTGAATACTACTTTCATCTATTTTAGAAGATAAGCCTGTGAAAACAAGTTCAGATGTGCCATTTTCAATAGTAAATATAGCTTGTCGAGTAATTTCAGCACTGTTTTGATAAACAGTAACGGCTTTAATTTTTGAAGGAATTTTTTCGGATCCGAAAATTAAAAATGGTAAAAACAGAGTTATAAAAAGTACTTTTTTCATTTTTAGTTGGTTTTAAATTCAACATAAACTTAAGTTTAGTCTTAAACTTTAAAAACCAACATTTAGTAAAGTAGGTATTTGAGAAAGGGAAGTATACTTTTGAAATAGTTTAGTACATTTTCAATCTAAAAATTTTGATTTTAGTTCTGGTGTAGGAATCATACAAGATTCTTTTTTACCATACCATTTATACCTATTTCTAGCAATAAAATCATAAATCGTATTTCTGAACCCTTCAGGTACCCATTCAAATATCACTAATAGAGACCAAATACCGCCAAAGGTCTTTCCTATTTTTAAGGCTGCAGTAGATTTTATATAATAAGCTATGCCTGGTTCTATTAAAATAATAGAATCAACTTCAGTTGTACTTATATTACGTTCTGTAGCTAATCTTTTTCCAATATCACTCTGTAAAGCAGCAAAACGATACATATCAATTTTATCATGCTTAATTATGAATTGAATTGATGAATTGCAAAGATTACAAACACCATCAAAAAGAATTATTTTATGTGATTTATTATTTTTCATTTAATATTTTTTACGAATTTTTTAATCTTTTTTTCGTAAAAAAAAGCAAGAGTAAGATATGGTAAAAACAAGTACACTTTACTTACTTTATCAATTTAAATTATTTCTTTTTCTTTACAGCCTCCACTAATTCTAGCTGATTTATACTAACATTAGTAGTGAAAATCCCGTAATTAACTACAGCTTTATTTTTTTCTAGTTTATCGATACTACCAACAGCTTTACCATCTAACATACGAACACGATCACCAATTTTAAATACCGGTCTAGGTTTATTTTTTTCAACTATAGCTTTAGTTTTCTTTTCTACCTTTTTCTCTTCTCGGATTACTTCTACTTTTTGAATAACCTCTTTTTCAACAGCTATTTTCTTTGCTTTTTCAATTTTAACTTGCTGTGTACTTTTCTTTTTTCGTTTACTATTTTCCGTTTCTACAATTCGTAATAGTTCAGAAACTAAAGGGCGTTTCTTTTTATCTTGAAAATACTTAAGAGCAGCATCATTAACCTTATTACCTAAATAAATCATGCGTTGGCTAGAATCATACAACTCTTGGTAATTTTCTAATTTAGATTTTACTTTTGTGTTTAGCTCTTCAAACTTGCTAGCTTCACTTCTAGCTTTAGATTCTTCTTCTTTTAACTTATTACCTGTTTTAGCCATTGAGCTGCGCTCTTTTTGCAGTTTAGCGATAGTTGCATCAAAACGAACCTTACCATGCTCAATTTTCTTTTTAGCTCTATTAATTAAGCTATAGGGTATTCCGTTTTTTTGTGCCACCTCAAATGTAAACGAACTACCTGCTTGGCCTAAAACTAATTGATATGTAGGCTCTAAAGTTTTAGAGTCGAAAAGCATGTTTGCATTAGTTGCATGTGGTAATTCGTTAGCTAGTAATTTTAAGTTAGAGTAGTGGGTCGTAATTACTCCATAAGAACCACGCTCGTAAAAAACTTCTAAAAATATTTCAGCCAAAGCACCACCAAGTTCGGGATCACTACCAGTACCAAATTCATCAATTAAAAACATCGTATTTTCATCACATTTGCGTAAAAAATAGTTCATATTTTTTAATCGATAACTGTATGTACTTAAGTGATTTTCAATAGATTGATTGTCTCCAATATCTGTCAATATTCTATCAAATAAACATATTTTACTACGTTCATGAACAGGTATTAAAAGTCCACTCTGCACCATTACCTGTAAAATACCTAAGGTTTTAAGTGTAATACTTTTTCCACCTGCATTAGGCCCAGAAATAACAATAATTCTATTTTCTGAATGTAAAGAAATGGTTTGCGGATGCGTTTTTTCGTTTTTTCTTTTATTTGTTAAGTAAAGTAATGGGTGGTAAGCATCTCTTAGATACATCTCTTTTTCATCACTAACTTCTGGTAATACAGCATCCATCTCTAAAGCATATTTTGCTTTGGCCGACGTAATATCTATATGAGATAAAAAATCTTGATAACAAGCTAATTCGGGTATAAAAGGGGTAATGTGAGCCGTAAGTTCACGAAGTATTCTTTGGATTTCTTCACGTTCATCAAATTCTAAATTATTTAATTGACGACTGAATTGTAATGAAGCCTCTGGTTCTATATAAACAATACTACCAGTTTTAGACGTTCCCATTACAGAACCTTTTACCTTTTTTCGGTACATAGCTTTTACAGCAAGTACTCGTCTATTATCTACAACAGACTCTCTTATTTCATCTAAAAACTCTGAAGCGTTGTAGGTTGTAAGTGCCCTTGTGAAGCTTTGGTTTATTTTACCTTTTAAACCACTAATTTCATAACGAATAAGTCTTAAATTATCAGATGCGTTATCTTTTATTTCACCAAAACGATCTATTACAGTATCAATTTTAGCAGGTATTTCTAGATTTAATTCTACTTCTTCTGAAGCATTAAAAAGTAACGGATAATACTCTTTAAATTTCTTTAAAAACTTTTTTAAAGTATTTACGGTACTACAAATATTACCTATTCTTCTAAAACCACTAATTTCAATAGTGGCATTTTCTATTTTTAATAATTTTAATTCATTATTTATTGCATCAAAACCATGATTAGGAATTCTATTATCGTTTGAAAATGAAGAAACATATTCTGATGTTTGCCCTAAATGAATAAGAATTGCCTCTCTGGTACCCAGAGGTTTAACCTTCAAAGCGTTTTCTTTTCCTAATTCTGTAATGCAACGAGCTGCAATTTGATCTAAAACAGTGAAAAATTCTAAATCTTGAAGTGTCTTTTTATTAATCTTATTCATTTCGATTCAAAGATACATTGAAATAAATATTCATCAAAAGATTTAATAAACAACCCCATTAACTAATCTATTTACACCGGTTACAATAAGAGTTACTGTTTTTTCGTTATTTATTAGTTATTATCTACTCATTAAAATAATTAAACCAACCTTCTATACTATACCATGAAAAATCAAATAAAAATTCTTATTTACGTAAGCTCTGTCATTTTTTTATCAGCATGTAGCTCTACAAATAAAATGACAATGGGAGTTACCACGCCTGCTAAGGTTTTTCTTTCGTCTGATGTGAAGAATATTGGAATTATAAATAGAAGTATTCCCTCTAAAGAAAACCAAGAACTCGATAAAATTGATCAAATACTTTCTGCTGAAGGTCGAAATTTAGATGAAAAAGGAGCAGAGGCAGCAATATCATCATTGTCTTCTGAATTAAGTATGATTAAAAATTTTGATGATATTAAAATTCTTGAAAATATAGAAGGTGTAAAAAGTGGATTAGCAGTATTACCAGCAACCTTATCTTGGGAGATGATAGATCAATTATGTAAAGAAAACAATGTAGATGTGATTTTATCATTAGCATTTTACGATACAGATACAAAAACAGCTTATAAAGTTACAACTATGCCTCTAGAAAATAATTTAGGAGTAAAAGTAGATGTACCTGCTCAAGAAGTTACATTAAACACTCTTGTAACTTGTGGATGGCGTTTATATGACCCACAATCGAAGCTAGTTATTGATGATTATCAGTACAATAAAAAAATGGTGTTTACAGGTAAAGGAATTAATCCTTTAAAAGCTATAGAGGCAGTAAAACGCAGAAATGAAACTATTCAAGAATATAGTCGAAATGTTGGTATTGCTTATGCTAATAGGTATATACCTAATAAAGTAAGAATATCGAGAGATTATTATATTACAGGAACTGATAATTTCAAAATCGCACAACGACGTGCTTTAACTGGCGATTGGATTGGTGCTGCTGACCTTTGGAAGCAAGAATTAAATAGTACTGATTTAAAAATTTTAGGTCGTGCGAATTATAATATGGCCATTAGTAGTGAAATAAATGGAGATTTAGATCAAGCAATTAAATACGCATCAAGTGCATATACAGATTATGAAAATAAGCTAGCTTTAGATTATGTAAACATACTTAAACATAGAAAAATGCAAAGTCAAATTTTAGAAGAGCAGCTTTCTAATTAATTTTTAAAGGATGTTAATGTTTTATCTATTTTTGATTATATCAAACTAATAATTAAGTATGAAATTAGATATACATGATAGCTGGGCAACTCATTTAAATGAAGAGTTTAAAAAACCATATTTCATTAATTTGATGAATTTTGTAGATAATGAGTATAGAGAGCATACTTGTTACCCCGAAAAAGATGCTATTTTTTCAGCATTCAATCACAGTACTTTTGATGGCACTAAAATAGTAATAATAGGTCAAGACCCATACCATGGTATCAACCAAGCTAACGGGTTATGCTTTTCAGTAAAAGATGGTATAACTCACCCTCCTTCATTAAAAAACATATTTAAAGAACTAGAATCTGATATTCAAATGGCTTACCCTAATAGTGGTAATTTAGAATCTTGGGCTAAACAAGGCATTTTGTTATTAAATGCAACATTAACTGTACGCTCAAGTGAAGCAGGGAGCCACCAAAAACAAGGTTGGGAAATTTTCACAGATGCTGTAATCAAATTAATTTCTTCAAAAAAAGAAAATGTAATTTTTTTACTATGGGGAGGATTCGCAAAGAAAAAAATAAAAATTATTGATCAAAAAAAGCATCATATTTTAGAATCTGGTCACCCATCTCCTTTGAGTGCAAATAGGGGGTTTTGGTTCGGAAATGCACATTTTAGTACTACAAACGAGATTTTGAAAAAACTAAAAGAACCAACTGTTGTTTGGGATTTATAGAAATTACTATTTAAAGCTTTATTTTTTAAAGAAATATCTTGTTAATAATATTTTGAACTAGTGTTTATATTACTTATTTTCGCCACCTAAATTAACCCATTAACAATAAGATTTTACCTTGATAGATTTTTACCCCAAATCAAGTATTCTATTGGATAGTATTGCCTTATTTAATTAAGACCATTTAGATGGAAGTAAAATCAATTTTATTAGTAGATGATGATGAATCTACTAACTTTATAAATAGCGTTTTTATAAAGAAGTTAGACATCGATGTTGATGTTTATATAACTTTAGATGGAGCCGAAGCCCTCGAATTAATTGATACTTCGAAAGATGAAGAGGATTTTTTCCCTTGTTTAATTATTTTAGATATCAATATGCCTGGTATGAATGGTTGGGCATTTTTAGATAATTATAAAAACTTACCAGCTTCTATAAAAGATAATTGTGTTGTTGTAATGACGACAGTTAGTGAAGATGAAAAAGATTTAATTAGAGCTAACAACAACAATGATGTTAAAGAATATTTTCAAAAGCCAATGTCTGATGAAAAATTCAGTACGTTAATTTACAAATATTTTATGTAAAAAAAATCCTATTAATATAGGATTTTTTTATAATTTATTTTCTCAGAAATTAAGTTAAGTTTCAACAATGAATTTTGAACATTTTCTAATGTTTTATTTTCCATTTTTGATTGGCTCCATTTTGTAATAGATAGCCATTCTTTAATATCTTCTAATTTTTGATTATATGAATTAGATAATGTTTTATCAATACTAGGAATCGTCTTAAACTCTTCTGTATACATATTTATCACCTCTAAAATATGTTTTAAAGCACTCCTATTTTCCGCTATAAAGCTATCAGTAGCAGCTACTACAAAACATGGCCATGGAGTAGGGCAATCTTCAATTCTTCTAAAGGTTCCATTGTCTACTAAAGGTTTTGTAGTAAACCTTTCCCACATAAAAAAGTCTGCAGTATTATTAGTTAAAGCAGTTACAGCTCCCTCTAAATTATTTATAACTTCAAAGTTTAGCTTTTCTGTATTCCAATTTTCCTTTTCAGCCATAACGTATGCCATTAGATGGCTACCGCTTCCAAACCTACTAATAGCAGCCTTAGTATTTTCTAATTCTGATATTTTTTTGTAAGTACTATCAGCCGCAACGTGTATACCCCATAATAAAGGAGATGATATATATTCCTGAACTATTTTTGTAGGATTACCTTCTGTTATGCTTTTTACAATACCTTCTGTTAAAATAATAGCTAGGTCTGTTTCATTATCGGCTAGCATTTGACACATTTTGCCTGTGCCTTCAGGTATATCTGTCCATTCAAGTTCAATACCTCGTTCTTTAAAAGCATTTTCATCAATAGCTAAATGCCAAGGCATATTAAAATGCTCTGGAACACCAATTATTTTAACTTTTTTCATTATTCAGTAAGCTTTTTAAGAGTGTATTGTATTAGTGTTTCAATAGATTTTGTTGGTGTTGCAGAAAATTCACCAGTGCTACGGTTTGCAACAATACAATTAAGAGAAACAGCTCTATGACCTAATAGTTTAGACAAACCATATATACCAGAAGTTTCCATTTCTAAATTGGTAATATTTAAACCATTATACTCAAAAGAAGCTAATTTTGAGTTAAGGTTCTCATCTTCTGTTTTTAATCTTAATTTTCTTCCTTGTGGGCCATAAAAACCAACATTAGTTGCTGTAAAACCTTTCACTAAAAGCTCGGAGTCAATAATTGAAGCTAAATCTGCATCAAAATTTACTACATAAGGGGTCGATTTATGTTTAGACCATTGTGTATGTGCTATAAACCTGTCTTGTATCTTATCGTCTAAAATAGATTCAGCATCATAAAAACGTAGTAAACTATCAAAACCAATTGCATATTCACTTAAAAGAAAAGAATCGATCGGAATATGTGGTTGTATAGCTCCTGATGTACCTATTCTAATGATATCTAGTTGCGTGTGTTTTTCTTTTACTTCTCGTTTATCAAAATCAATATTAACTAAGGCATCTAGCTCATTTAAGACAATATCAATATTATCAGTACCAATACCTGTAGATACTACAGATATTCGTTTGCCATTTAAAACACCAGTATGTGTAATAAATTCTCTTTTACCTTTTTTTAATTCGATGCTATCAAAGTGTTTAGATACTTCTGAAACACGATCAGGGTCACCCACGGTTATAACTGTGTTGGCGATATCTTCGGGTAATAAATTAAGGTGATAAATGCTTTTATCAGCATTAAGGATAAGCTCTGAGGATTCTAGCTTCATGCTATAATTTTAAAATTTTGTTTGTATCTGAGTTGAAAAGGAAATTATACTTTAAAGCTCCACCTAAGTAAACATCATTTTGTTGAATACAGGAGTAGTAGCTTGTGTCTCCTTTTAATATAAGTTTCCCTTTTTGAGATAATCTCACAGGATTAAAAGATGTAAATAATGGTTTTAAGCGTACTAAAGCTCTCTGAAATTGACTGTCGCTAAAACCTAATATACCTTGATTTTTAAGTAATACTTGTAAGAACTCTGTTTTTGATTGTGGCTTTTTATCAATAGCTTGTTTCAAAATATTTGTTTCCATTTCATTTAATCCATTTTTAATAGATGGGAATCTATGTAGATGCGATTGAATGCTTTTTTCTAAATATTTAAATTGATAATTTTTAAAATCAGTTAAATTTTCTAATCGAATAGGGTTGTCACTACAATAAAGTTGCCATACATAATCAGCATATTCAATATCATCTTGTGTTAAAATAACCTTATTCTCAAATTTACTACGTAATTGCTCGTCTGTTAATTCATTTAGGCCAAAAAGCGTATCACTACTGTCTTCCTTACCACTACAAACTAATGATATTTCAGCATATTTACGATGTGTTTTTAACCAACTTATAACAGCTAGCAAATTAACCTGACAAAATAAATCGTACTCAAACCATAAAACAATTTGATCTTCTTTTTTATGATTACATAAAGAGCGGTATTCTTTAAGTGTCTTATTTATAAAAGTAGATTTACTTACTTTATAATTCTTATTTAGAAATTCAAAACGAGTTTTCCAAAAAGATTCACTTCCTACATTGTTTTCTGTTTTACCTTCACAAAGCATTTCACGCCAAGTTATGATATCTCCAGAAAGTTTTAAACTTTTTAATTTTTTTGTAAAATTATCGCCGTTTGTAATATGAAGTAGGGAGCCCATTTTTGGAGATTTAAAAAGTTAACAATTAATAAATGTAACATTAATTGGCAAAGAATAAAAGATAATTAACAGAATTAACCACCAACTCTTTTCACTTTAAAACCCTTTTCTGTAAGCATTTGCATTATTTTATCTCTATAATCACCTTGTATAATTATAGAATCATCTTTAAATGACCCACCAACACTCAATTTTGTCTTAATTTCTTTAGCTAATTTTTTAAAATCTTCATTAGCTCCAGTATAACCTTCTAAAATTGTTGTTGGTTTACCTTTTCTTTTCTCGTACTTACAAAGTATAGGATCGTCTTGCATCCATATTTTATTTTCAGAAGAAACATCTTTTTTTATTTCTTCTTCTTTGTGTTCTGGGAAAAGATTTTTAAGTTGATCTTTTAAATCCATTAGTTTATTTTAAATATTTTTTAATCAAAAAAGCGTCTGTGATAATTTATTTGTCCTAAATGATATGCTAGATGTGATGCAATATGAATTAAAAAATAAGTATTCGATTTTTTTTCATTATTAAAAAGTCGGATTGTACAATCCTTCTCCAAATCAGACGCTTCTATATTATTTAGCGTATCTTCTATAACAATTATTACATCATCAATCTGCTTTAACATGGCAGCACGATCAACGTTTTTTAATGTAAATTCGGCATCTCTATTTCTTATATATCCTGTATTACCATAACCAACACCTATGAAAGTGTTTAAGTTGCCAACTAAATGTAAACACAGGTTGCCAGTACTATTTGTAATGTTGTTATCAACCTTCCACATAGTGCTTTCATCTGTATAACTCAAAATTTCCTCTTTAAGTTTTAATAAATCTCTCTTGAAAAGAAATTTTAATGAGTCTAACATTGTTGCTTATTTTTTTATTAATCCTAATTCAATCAAACGCTCATGTAAAAATTCTCCTGCTGTAATATCTTCATATAACTTAGGGTTATCTTCAGTAACACAATTATCTAAACAATTTAGCGACATTTCGCTTATAGGATGCATAAAAAATGGAACAGAATATCTAGATGTTCCCCAAAGTTCTTTTGGTGGGTTTACAACTTGATGTATTGTAGATTTTAACTTGTTATTTGTTAATCTAGAAAGCATATCACCAACATTAATCATTAACTGATCTGGTCTAGCAATAGCATCTACCCATTCATCTTTATGGTTTTTTACCTGTAATCCTTTTCCATGAGCACCCATCAACAATGTAATCAAGTTAATATCACCATGTGCAGCAGCTCTAACTGCATTTTTAGGTTCTGATTGTATCGGTGGATAATGTATAGGTCTTAAAATAGAGTTTCCATTTTTGATATAATCATCAAAATATGTTTCTTCTAAATTTAAATGTATGGCTAAAGCTCTTAAAACATATTTAGCTGTTTTTTCAAGCATTTTATACGTTTCTTCACCTACAGTATTGAAATCTGTAAGCTCTTTAACAGTAACATTATCAGGGTATACTTCATTTAAATTAGTACCATCTTCAACATACTGTCCAAAATGCCAAAACTCTTTTAAATCACCTTCTTTTTTACCTTTTGCATGTTCTTTTCCGAAAGATGTATATCCTCGTTGACCACCAATACCGGGTATTTCGTATGAATCTTTTACTTCTTGCGGAAGTTTGAAAAAGTTTTTAATTTCGCCATATAGGTTTTCTACCAGATTTTCTGATAAAAAATGACCACTAAGCGCTACAAAGCCAATTTCTTCAAAAGCACTTCCTATTTCTTTTATGAATTTTTCTTTTCTATTAGCATCACCAGACACAAAGTCCTGTAAATCTACGCTTGGAATACCACTCATCTTAAATATAATTTATATTCAAATTTAATAAAATTATAGAGTAAACCTCTATTTTGTTAATATTAGATTTATTTCTGCTCTTTTTGTTACATTTATACCAGTCTAATTATCTAACACTTATAGTTTAATTGCTATGCAGTATACAACCTTCTCTGTTTCTGATTATAAAAAAATAGAACTTTATAAAAAGCTTATAAAACCACGTATGATTGAAGAGAAAATGTTGATTCTCTTACGTCAAGGTAAAATATCAAAATGGTTTAGTGGTATAGGTCAAGAAGCTATCTCTGTGGGTGTTACCATGGCTATGCATGCAACAGAATATATATTACCGATGCATAGAAATTTGGGTGTTTTTACATCTAGAGAAATTCCTTTACATAGGTTATTTGCACAATGGCAAGGTAAATCAAGTGGGTTTACAAAAGGTAGAGATCGTAGTTTTCATTTCGGAACTCAAGAGTATAAAATTATAGGAATGATTTCTCATCTAGGGCCACAATTAGGCGTTGCTGATGGTATTGCCCTTGCTGATAAACTAAAGGGAGTTAAACATGTTACGGCAGTTTTTACTGGAGAAGGAGCAACCAGTGAAGGTGATTTTCATGAAGCATTAAATGTAGCTTCGGTATGGAATTTACCTGTTTTATTTTGCGTTGAAAATAATGGTTACGGCTTATCAACACCAACTAAAGAACAATTTAACTGTGAGCATATTGCCGATAAGGGTATTGGGTATGGTATGGAATCGCATATTATTGATGGTAATAATATTTTAGAAGTTTATACAAAAGTAAATTCTCTTTGTTGTGATTTAAGAGAGAATCCTCGACCTATTTTATTGGAATTTAAAACCTTTAGAATGCGTGGCCATGAAGAGGCTAGTGGCACTAAATATGTGCCTAAAGAGTTGTTAGATGAATGGGAAGTTAAAGACCCAATTTCTAATTACGAAAAGTTTTTGCTTGAAGAAGGTTTATTAACTAATGCGAGCATTCAAGAAATTAAAGAAACAATACAAGTAGAGATTGATGAAAATTTACAATTAGCTTTTAATGAAGATGCTATTACGTCAACAATAGAAGAGGAATATAATGATGTTTATAAGAAATTTGAATATGAAAGCCATAATCCTGGCGTTCAGAAAGAGAATATAAGGTTAATTGACGCAGTTTCTCAAAGTTTAAAACAATCGATGCAAAAGCATGATAACCTTGTTATAATGGGGCAAGATATTGCTGATTATGGCGGTGTTTTTAAAATTACAGAAGGGTTTACTGATCTTTTTGGTAAAGAAAGAGTTCGTAATACACCTATTTGTGAATCTGCTATAGTTTCTGCAGGTATGGGACTGTCTATAAACGGAATGAAAGCTGTTGTTGAAATGCAATTTGCCGATTTTGTAAGTAGTGGTTTTAATCCTATTGTTAATTATTTAGCTAAATCTCATTACAGATGGGGAGAAAAAGCAGATGTAGTAGTGCGCATGCCATGCGGAGCAGGTGTTGGTGCAGGTCCGTTTCACTCACAAACAAACGAAGCTTGGTTTACTAAAACTCCCGGTTTAAAAGTCGTATATCCTGCTTTTCCGTATGATGCTAAAGGTCTTTTAGCAACTGCTATTAATGATTCGAATCCTGTTTTATTTTTTGAACACAAGGCTTTGTACCGTAGTTTATATCAAGATGTACCTACAGATTATTATACACTTCCCTTTGGAGAGGCCGCTATTTTAGAAACAGGTAATGATGTTACTATCGTTACCTATGGCGCAGGTGTACATTGGGCCTTAGAAGCTTTAGATGTTAATAAAGATATCAGTGCCGATTTAATAGATTTAAGAACTTTACAACCTTTAGATACAACTTCAATTTTTTCATCGGTTAAAAAAACAGGCCGATTATTAATTTTACAAGAAGACAGTTTGTTTGGCAGTATGGCAAGTGATATTTCAGCCTTGGTAATGGAAAATTGCTTCGAATACTTAGATGCACCTGTTAAAAGAGTTGGGAGTTTAGATACACCAATCCCATTTTCTAAAAACCTTGAAAACAACTATTTACCAAAAGAGAGGTTTAAAATAGCCTTGCTCGAATTACTGGCATACTAGTTTTAGCGATACTAATTAATTGTTTTGAAGCAAGTAAGCTTATCTATAATAAGCAACTTGCACTTGTTTAACAGCAAATTAACTATGTAAATATAATTTGCCTTACGTTTTCAACGTATATATAAACTATAAACAAATAATTATTATGAGAAAAATTATGGTATTGAGCCTAGTATTCACAATGCTTTTAGCATCGTGCTCGGCTACAAAAGCAGTACGTGAAAAGAGAGATGTAATTAATGGTACATGGACTTTAAATGATGTTAATTATACAGACCAAGACGGAACTTTCAAATCTATATTATTTAACGATGCACAAGATATCTGTTTCGAAGGCAGTACTTGGTTTTTTAGAGATAATAATAGTACTGGATCTTATACAATAGCTCCTTCTAGTTTATGTAGTGATGGCGATCGTTTTATAAGGTGGTCAGTTATTGAAAGTGAAATGGGTTTAAACCAACTTCAGTTTAAAATGATTGATGAAAAGAAAAACGATGTTTCTGGTGGATTAGGATACCGTTTAGATATCGAAAATTTAACGGAAACTACAATGACGCTTAAGTCTAGAGTTACGGCAAACGGATCTCCTGTTTCTGTTGTTTACAAATTCTCAAAACAACAATAAAAAATAATTTTAAAAGAAAAAATATGAAAAATATAGCAATAAAAGTATCATCAATTGTAATGGTATTAGCACTTACAGTGAGCTGTAGTGCCGTTAAAAATGCAAATAATAAACAAAAAGGTGCTGTAATTGGTGCAGGTAGTGGTGCCGCCATTGGTGGCATTATTGGTAACAATGTAGGTAAAGGAAACAATACTGCTTTAGGGGCTATTTTAGGTGCCGTAGTTGGTGGTGCTGCAGGTGGTTATATTGGTAACCGAATGGATAAGCAAGCGGAACGTATTGAAGAAGAAATACCTGGTGCCGAAGTAACAAGAGTTGGTGAAGGCATCAACGTTGTTTTTAATGAAGATGCAGGTGTTTATTTTGATACAAATAAATCAGTAGTTAAAGGTACATCAGCAACTACATTAGATAAATTAACTGGTATTTTAAATGAATACCCTGATACAAATATTTTAATAGAAGGTCATACCGATAGTGCTGGTGCAGATGAATATAACATGACGTTATCAAAACAAAGAGCTCAATCTGTATCTCAATATCTTTCAGATAATGGTATCATGCCTTATCGTTTAACAACTAAATGGTATGGAGAAGCACAGCCTAAGGCCGATAATACTACAAATGAAGGTAAAGCCAAAAACCGTAGAGTAGAAGTGGTAATTGTTGCTAATGATCAATTAAAAGAGGAAGCAAAGACTAAAACCGAATAATTACATAAAACAATATAAATTTTAGAAATCCTGATGATAATTCATCAGGATTTCTTGTTTAAATAAGTATCTTCACTAGTGTGAAAATATATGATACAATTATTATCGGTGGTGGTTTGGCTGGACTTACAGCTGCAATTCATTTGGCGAAAAATAACCATCGTGTACTTATTTTTGAAAAGCAAAAGTACCCTCACCATAAGGTGTGTGGAGAATATGTTTCTAATGAAATTATTCCTTATTTAATAAATCTAGGTGTTTTTTTACCTGATGCTATAAATATAAATACGTTGCAATTTTCAACAGTACAAGGAAGAACTGTTACTACAAAACTACCTTTAGGAGGTGTAGGTATTAGCAGATATGCATTAGATTTTTTATTATATAATAGAGCTCAAGAACTAAAGGTTTCCTTTGTTTTCGAAGGGGTTAACTCAGTTTATTTTAGTGAGGATATTTTTCATATTAAGACAGAATCTGGTTTGAAATTTATTTCAAAAACAACTATTGGCGCCTTTGGAAAACGCTCCAATATGGATAAGCACTTACAACGAAATTTTATGAAAAAAAAATCTTCATGGTTGGGTGTAAAAGCACATTTTGAATTACCAGATTTTCCAAAACACCTTGTTGCATTACATAATTTTAAAGGTGGTTATGGTGGGTTATCAACGACGGAAACAGGAGCTATTAATTTTTGCTATTTAGTTAATTATAAGAGATTTAAAAAGTTAAAAGACATTAATGACTTTAATTTAAAAATAGTTTCTGAAAATCCTTTTTTAGGTTCTTTCCTAAAAGATGCAAAACCTATTTTTGATCAACCGTTAAGTATTGCACAAATATCATTTGAGAAAAAAGAAACTGTAGAAAATCATATGTTAATGTGTGGTGATTCTGCCGGACTTATTCATCCACTATGTGGTAATGGAATGGCTATGGCAATACATAGCGCAAAAATTGCAAGTGAATTATTAGTGCTTTATTTAAACTCATCAGAACCCAATCGAAAACTATTAGAAGTAACCTATAAAAAACGATGGAATAAGGCTTTCAAATATCGCCTTTGGATTGGAAGAAAATTACAATGGCTTTTGCTCAATGATAATTTATCAAACATTGCAATGAAAATTGTGGCAAAATCGCCAAAACTTTTACGATTACTCATTAAACAAACCCATGGAAAACCTATAACATGTTAATTAATTTGTCAAAAAGAAGCAACCAGCCTGAGTTGATGGACAGTTTTGATGAGCCCATAGCTTCTTTAGAACTCGTTTTTAAAGATATTAATAGTGTCAATAGCCTATTAGGGGGCAATAACATTACAATAAATGCTATTCAACAATTGATAAATAGTAATAGAAAAAATCATTATACGATTGTTGACATGGGGTGCGGTGATGGGAACATGCTTAGAGAAGTGGCTTTATACTTCAGGAACCACAATATAGAGATTTCATTTATTGGCATCGATTTAAATAAAACAGCCCTTGAAATTGCCCGTAAAAACTCTAAAGAATTTCCTGAAATCAGATTTCTTTATCAGGACATTTTAACAATTCAAGAAACTGATTTAAAATGTGATATTTTAATAAATACCCTAACAATGCACCACTTTACAGATGATCAAGTGCTAATTTTCTTAAAGAAGTTTACAAAACTTGCCCAAATAGGAGTCGTGATTAATGATTTACAAAGAAGTAGTTGGGCATACTATCTTTTTCACCTCTTTAGTGCTATTTTTATAAAAACAAGAATTGCTAAAATTGATGGGTTGATATCAATACGGAGAGCTTTTATCAAAAAGGAGCTGAATTTATATGCAAAAAACCTGCCCAATGTTTCTCATGATATTCAATGGAAATGGGCATTTCGGTATTTGTGGGTCATGAAACCTATAAAGTAAATCTACCAAAAGAATAGCAGGCATAATTTAAGTTAGAAAAAGAAATACATGAATAATGTTAAAATAATATCGGTTGCAAAGCAACTTCCTGAATATAGCAGAACTACTGCTGATATTTTACCTTTAGTCGAAATATGGCTTGCAGGCCAAGAAGAACGCTTTCAACGTAAGGTGGTGAAAATTTTTGAAGGAGCTGCTGTTGATAAACGCTACAGTATTATGGCGCCCGAAGAGGTTTTTGTAACCACTTCTTTTCAAGATAAAAATAAAATCTATGTTCGGGAAGTCAAAAAACTAGGAAAGCAAGTATTACAAAAAGCATTGAAAAAATGCAACTGGGAACCAGATTCTCTAGATTATATTATCACTGTAAGTTGCACCGGAATTATGATCCCCTCTTTAGATGCGTATTTGATTAATGATTTAAATTTGAGACAAGATATTGTACGTCTTCCTGTTACCGAAATGGGTTGTGCAGCGGGTGTATCAGGACTTATTTATGCCGCCAACTTTTTAAAAGCTAATCCAAACAAAAGAGCCGCCATTATAGCAGTAGAAAGTCCCACAGCCACTTTTCAATTAGAAGACTATTCCATGGCAAACATGGTGAGTGCTGCCATTTTTGGTGATGGTGCCGCTTGTGTTTTGCTATCCTCGGAAGAAAATGTCGCAGGGCCTAAAATCATTGGAGATGAAATGTATCATTTTAAAGATGCCACCCATATGATGGGGTTCGATTTGACGAATAATGGATTACAAATGATATTAGACCCTGCTGTGCCAGGTACTATTGCTGCACATTTCCCAGATATTGTTCATCCCTTTTTAAAAAAGAATGGAAGTTCTATTGAAAAAGTAAATCATTTAATTTTTCATCCTGGTGGACGCAAAATAGTACAAACTGTAGAAGAACTTTTTGGTGCCTTAGGGAAAAATATTGATGATACAAGAGAAGTGCTTCGCCTTTATGGAAATATGAGTAGTGCTACTGTTTTATATGTATTAGAGCGTTTTTTAGAAAAAGATATCCCTAAAGGAGAACAAGGACTGGTATTGAGTTTTGGTCCAGGATTCTCTGCACAACGGGTTTTATTAGAATGGTAATATGACTGAAATTTCAAAAAATAAATGGGCTGTTATCCTTGGCGGAAGTAGTGGACTAGGTCTGGCGACTGCCAAAAAACTAGCACAACATAATATTAATCTAATTATCGTTCATCGCAGTAGGCGGAGTGACTTAACACATATTACATCCGACTTTGAAGCTATAAGACAATGTGGAATTCTACTTAAGAATTATAATGTAGATGGCACCAGCCACGAGAAAAGAACAGAAGTGATTGAAGATATCAAAACTTGGATAGGCACTAACACTATTACTATCTTAGTACACAGTATTGCTAAAGGCAACCTTAAGCCTATGCATTCTGAAATTGAAAAAGAATTAGAACATCAAGATTTCACTATTACTCTTGATGCCATGGCGATTAGTTTATATGACTGGACCAAAGATTTAGTAAAAAATAAATTATTCGCTACAGATACTCGGATAATTTCTTTTACTAGTGAAGGCAACACTAAAGCCATACCCAATTATGCCGCTGTTTCTGTTGCCAAAGTAGCTCTAGAAGCCATTACGCGTAATATAGCCCTAGAATTTGCTCCTGTTGGAATTAAAGCAAATTGCATACAGGCAGGAATTGTAGATACAGCATCACTTAAGATGATCCCTGGATATGAACGCATAAAAGAAAGTGCTCTGCATCGGAATCCAAATAAAAAATTAACCACCCCAGAAGACGTTGCAAATGTAGTTTATCTATTAACTATGGAGGAAGCAAAATGGATTACAGGAACAGTGATTAAAGTAGATGGGGGAGAAAGTTTGCAATAATTATGGAATACCAAACTATTATAGCGCAATTGCCTTATACGCATCCGTTTTTATTTGTTGACGGCTTAACAGCTGTTGATTTGAATGGTGTCTCTGGATTTTATACCTTTAAAAAAGAAGCTGATTTTTATAAAGGTCATTTTAAAGATAACCCAATAACTCCAGGCGTTCTTTTAACAGAATGTTGTGCTCAAATAGGACTAGTATGCCTAGGTATTCATATAGTTACTTCAAGTAATACTTTAAATAATGAAGCGCTGCAAATTGCATTAACGAGTTCAGAAATGGAATACTATTTACCCGTGTATCCTAATGAAAAAGTATGTGTCACTTCTGAAAAAATATATTTTCGATTTCATAAATTGAAATGCAAAGTAAAAATGCATAATACTGCTGGAAAACTAATCTGTAAAGGAACTATTGCAGGAATGCTTAAAAATAAAAAGGAATGAATAATCGCGTGGTCATTACAGGTTTAGGAGTTTGCGCTCCGAATGGCGTTACTATTTCTGAGTTTACCCATTCTTTAAAAAATGGAATCAGTGGTATCCGTTTCCAACAAGAATTGGATGATTTAGCATTCGGTTGTCAAATTGCAGGCAAGCCACAGATAACAGACGCACACAAACAGGAGTATTTTACACCATTACAATTGCGTGCTTTAAATTCTACGGGGATTATTTATGGAGTGATTGCTGGTGTAGATGCTTGGAAAGATGCGAAATTGCCTATTGAAAATAATGCTTCCCCGGATTGGGATAACGGAATTATTTTTGGCACAGGAATACTAGGCGTAGACCAGTTTAGAGAATCTATTCATTTAATTGATGCCAAAAACACCCGCCGATTAGGCAGTACCTCTGTAATGCAAACTATGGCTAGTGGCATCAGCGCTTATTTAGGAGGTATCATAGGCTGTGGGAATCAAGTTACAACCAATTCCTCTGCATGTACTACGGGTACCGAAGGTATTTTAATGGCGTATGAACGCATTAAATTAGGTAAAGCAAAGATCATACTTACAGGTAGTTGTAGTGATAGTGGCCCTTACGTTTGGGGCGGATTTGATGCCATGCGTATTTTACCGAGAACCTATAATAATAATCCTATTAAAGCCAGTAGACCTATGAGTGCTTCCGCAGCTGGTTTCGTTGCGGGTAGTGGAGCGGGAGCATTGGTGTTAGAATCCTTAGACAGCGCACTAAAACGAGGTGTTCCTATTTATGCTGAAATTCTTGGTGGTGCAATAAATAGTGGCGGACAAAGAGGTGAAGGAACAATGACGGCACCCAATAGTGAAGCGGTACAACGTTGTATTTCTGAAGCAGTAGAAGATGCCTGTATTACCCCTAAGGATATTGATGTTATAAACGGGCATTTGACTGCAACATCTAAAGATGCGCTAGAAATAGAGAATTGGAGTAAAGCTTTAGGGCGTAAAAAAAGTGATTTTCCATATATCAATTCTTTCAAAAGTATTTTTGGTCACTGCTTAGCCGCTGCTGGGAGTATTGAAGCCGTTGCGAGTATATTACAGTTTAAAGAAGGTCTTGTGTTTGGAAATATCAATTGTGAAGATCTACATCCTGAAATCAAAAGTCTAATAGCTCCCGAAAAAATTCCACAACAAACCATTACGCATTCCCCAGAAATAATAGCAAAAGCGAGTTTTGGCTTTGGAGATGTAAATGCATGTGCTATTTTTAAAAGATTTATCAATTAAACCTATCACTATTTTAAATATATATTATGGAAACTGAAGAACGCTACCAAAAATTAAAAGAAATTATAAAAATTTATCTTCCAGAAGATGTCGCTATTTCGGAGCTTACTAATGAAAGTCATTTTATAAATGAGTTAAATATTAATTCTGCCAACCTCGTAGATATTGTGCTCGATGTTGAAGATGCTTTTGATATTACGCTAGAAAATGAAGACATGGATCAGATGCTCACTGTTAACAACGCTTTACAGATTATTCAGAATAAATTAGATGCAAAATAGATTACTCAGTTTCTTCTTTCTCTTTAATTAATAAAGATGCTATAACTCCGCCAGATAAGGCTACAGCTATAACTGTTAAAGATACCCATTCAGCTATTTCTAAATAATGAGAAAATAGCATTTTTAAACCTACAAAAGCGAGTATAATTACCAAACTATAGTTTATAAAACGAAACTTTTCTAGCATTCTTGATATTAAAAAATACATAGACCGTAGTCCTAGAATTGCTAAAATGTTAGAGCTAAAAACAATAAAAGGATCTGCTGTGATTGCCAATATTGCAGGGATGCTGTCTAACGCAAATAAAACATCGGTTAACTCTATAACAATAAGTGCTACAAAAAGGGGAGTGGCTGCTTTTATTCCTTTTTTCTTGATAAAAAAATCATGTCCACTAATTTCAGTAGTTATCGGGTATACTTTTTTAATTTGTCTAAATACGAATGAATTTTTAGGATCAAAATTATCATCATCACCTTTTAGCATTTTAAAGGCTGTAAACAACAAAAAGACACCGAAAATATAAATCACCCATTCAAAACGAGTTATTAATGAAACACCAAACAATATCATTAAAGCTCTAAAAACTATGGCTCCTAAAATTCCCCAAAACAATACCCTATGCTGGTATATTGCAGGTATTTTAAAAGAAGTAAATATTACAGCAATTACGAATACATTATCAATACTAAGCGAAAGTTCGATCAAATAGCCTGTAATATATTTTATAACTGCTTTATCAGGTGTTAAACCAGTAGGGTTAGCGATAAGGTTTGCCGAAAACAACCAATATATAACACCACTAAAGCATAATGCAACGGTAACCCAAACAGCTGTCCAGATACCAGCTTCTTTAGTTTTTATAATATGATCTTCTTTATTAAAAACACCAAGATCTAGTGCTAAGAAAATAAAAATTAATACAAGAAAACAAGCCCAAATTATCATAGCAAAAATTTTATTAAGTAAAGGTACTATTAGTTATAATATTTTTTTAATTATGACTTAAAAAAAGTTGTTTATTAGTATATAAAAACAAAAGACAGACAATTTGTTCTACTGAAATTATATAGATAAAAGCATTAAAAAAGTCGGTGTAAAACACATTTAACTTCTAATTATGACTAGAAATAAAAATTCAACTTATATTTATCATGAACACTATATGAATGAAAAATGAAAGTAACTACGATTTGGGCATTTGCCCTATTGCTGGTTTGCTGTACGATTAACTTAAATGCTCAAAATAGCACTAAAAATACAGCGTCAAAAAACCAAATTTTAGAAGAGGAAGATGAAGGGCCTTTAATGTATAAATTTGAGCCTAGTTATACTACTTCTGAAGAGAAAAGAAAAGTAGAATTGAAAGAAAATAGAGCACTGATTGATTCTCTAGATATTTCTGATAGGAAACGTAAAAAATTATTAAAAAGAATGTTTTCAAAAGATTTTTCAAAATACCTATCTGAAATAGTAACCGTTAAAAATGAATTTGAAGATTCTGAAGAGTAGATTTATTTAAAAGGGGAATATAATCATCTTCAAAATAGAATTTTCTGTATTAAAAAACCCAAACACTAACATGTTTGGGTTTTTTTTATATAAAAAGGTTAAGCTTATTTAATTCTGCTTAGTTTATCTTTTCTTTTTCTTAATTGACGTTCTAGTTCATCTATTGACTTTACAATGGCAGCCTCGAAATTACCAAAGCTAGATTCTGCAAAAAGCTGCGGTCCAGGTATGCTTAACCTGATATTACATATCAAGCCTGTATCTGGTGTAGATGTATTTTCTGTTTTGAAAAAAACATCAGCACGTATAATATTATCATATTTATCAAAAAGCTTTGTTAGTTTTTTACCTGCGAAAACTTCTAAACGTTCACTAGCTTTTACATCGTGATACTCAAAATTTATATTCATATATATTAAATTTTAGTTATAAAAATTATACTTCTTTTTTTAATCAATTCTAGATTGAACTTAAATATAACACTTTTTTCTATTAAAGTAAACGTTAAAAATAGATTAACAGTATATTAATATAATTTAAATTGAGGTATTTTTCTTACATTTGATTAAAGCAAATATAAAGAGATATGGAAAATGTAAAAAGTAACTCAAAAGCAAGCTTTACAACAGATTTCGGAAGAAATTATATTTTAAAACTTGAACGCCATTCAAAAGATTTAGCGCAACTAGACTCTAAATTAAATAGTTATATGTGCGAACCTAAAACGTACGAATTATTTGAGCGTAAAAACTCTTTGAAAAAGAGAATGGAAAGACTTAAGAAATCCAATCAAGACCTTATTCTTAGTTTAAAAGAAAAAAAAGGAATGGTAAGTGCTCAAATTGAACAAATTAAAAATCATTATTCTGATTTTATGAACTTACAATCAGAGTTGAAGGACTACTACACTGTATCAACTAGTCATTAAATAATAATGGTATAAATTTTGTGCATATTTTAGTACACAAAATTTATATTGCTATGAAAATCTTCGCTTTATTTTTATGTTTTTTAACAATTTCTTGTACTAGCTCTAAAAAAGCATATACACCTACTGCTAAAACTAAAGCACTAGATGCTTTAGTTTCTGATCGACATTTTATAGTCAAAATTACTTCAGCTGCTCCACAAGTAACCAGTAGTATGCTTAGTATTGCAAATAGTGGCTTATTAGGCCCTGGTAATACTATAAGTTCAATAAGCCTAACAGGTAATGGTAATCATATTACAATTAAAGGAGATTCAATTGTGATGGATTTGCCTTATTACGGAGAACGCCAAATGGGGGGTGGTTATACTTCAGAAAGTGGTATTAAATTTAATGGTATTCCTGAAGAACTTTCATTTTCAAAAAACAAACAGAACCAAAGGCATACTATAAATTTTAAGGTTAGGGGAGAGGGAACTGAATATTTTACAGTAAATACTCAACTTTTTCCTAGTTATAAAACGACCATTACAGTAACTAGCAGTCAAAGAAATTCAATAGGGTATTCTGGGCAAGTTTCTGAAATTTTAAAATAAAAAAAAGCCTCGAATAACAATTCGAGGCTTTTTAAATTATAATTAAATTTTATTATTTTACGTTACTACCAATATTACCTTGAGCAATTATAGTTTCTAACTCTGTAGCACTTTGGTGAATATTAATATATCCATTAAAATCAATTAATTCATCAAAAGAAATAGCAGAACCATTATCTAAATGAGAAACTATAGAAATACTTTCTTCACAATCACAATCAATTGGTACTAAAGTAATAGCAACTGGTCCTGTTGTTGCAATATCATTATATTGAATGTATGCAGGGTGTACATCATCACTTGAATTAGAAATACTTAATAATATAGTTGTTGTATCATCATCATTTCTAGTAAAAGTAGCTGTACCAGAAATACCAGAATCTGATTTAGATGCTAGTTGAAAAAACACAGAGTTGATTTCTGATTTATCAGAACTTTCATCTTTAGAACAACTAACAAAAGTTAAAGCAAGCACAAATAATAATAGAGATATTTTTTTCATTTCTTTTCAAGTTAAGGTTAATCTTATGCCAAATGTATATAAAGAGTTTTAATAAATGTAGCAACAAATACATGAATTTTTAGTTGATAAAGAAAATAACGAGGACTGGTTTATTTTCATCGTTAAAACACATATTTGATACTATAGATTCCTTTCATATTTCTTAAATTTATTAAAAATAAAGTCCGATTTTTGCAAACTGATTAATTTTGAAAACGAAAATATGACAGAAAGAGATACTTTTTTTATGAAAAGAGCCATTGCATTGGCTGCAGAAGGTATGAATGCTAACGCTGGTGGACCATTTGGTGCCGTTGTTGTAAAAGACGATGAAATTATTGCTGAAGGGTATAACAGAGTAACATCTACAAACGACCCAACTGCACATGCCGAAGTAGTCGCTATTCGTGAGGCTTGTAAAAAACTAAACAATTTTGAACTTACCGATTGTACTATTTATACATCATGTGAGCCTTGCCCTATGTGTTTAGGTGCTATTTATTGGACTAGACCTAAAATGGTTTATTTTGGTTGTAATAGAGAAGATGCTGCTGCTATTAATTTTGATGATCAATTTATTTATGATGAAATAGATAAAGATATTGATGGTCGCCAAATTAAATTTGTACAATTGGCTCGTAAAGATGCTTTAGAAGTTTTTAATGCTTGGGATTCTAAACAAGATAAAACTAAATATTAAAACTTTTAAATTTAAGTTCGTTACTCAAACAATCATTAATGTAATACCTATATGACTGAATTTTTTCAAGAACATTTGAAAGCTATTTATTACATTATTGCTGTACTTATTTGTGTTACTGTTTTACAGGTTATAACTCAATTAGCACACAAATGGTTGGTAAAAAGAGAACAATTAAAACACCCTGATAAAGAACCTAACACCTTACATTTATTACGTAGGATTTTAAAAATATTATGGTATATACTTGGACTTAGTGCTATTAGTGTTGTTTTTATTGAAGAACAATATCGCGATCGTGCTAAGTCTGATTTTTGGTTAATTTTTTATTTAGGTATAGTTATCACCTTTACGGTTATAGGTGTTGCTGTAGTTCAGAATTTATTTTCTAAAGCCATTATTAAAAAGGTAGAAGAACGAGAAGACCCTACTAGTTATAAGTTTTTAAGAAATTTAGCTGTTTTCGGAGTCTATTTTGTGGGTTTAGTACTTGGTATATATGCATTTCCTCAACTTAGGGGTATTGCCCAAACAGCAGTTGGTGGTGCTGGTGTACTTGCTGTAGTTGTTGGTTTAGCCTCACAAGAAGCTTTTGCAAATCTTGTAGGTGGTGTTTTTATAATCACCTTTAAACCCTTTAAAATTAACGATATTATAAAAGTATCAGATGTAATGGTTGGTACCGTTACCGATATAACTTTACGCCATACAATTATTAGAAATTACGAGAATAAAATGATTGTAATTCCGAATGCTATTATAAATAAAGAAAAGCTAATTAATTATGATTTAGGCGATCGTAGATGTTGCCAATGGATTGAGATTGGTATTTCATACGATAGTGATATTGATATAGCGAAAGATATCATGAAAAAAGAGTGTACTGCGCACCCTAATTTAATTGATAACAGAACTTCATTAGAAATTAAAAATGGAGATCCGAAGGTATTAGTTCGGGTTACTGCATTGAACGAATCAGAAGTTACATTACGTGCCTGGGCATGGTCGTGGGATTATTCATCTGGGTTTGTTATGAAATGTGATTTACTAGAAAGTATAAAAAAACGTTTTGATGCAGAAGGTATTGAAATTCCTTTTCCACACCGTACAATGGTTTTTAAAGAAAAGCAATTGAAAGAATTAAAAGAACAGCTAAGTTAAAAAAATACATAACTTCTTTATCCTTTAAAGTCGAAATTCAGCGGCTGTTATCTTCCTATTTTAAATAGGTGAGGGGCTTATATATCATACCCTTAACCGATGCTAAAATTCTCTGTATTACTGTGATACTCTAATTTTTATTTCTACATAAACAACTGTTTATCAATACTTTATGTTTAAATATTGATTTGAAAGAAACCTCCTACATATATGTTCATTTACATCATTTGCTACAATAAAAAACGTAATCTTGTGTTTACCTAGGTATTATCAACCCCACTTTAATACCTAAAAAGTAATATGAAAAAGTTTTTGCTTAAAATTACATGTATTGGTTTGCTATGTATTACTGCAACTAGTTGTAGTAATAATGACGATTTAAATGATTTAATAGTTGATGATTCTCCTGATTCTGGAATAGAAAGTGGTGATTATGTTTCCGCTATAGGCGTACCTAATGCATGGATTTCTCCAGATATTGCTAGTCCTGAAAGGCCAAGTACTTGGGATACAGAACAAATTGGATATTATTTTGTAGAATATGCTGTAGGTTCTGATTCGGATAATATGTACGGAACGCCAAGTGCTCCTCGAAAAACAATACCAAGTCCTGTTCCTGCAGGGTCTTATGTGGTTGTCGCAGGCGATTACCATTATGTACAAAATGATATTAGATTAAGAGGTGAAGGAACTGCTGATGCATGGGTAGCTGGAGAAAGCGGACCTGTATGGGTGGTAAGTGATACCGAAAATAGAGCAGAAATTACTGGTAAAAAATTACTAGTTTCTGGTAGTTATGTATACATCGATAATTTTTATTTTCATTCTAGTGGTAGCATTCAAATAGGATCTTATTCACCTGGTTATCAGGTAGATCATATTATGATTAGAAATAGTGAAATGAAAGGTGAAGTTGATGTTGCTGGAGGTGTTTTAATAAGTACAGTCGGTTTAGAAGATGAACCTGCAAAAGATATTATAATTTATAATAACAAAGCACATAGAATAGGACCTCTTGATTCTGATGTAGATATTGATGCACGTGGGTGTTCTATACAAGGGTATACGAGTAATATGTGGGTAGTAAATAATGAGTTTAGTAACTCATCTGCCGGACTTCAGGTAGAAGCTGGTTCAATACAACGCCAAGCAACGACACACCATATTTATATTGCAAAAAATCATATTTTTGACATTGCTCAAGCTGGTATTGGTATAAAATATGCTCTAGATATTATCATAAGTGAAAATGTAATACATGATATTATTGATACACCATGGTCTCCGTCAAAGGGAATTGGTTTTCAATATGCACCAGATCGTGTTTGGATTCTTTTTAATGAAATTTCAAAAGTGAACACAGGTATCCGTGGTGGTAGTGATAATGGTGGTGCAGGTACTGTAGGCGAAAGTGTTTTTATTATTGGTAATTTAATAAAAGATGTTACTATAAATGGTACTGCATATAACGGTGCTACTAGTGGTATAGGAATAGAAATTAATAACGGTGCTACACCAAGGTATATTATTAATAATACGATTGTTGATAGTGATATTGGCGTTGCAAACGGGTATTATAACTCTACTATGTTTATTGAAAATAACATAATTTCTAACACGCGTGATTTTGATATTATGCTTGAAGATAGTTACCTAACAGGTTCAAGATCTACACTAAAAAATAATCATTTTGATGCAGAAGCTAAAATTACCTGGAGTAATGGCATTACACATGATTTAGCAAGCTTTCAAGCAGCTTTTAATAAAGGTGAAGGTTGTATTAGTGCAGCTCCATTATTTGTTGATGCAAGTTCAGATGATTTTTCTTTACAAGCAACTAGTAGTGCTATAGATACAGCATTACAGCCAAGTGATTTAACTTTTGATGTCTATGCTCATTTTCAATCTTTATACGGTGAAGATATAAGAGTTGATATCAACCAAGTTGCTAGACCAAGTACTGGTTTGTGGGATATGGGTGCGTATACAAACTAAACAATTAAGTTTATAAGCTGCTACAGATTGCTGTTTAAAAATTTTACTCACGTACGTAAAGACATTCGTTTTTTGTACGTGAGTTTTTTTTATTCTTCAATTAATGGAACAACAGACTTATGTAAACAAAAATGGCGAACTGTTTCTAATATTCGCATATTTGAATTAATTACGTTTGCTCACATATATATAAAATTTAATACGATTACGATTAGTATCGTTTGAGGTAAGGTTCTTCCATAGCTACTTATATTTTTGCTTTGTCGCAGAGAATAATTCTTTAAGAATTCAAAAACATCATATTTAAATATATGGTGAATGTTGGATTAGCGATTAAAACCAAAAATTTAAAACATGATTTTAATAAAAAAAGCACTAATATTAAGTTTAGCAGTAGGTTTCATATCTCTTACAGGTTGTAAGGATAAAGAAAAGGTGGAAGCTGAAAAGATGGAAATGGAAGAAAAAGCAGCTACTTCAAAAGCAGATGCAGAAGAAAAAGAGGCAAAAATGAAAGAAGAAGCTCGTAAAAAAGATATGCGAGCAACTAGTATAGCCGCAATTGCTGGTGAAAATCCAGAATTGAGTACTTTAGTTAGTGCCTTAAAAGCAGCAGGTCTGGTAGATATGATGTCATCTGAAGGAAGTTATACCGTATTTGCACCAACAAATAACGCATTCGAAAAATTACCAAGTAAAATGTCAATAGGAGAATTAGCTAAAGACGAGAACAAAGAGCTTTTGTCTGATATTCTTAAATATCATGTAGTTGCTGGTAAAATTAGTTCTGACAAATTAGTAAAGGCTATTGAAGGTGCAGGAGGAAAATATACTTTTAAAACTGTAAATAGTAAAGAATTAACAGCAAGCCTTAAAGGTGATCAACTAATTATTAAGGATGAAAAAAATAATAAGATTCAAGTACTTAAAGGAAATGTAAAAGCTTCAAATGGAATTGTACATATCGTTAGTGATGTGATGATACCGAAATCATAAGAAGACGTAATATAAAACATACTAAAAGTTTGATAGCGAAAGTTATCAAACTTTTTTGTTTCAATAAAGTTTAGAATAGAAGCAGCCTTCTTTTATATTCTATTTTACATAATATAAATTATAGTACAAAGTAGTTAGTTGTGTAAAACGGCGCATGGTTGCATTTGATATAATATCAGATATGACGCCTTTAGGTTCATATAGGTAGATATTATGTCAAAGCTGTTTTACTGGAATGTTTATTGAAATTCGTAAGCTATAATTAGCCGTTATGTAAAATTGCCGCACAGCCAATCGCTCGATTGCTTTTTTAAAATAAACGCTAAATGGCGTTTATTTTAAAACACAATTTGCCAACGCTTGGCCAGCGCCAAAAAAAGCAAAACTTTTAGGTTTTTTTGAAATGTGCGATTTATAAGAAACTATACATCAATAAATTTTTCACAACATTCTCGTCAGCGTGCCGCAACAGCTAAAATTTGCAGCCGCATCAACTCGCAGCTCTTTTAATTGATTCGTAATCAATCAAAAAATCTCGTGAGTAAAATTCTTAGCCCTTGCTAACCTCTCGTCTTGTTTGTTTTAGCCAAAATTTTCTTATTTGTTTACAATTTTTATATTAATATTACGTTTCAATCTAAACCATTCAATTAGTACTATGAAATACAATAATCTAGCAATTCTACTTGTGCTTATCTTTTTCGGTTGTTCTAAAGACGAAAAATCACCAGAAGTAATCAAATCTAATGCTAAAGAAATAATAAGTTTTGTTATTGAAGGTATAGAAACACAAATTGAAGGAAATACCATTAAAATATATACCCCTCCTACTTTAAGTAATTATAATTTTCAACCTAGCATTACAATATCAGAAAAGGCAGTAATCTCTCCAACTAATTCAGTATTTAACTTTGAAAATGAAATAGTATTTAAAATTACGGCAGAAAATGGCATCGTAAATTCTTATAGCACACAATTGATTAAAATAGAAGGATTACAAGAAGTTATTTTGAGCTTCAAATCTGATGACGATATTCTCTATAACGGTGTTGATAGGATCTTTGGTGTAATTGATGAGATAAATAAAAAAATAAAAATAGATTATTCGGGTGAAATAGTAAAATATTGGGCAAGCCGTCCTTCTCATCATCATCCTTATTTAGAAATTAAAACCTTAGGTGATGTGGAAACTTCACCTTCATCTAATGATTATATAGATTTAAGTGATAAAAATCAGAAACTAGAGATTCCAAGTTTTAATTCTACGTATGAATTATCAATTCAAAATACAGATAATTTATTCTTTAATATTAATTTACCCTTAATAGCCTTAGGTCATTCTACAAACTCTTCTACTAGCTATGCTCATCAAGTATATCCAGAATTTACAGAGGGACTAAGTGATAATGATATTTTGTTTTTTACACTAAAAAATCAAGATTTATCCAACCTTACACCTACGTTTTTAGAATATAGTGATTATGCTACAATTACTCCCGATGAAACTATGCCGCAAGATTTCACAAAAGATGTAACCTATATGATTACTTCCGAAACGGGTGTTTCCAATACTCAAAAAGTTAGGGTTGTTGAAAAGAGTATTTTGTTTGATAGGACAAGATATCCTTCTTCTATTCCTTCATCTTCGGGTAGAGTTGGTACATGGTACAAAGCTACAAGTAAGGTGACAGAGGTTATTCTTGTTAAAGTCGATAATGGTGAAACGTTAAATTGTGAAATTACTGATAATCATATAAATGCTGATGGCGACTTTTATCTTACTTTTGATGTAGAGGAAATGCCTTTGACAGAAACACAATGCTTTATTAGATGTACCTTAGAGGAAGGCATTACTGTTGATACAGATACTGAAGTAACCTTAATGCCAAGTTGAAATGTAATCCATAAATAGGCTAGACCGTATAACGTGCAATAACGCTTAATATATGTAATTATTAAGAAAATCAGTACAACTAATTGTAATCAATCCATTCCCACACATTACACGCCCCTCCTAACGTCGGTACGTATAATAAGTGTTCCATTACCTTTTCAGAAGAACTATTTAGAAGAAAATTTAAAGGAAGTGCAGCACCAAATACTTTGCTTTACCAAAGCAAAGTTACATAACGCGGAACATTATAGTACAAAACTATCACATTGTAACTTATAGGGTAAATCTCGTTTGTTAGCTATAATTAGCCGTTATGTAAAATAGCCGCTACCGAGCGCTCGATTGTTTTATAAAATCAAATTGCTCTGGCAATTTATTTTACACACAATTATTATTTAGAGTAAAAAAAAAATTAAGTCAGACTAAATAATTAAATAGGTTTTTTTCATTTTTTCATAAAAATCTTGATTGACATAGTATTCATTTACCACATATAAAAAATACATTGTTGTTTTCTATAAGAGTAACCAACTTTTAACTTTTTTTCAGCCTTCCTGAGTAGTTTGTATTTATCGAGTATTTCGTCATCATCTTCTATGCAATTACTTTCTTTTAACGCTAAAGAATTAAAATAAGCTGCATCCCAATCAAGTCCATTTTTTGCATGCTTTCTTGCAAAACATATACTATTAGAATTACTGTCAAAAAACATTCTTTGTTCAACAACTTCAATTACCTTTTCTAAACTTATAGATGATGATCCTTTTTCATCTTTTTTATACTCCGCATTAAGGTGAATTGTTTCTTCCGTAGTTAACGTTTTTATTTTTAGTGTATCATCTATGATAAAATAATCTTCTGAAGTCCAAAGGTTTGCAAGTCCTTGTTTATATAAATGATTAATTAATATAAGTTTGTCTGCCTCATAGTAATAATCAATTCTTCCTGATAATACTTGAGAACACTCATAATGTTTTGTAATATAATGTATTAAGGTATCTTTCTTTTTTATTCTTTCTTGTAAAACGTCATATTCATTATTAGCAGCATCAAACGTTTGCTGACTGTAACCGTAGGTTACAACACTTAAAAAAAGCATAATAAAATATGCTGGCTTTGTGCTATAATTTTTTGATAACGTAAAAAAAATTTTAATATCGGATTGTAAATAACCCTGTACTTTTACCATAATATAATTAGAAAGAATGTTTGAGCGATTTAATAAAAAACCATAATTAAAAGGCTTTTTAATATATTTTATTAACCTTTCGAAGGTACAAAATTTTAACAAGTAACTATTTACAGAATTTCGTAACCTAGTTTTTTCTATCTTTTTAATTGTATATAATCGTACGTTCAATTAGAAATTACTAGAAACTACTCATTATTTTAAATCGTTAGTTAGAATAAACTAAAAAAGTTGATAAAACCGGAGTTCCATCAACTTTTTAGTTCTGTTAGATTTTTAGTAAAACTATGCCTCTCCTCTAGCAGGATAATCTGCCTTTAAGATATAGTCGATACCTCCTAAAACATCGTTAAAACTAGGTCTTCCAAATGGCATAGATTGTATAGATTCCCAATAAACTGTTTGTTCTGGAGTTAACAAAAACAATCCAGGTTCTGTAAAATGTTTAGGCTCGTCCTTAATACCTTCAGAAATGAATAAACCCCATTCTCTGGCTTTTTCTATAGGTAAACCATAACCCAACGGAATATCTGAAATGTCCCATTCGTCATACGTGGCTTTGGCAACTTCGGCTGTGTCTGTACTAATGGCTATTACAGAAACGCCACGCTGTATAAACTTATCTAATTTTTTCTGTAGCTCTTCTAACTGCGATTTACATACAGGGCAATGTTTACCCCTGTAAAACAAGATCATGGTAAAATTTTCAGGTGATTGATCATTCAATTCCCACGTGGTATCATTCACTAATTTAATTGCTAACTCGGGTGCTTTTTGTCTCGGTTTTATCATTTTTCTATTATTAAATTTTATTTGAACATAATTTAGCTGTAAAAATGAATTATGGTTAACACATATGTTTAAATTATTGCTTCAAACCACTAAAACTTTAGTATTCATTGGCTACCAGTTAATAATTATTGACAATTGACTGTTTTATTCTATAATTTTTATATCAATAGATGTTCTACTCTGCCAACCGGTTTGATCTGTTACCGAGTATGCACAATGATAATCACCTGTATCTATATCGTTCGGTATCGTTACCGAAACATTAAATTCATAATTGGTTAACCCTTCATCTATTGTAAAGTTTTCTATAAAAATTAAGGGATTTACGGTTTGTTGTAGTGCTCCTAAATCGCAATCGGCTACTTGATCATCATGCGTATGATGATCAAAGTTATGATGTATATCGATACTGTATGCAGCTAGTTCATCATTATCGGTGACCATAGCTCTAAAATTATAAGTTTCTCCTCTTGTCAGTATTGCACAACCTTGTGGAAAACCTCCAGTATAATTAATACTAATGGTGGGTTTTTCTTCATCAATACCATCATTGTCGCTGGTAGAGCATGCCGTTATTAAAAGCAAAAAAGATAATAAATAGAAAAATTTTAATGTAGACTTCATTTTATACGTTTTAGAACCGCATAGCATACTCAAATACTATGCGGTTATATATTTTTAGTTATGCTGTAACATCTATATGAGTTTCATATTCTTTGGTATTACCATCTTCATCTTCAACAGTAAAAACCATATGATATTCTCCGGCAGGTGCAGTAGCAGGTACATCAATATGTTTATGGAATTCAACTTCAGTTTCTTCATGATAACCTTCTAAATATTCTGCTTCAAAATCCCACGCTACTTCTCCTTCTGCTAGTGTAATTTCATGAGCGTGAATATCAACAGTGATACTATGTATTCCGTTAATTGCACTTACCAAAAATTCTGCATGAAAATCTTCACCTCTAAGCACTGTACTGTCAATAGAAAAATCACTAAGTGTAATAGCGTCTATTATTTGGATATATCCCTCTACCTCTGTGCTATTCCCTAACTCATCGGTTACCAATAATTCTACATGGTATTCTCCTGAAGGAATATCTGTAGGCACATCTATATGCTCATGAAATGTTGGGTTAATGACCAAGTAGTTCGCATTTGTAAATACTTGTACAAACTCCCATTCTACTTCATCATCAGCAAGGGTTAAATCGTGCGCATGAATAGAAAGGGTTATGCTACTAACGGTTGCTTGTGCAGTAATTTCTGCTTCTATATGAATATCTGATCCTTTGTGAGCCGTTTGTTCTGTTGAATGAGAGCTGCCCTCTCCATACTCAAAATTGCTAATAATTGGAGCACCTAAGTTTAAGTTGTCATCATCATCATCACTACTACAGGATTGTAAGAATAATCCAATTGAAGCGATAATCGCTAAAAATTTAAAATTTGGTTTCAAAATAGTTGTTTTCATGGTACTTAATTTTAATGATTACTTATTGTGATTACTGTTATTGATTATTAAAAAGGAATAGTCAGCGATAATGAGATGTTTCTACCTGCCTCAGGCACATCTATTAATCTGTAAAAACTGGTATGATTAAAATATTTGGTATCGAATACATTGTTTAGTTTTACGCGCATTTCTACAGGCAATCCATTATTAAACACATCTAATTCTGCTAAAAATGACATATTTAGCAGCTGGTATCCTTCTGTTTTTTCCTCTGGTGGTACAATTTCGTCTTGAGCTGCAGTCATTCTAAAATCTGCTATTAATTGAGGGTTCTTAAAAAATAATAGCTTGTTGACATGATATCTTGCCGATAATAAGCCTGATAATGGTGGGGAAAAAGGTAGCGTAAATCCTTCTTTAGCACCACTTTGTTGTCTAGAATACACGTATTCTACTGAGGCATCTAATTGCAAGTTTTTAGAAATTGTGGTATTTGCATTGAACTCCCCTCCTATTCTAAAAACCTTTGCTTGTGTATACTCGTAAATTTGTATAGTTTCAAAATAACTTGACGTAGGATTCAGATAAATATAATTTTGAAAAACATTGACAAAAGGACTAACACCAAAACTGAAAAATTCAGCAGTATGATCGATGGCAACATCTAATTGATATGATATTTCTGGATCTAAATCTAGATTTCCTTTCTCATACCGGTACATATGATAGTTTACACCGTCAGATGCAAGTTCATTAGCTAAGGGCATTCTAAAACTTCTACCGATATTGATTTTATAACTAGTTTTATTTTGAATATAGCTGAGCCCAACAGAAGCGCTAAGATTACCAAAATCTAAAGTTTCATTTTTAGACCGTTGTAGAAATAAGTACGAGATAGAACCATCTTCGTTATTTACGGTCGATGGATACCAATCATTATAAGCCTTAGTATCTACCAAACCAAAATCATAACGTAAACCAGCCAAAATATGTAGATTGGTATTGAGTTCAAATTGATCGTAAGCAAAAATACCAGCCGTAAACCGATCGTATTCAGGAATTAAAAATCCCCATCCGCCAATATTATTATTTTGATATTCCATGTTCAACCCTAAAACCATATCATGTTGATCATTGGGTTTAAATGCATCTCTGAAGTTTAAGGAATAGGTGTTTTTAATAAACAGTCGCTCTTTAGTATTTGGTGGTTGTGGCATATACCCATGAGGAATAGGTTCTGAATGTTCTTCTCGATTATTACTCTGATAACCTAAATCAAATAATAATTTGTGGTCGCCTGCATTTATAGCCGTGTTATTAGTTATTTTAAAGTGATTTACTTTATGAAATGGAAGGTCTATATCTCTACTGGAACTATCATAATCTATACTAGAAGATCTTACTTCTAACCCATGAGCATTAGCAAAAAATCCGTTTTTAGCATTCACATTACTGAATACTGTTTCAGATGTTATACCCTCAGAAACAAAACCGATGCTTACACTTGCATCTGCTTCGTTACCTGCGGTATTCCTTAAATTATTTTCATGTAATTCAAAAATGTAGTTTTCATAATTGATTTGATCTGTTGGTACTTTATAGTCTCCATAATCTCTGTACGTAAGTCTGGTTCGATAAAACCACTTATCTTTTCTAGAACTTAAACCCGCAGAAATGCCCAATAAATCATTATTACTTTCACCAAGAATATTCACTTCACCATCAAAAGAATTCGGAGATGGTATTTTATTAGCTTGTATATCAACAACTCCGGCAATGGCATCAGATCCGTACAATAAAGAAGCGGGGCCTTTAATAATTTGTATGTTTTCAATACCGTGTTGGTCTATTTCTAATCCATGGTCATTTCCCCATTGTTGTGCTTCATGTTTTATACCGTTTTGTACAACAGCTACACGATTAAAACCTAAACCTCTAATTACAGGTTTAGATTGCCCAGAACCAATTGTAATAGTGCTTACCCCAGGTATTTTACTTAAAGTTTGCATTAAACTATTCTCTCTATTATTATTCAGAAATTCTTTAGTAACCGTTTGAGAAACTATAGGAACTTCCATAGCTTTTCTTTTTTTAGTTTTTCCACTAACTTTTACTTCGTCGAGAACAGTAGTAGACTCCGTTAAGAATATTTTGAGTTCATCCATATTTGGACCCACATCAATACTAATTGTTTCAGATTCGCAACCAATATGAGATATAGTAAATACGTACTTGCCTTTGACCACATTATTTATGGTAAAAGCACCAGTTGATGTTGACACTGAAAAAAGTTTTTCTCCGACGATAGTTGCACCCTTAGCAGGTTCTAAGGTGTTCGCATGTATTATAAACCCTTTTATTTGATAAGAATTTTGCGCAAGCGCGGTTGAGCACAGACTAAAAAATAGTCCTATACTCAATATTTTATAAAGCATATTTTTATACTATAAGATTTAAATTGGAGTCCTTTAAAATGAACCAAGACAAAGCCTATACATTTAACCGTTTGAAGAATATGGTGTATCACGAATTCCAAAAACAGTTTTAGGGTAAAAAGGGCTCAAGGAGAATTCAAGGTGCAAAAGAAAAAATGTATAGAAAACTTATAGCAAAAAAGGCGGTGGTCTAGAAAAAAGTTCACTTACAATTATAGTATTAAGAACAATAGAACTGTAGTTTCTCTTTATTTCTATGGGAATAAAAAACATATTGTTTTCGACATGAAAATCAACTGTGGCTGTAAAAATAATTGGCGTTAAATTATGTGCAATCGCATGGTCACAAATAGCACAAGTGTCATGTGTCATATCTTCGTTTGTATGCGAAAATGCATGAAGCCCTGTCATTTTCATAAATAGAAATAGAACAAGCAGAAAATAGGTAATATTATGTTTTATACGACTAGGCTTCATTAAAAATTGAAACGTTATGATGCGATTGATCTGTTTTTTGATACAAAATTATTTTGCAAATATATTACCTTTTTTACACTAACGCAACTAAGTAGCGTTAGTTATTTTGACAATCTTTTTTTGAAAAATAATAGCTTCATTTTAATAACAAGCCAGAACAATCGGTAATAATATAATTAAAATGTTCCACTTCATCTTTGTTCAATTTTAATATACCAGTGATACTTACCACTTGATCTGTTTTAAACTTGGGTGGTGTAACGAATTGAAGTTCTATAGCCGTTTCTGGGCCTCCTTGACCACAAAAAAAACAAGAAGACATAGGACCTTTTGATAAAATTAACAATTTTCCATTAGGGTCTATATTTAGAAAATACCCTGTCACAGTAATTTGTTTTCCTTCCAAATCTTTTACGGATCCAGAAAATTCAGGATACAAGAAATATTCATCATACGCAGGGAAAAATTTATCTGTGTATGTTACCTTAGCTAAATCTGCCCAAGAAGTTTCTCGTTGACTATACCCTAGAGCGTATGTAAACAGTATAAATGTGAATAAAATTTTATTTTTCATTACTTAAAATTGTTGCTATATCCATCTTTAAAATTGGATATATAGCCAATAAAACGGATACTGTAGTTAGTATAATAATAGAACCTCCAGTTTGTAAAAGATCTTGATAGGGCAAATCTTGGAGCATGTATAGTTTATCATCTGCATTCATAATTTTGAAGATGTATTTAAAACCAATTTTTAAGAACAAAAAACCTAAAATAAAGGCAGTAAAAGCGATCGCAAACCCTTCGCACGCTACTATTTTAATCAATTGAAAATTACGTGCACCATAAGTTCGTAAAAGTGCCAAATCAAAAGCACGTTCCTTAACCATTTTATAAAGACTTGTGAAAATCATAATTCCAGAAATTATAAGTATTATATAAGCAACTGCTGTGATTGTCTTAAAGCCAACACCGGTATAAGCATAAAGGCGATCTAACTCATATTTTGGCAATGCAGCCTGCAAACCTGCTTGTTTATTAATTTTTCTGGGTAGGGTAACCAATCCTCTTGGGTTTCTAAAAGTGATGAGTAAAGAGGTTATTTCTTTATCATCCTTATGTTCTTGATGGATATGCTCATCATGGTGTTCTTCCGCTACTTCATGATGTTCTTTTTCATGATCATGAACATCCCAAACACTTTGCAAGTGGGTTATAATCAAACGATCTATGACTTTTTGTGTGGGCTTTAAAATACCTACTACCGTTAATTTATCAGAGTGTACTTCAACAGTAGCATCTACTAAACCATGAGTGCTCAAAATAGTATCTCCAATATTAAGTTTAAGGTGTTGTGCTACACTGTTTCCCAAAACCACATCCATAGATTTTTTAACACCACTACCTTGTTCCAATTCAGCATTGTAAAGGGATCCAAAATCTGCCGTTGTTCCCACTATTCTATATCCTTTATAGTTATCGCCATACGAGATTGGTACCGCCGATTTTATCATTGGATTTTTGCCGATCTTCAGTGCTTCTTGGTAAGATATATTCCCCGTAGGATTATCTAGATGCAACACTGAAGCCAATACAAGTTGTAAAGGACTTCCTTTAGCACCCACGACCATATCAATACCTCCCAAATTACGTTCTATTTGGTATTCGAATGATTTTTTCAGTTGCTGAATTCCTAAAAGTAGAGTAATACTCAGCACTAAAACAAAAACGCTCAAAAAAGTATAAAGCGGCTTAGATTTTATGTTTTGCAGGCTAATTTTCCAAATATTCATAGCGTGATGAAGTTTTGAAAAAACGGTTTAATTCTATAATCGTGCGTAATTACGATTAAGTTTGCCTTAGTCTTTTTGGCTTGCGCTATCAGTAATTCTATTACAATCTTACAGTTTTCATCATCTAAATTAGATGTTGGTTCATCTGCCAAAATTAAACTTGGTTCGTGTATAATGGCAGATGCAATACCTAAACGCTGCAATTGCCCTTCACTGAGCTGGTGCGCTTTATGATGTTTAATTTCATGTAAGTCTAATTGTTTTAGTAAAGCATCAATAGCAGAAAATTCTATTTTGCTTTTACTAAAATAAAGACGCGCTTGTAAATTTTCTTGAACACTTAATGAGGTTATAGCGTGATTCTTTTGAAATACTAAGCCTATTTTTTCTCCTCTAAATTCATCTAACTGACGATTACTTAATTTATTAATGGCAATAGCATCAATACTAATGGTTCCTAAAGTCGGTTTTAATAACCCTGCTATTAGATGCAACAAGGTAGTTTTTCCAATACCAGATTTTCCTAAAATGAGTAGATTTTCATTCTTGTTTAAAGTGATATCAGGAAAGCTAAAAGTAATATCCTTTTTTTTATATTGAAAAGTAAGATGATCTGTTTGTATCATTTTGAATTCTATAAAAAACCTTCTTAAAAATTTTATATAGCTATTGGCCATACATCTTGCTGAGGAAATTGTTGATTTTTCCAAAGGTTTATTTCATGAGCTGTAAGTAAACAACCCTCTAACTCCCTTAGCATCTCATCTTTGTTTATATGCTGCCCTATAAAAACCAATTCTACTTTTCGGTCTCCAAACACAGGATCCCAATTTTCTTCAATTTCATCCTTATGATCTAGAAAGGAGGCGTAAGCTAAACGTTCTCCAAAAGTCATAGAAGCCCACCAAACACCTGCATTATCTGCTTTACATGAACCACCTGCAGAGCTCCACAATAAAGCATGATTAGTTCTTGAAGCTAACCAAAACAAACCTTTACTTCTAATAATATTTTGAGGAAAATTTTGGTTCAGATATGTTAAAAAGCGCTCTGGATGAAATGGCTTTTTACTTCTAAAAACAAAAGAACTTATTCCGTATTCTTCTGTTTCAGGTACATGATCATTTTCTAATTCTCTTAACCATCCAGCAGACGCTTCTGCTTTTTCATAGTCAAACAAACCTGTATTCAGTACATTTTCTAAAGCAACCTTAGATTCATTGGCAGTAAGTATGCGCGCTTCTGGATTTAATTTATGTAGAATAGCATGTAATTCATCAATCTGTTCTGGACGTACCAAATCAATTTTATTGATAATAATAACGTTAGCAAATTCAATTTGATCGGTCAATAAATTAACAATAGTCCTATCGTCACCTTCAATAGAGGTAAGCGCTCGTGTGGTTAAATAATCTGAACTTGAAAAGTCTTTTAAAAAGTTAAATGCATCTACTACGGTAACCATAGTATCTATAAAACTAAACCGACTTAAATCTATTTTACCATCTTCACTTTCAAATGTAAAAGTCTGTGCTACGGGAATAGGCTCACTGATTCCTGTACTCTCAATAAGTAGATAATCAAATCTGTTTTCGGCTGCCAACTTTTCAACTTCTACCATAAGATCTTCACGTAAAGTGCAACAAATACAGCCGTTAGACATTTCTACTAATTTCTCCTCCGTTCTAGAGAGCGTGTTTTCATTTGCAATGAACTGAGCATCAATATTAACCTCACTCATATCATTAACAATCACGGCTACTTTTAATCCTTTTTTGTTATGGAGCACATGGTTCAACAAGGTAGTTTTACCAGCACCTAGAAAACCACTTAATACAGTTACAGGTAATTTTTTCATGTGATTTATTGTTTTGTATACTTACTACTTCTGCTATTATTTTTTATGGGGTATTTTTATCGATAACTTGATTTTTTGAAAGAATGGATGTAATAATTTTTTGTAATAGATACGTCTCACTTCCTGGGCCAATTGTCAACAATTTAGAGCCTGTTATAGGTACACCATTAAAAGGCCTTATATGCACTTTGCCATCTGGAGTGCGCTCAAAATAAGTATAATGTGCATCGCCACTAATTATCGTACAACCCTTAACTCTCAGTAAACTTTTAGGAAGTGCCGCACAAATACCATCAATAGCTTTGGAATGGGGCAAATTTGGCAAATCTACAGCGCATGAAGCCCAGTGTGCTTTTTGATGGTCTAACTTTTGAGCAGAATTTAGAGAAGGCCCTAATTCAGGTAACAATAAAACATCTAACTGCTGCATGGGGATTACTTTCGCCGTTGGATTCCATATTTTCAATTGCTGTATAACTTCTGCTTTTCGATTCTCTGATACCTGTTCAAGATGTGATAAAACCAATAGAGAAGAAATTTGAATTTGGTTTGCTTCCAGTTCGTTATGTGCTCCCCTTTTTTGCCAGTTTTTAACATCTACCACAGAAATTTGAATGGGTGGTAAAAACCGATCATGAAGCCCTACCCCCAAAAACTCCATTAAGGAACAAGCATCTGATGTTCCGTTGGCTTCGATAAGTGTAATCCCGTTTTTTCTATCAGGAATTCTGTTTACCATATTTCTAAGTTCCATAATCCCACTACAACAGATACAGCTACCACTTAAAGGCTTAATAGCATTTGATGCCATCTGCTTGCTTAATTGTTGTGCATCTAAATTGGCATTTTCATAATCGTTTAGAATCACATAGGGGTTAAACCCTTGTTCAATAAAACTGTTAATTAAGAACCTTAGTAAGGTAGTTTTTCCTGCTCCTAAAAAACCTACCACCGTAATTATAGCCTCCATAATGCAATAGGTTTTATTCGTTATTATATTTTAATTTGATTTAACTTGTTCATTTTTTCGATTAAATCTCCTGTAATGGCAACCACAGCTGGTTTTGGGATACCATCTTCATCAAAAGGCCATGTACTGGTAGGGTTTTTTAAATCTGTAGTTTGTTCCCCTGGGTGTTGCACACTTAAGAATAAAGTTTTTCCGTCTGGTGAAAACCAAGGTCCCGTTAACTCCGCATCTTTTGGTGCTGAAGCGACACGAATTACCTTGCCTGCATCTTCACCAAGTCTAGGAATTACGAATAGACTATTATTTTTAAAAGCCATATAAGGCTTATCTTTTTTATTCATAGAATTACCCGACATATCTGAAGTCAACCAAAGGTTTCCTGATAAATCAAACGCTAAATTATCTGGACAAGAAAAACCTTTTTCTTCTCCGCCAGCCAAATAGGTAGAAGCTTTAAAATGTAAAGCATCAAAGGCACCATTATTTTCTTCTATTTTTAAAATAGAACCGTGAACATCTCCTTTCGGCTTATTATTTGTCAACGAAATAAAAATGTTTCCCGTAATTGGGTCTATTTCGATATCCTCTGGTCTATTTAACGCAGTAGCACCAAGAAGTTTGGCTGCTTCTCGTGCCCGGATCAATACCTCGGTCTGATCTTTGAAATTACTTTTTAAAACGGCTTGAGTTTCCCAATCTAATGCCAACCAAATACCATTGATAGTATCTGCTACAAATAAAGTTCCCTCCTTTAAAGAACCCGGCTCAGATGAAATAAATTTGTATAAATGTTCATCATTTTTATCATCTGCCGTATAGGCTACTACCCTTTTATCTTCTAATTCATATAAGGTGCAACATTCGTGCGCAAATCGTCCTAAAGCAATATGTTTTTGAGCTGTGCCATCTTTTGGGTTTACTTCTACCACCCAGCCATAATGCTCTGGTGGATAGTCGTAAAAATTTTCCCAACCGTAAGAACTAGGTCTATGTGTAGCTACATTATTTGTGTCGTATTCGGTTTCTCCAAAGAAACCATCATAGTTTTCCTCACAGGTAAGAAAGGTTTTCCATGGTGTAATACCGCCAGAACAGTTGCTATTTGTGCCAATAATAGTTGATTTGCCTTTTATGGGGCTGTCCCAATTAACGCTTATTGGTGTTTTACCATTAACTCGGCGATTATGAGGGTCGTTTTCAACCACTTTCCATACGTCATTCTCTTCTTTGATCCTTACGATGGTACCACCCACATCATACATCTCTTTATCAACCTGCTCTTTAGTTCTATGTTCAGAAGGATTTTCATATTTTCTAGCATCAAAATCTGAAACAAAAAGTGGATTCACATATTCATGATTAACCCATAGTAAACCGTCTTTCGGGTTGTTTTCATCAAAAGGTATAAAACATGTGAAATCATTATTAAACCCAAATGTATCTGTATCGCTTATTTTATCTCCCCACTTTATAATGGTATGATAATTTAATCCCTTGGCTAATAACAAGTCGTCCGTATCAGAAGCAACTAACCCTTCCAAAGCAAAAGCTTTTAAAGTGTTTAGCCTTTCTTTTGAAATGTTTCTGAATCCGTTAGTAGGTGTTGCCGTGCTACCACAACTAATTAAAAACTGTGGCATAACTACAGTTCCTAGTCCTGCTTTACCCATAAAGGAAATAAATTTTCTACGGTTGTATTCCATACTTTTTGTGCCTAAAAATTTTATAAATAGATTTAATGTAACCGCTCTTGTCCTATAATTTTTAAAAACTCATTCCGGGTATCTGAATCAGAAAAACAGCCTCCATATTCCAAAGTCGTAGTAAAACTGCTTTGGTCTTTTATTCCTCTGGAAGACACGCATAAATGTTTTGCGGTTACCGAAACAATTACATCTTTAGTATCCAAGACATTTTGCAAATCATTTAAAATTTGAAGTACTAAGCGTTCTTGCACCTGAGGACGGCGCGCATAATAATCTACCAAACGGTTAATTTTAGATAACCCAATGACCTTATCTTTGGGCACGTAGGCCACATGGGCATGTCCTACAATTGGTAAAAAGTGATGTTCACATGCTGAGTCAATATTAATATTTTGTTCCACAAGCATTTTTTGATACCCGTATTTATTTTCAAAAGTTGAAAGTTTTGGTTTGTTCACTGGGTTTAAACCATAGAACAGCTCTTTTACATACATTTTAGCAACACGGTATGGAGTTCCTGATAGGCTATCATCTGTTAAATCTAGTCCCATTTCTTCCATGATCATTTTAAAATGATGTTGAATGTTAATGATCTTTTCCTCATCTGATTTCTCAAATGCATCTGTACGCAACGGCGTTCTAATACTTGTAGAAAAATGGTTATCTCCAGTAACTTCTATTTGATTTTTATTCTTCATTTACACAACATTTATCAACATTACATTTACAGTGTTTTCTATTATATAAATGCAGTATTATTAAGGCAATAGCAGGTATATATAGTATAGCTTCTGGTAAGTGAAATAGTTCTAATTTTTCATTCAAGATAACTGCAGCCAATACAGCCCAACTTGACCAAAACATAGGCGTTATCCACTTAATAGAAGTTGTTTTTGTAGACCAGTAAATAGCAAAAAAAGAAATTGCTAAGAAAAAGTAATCCATAAATTTCCACCAATAAGGTGGTGCATCACAACAGATGACAGAACTAGCTTGAGCTATAAAAATAAAAGGGGTTACTACACAATGTAAAAGACATAACGTACTTGCTATGGCTCCTATATTATCTGTTTTTTGTTTTACTAATATCATACCTTATTGCAACTAAGTTGCAAATATAATAATGTTATTTGTTTTTACAACTTAGTTGCATTATATTTGTTTTATGGGCATTTTGAGAAGAACAAAATCGGTTGAAATACTACTTAATGAATTTGAAAAGATATCATCAGCTATTTCAGTGGTTACATTAATAGAACGTCTTGGTTTAAAGATGAATAAAACGACCATATATCGTGTTTTAGATAAGCTAGAAGATGATGGTGTTCTGCATTCGTTTTTAGGTAAAAACGGACATAAATGGTATGCAAAATGTAGTGGTTGCTCCAGTTCTGAACATCATGATGCTCATCCACACTTTCAATGTTCAGATTGTGGAAAAGTAGATTGTTTATCAGCAGATGTTCTTATCCCTAATATTCCTAATCGTAAAGTTGATGTGTCTCAAATTTTACTTCAAGGAACGTGTGAAAATTGTTTTATTTAAAGAATTTATTATTAGTACGTATAAAACTATTCCATACACATTCCCATTTCACTCCTATCGTCGCTTCGGACAAAGCGAATTTGTTTTGGTAGTTTAACCAATGGCTGTAGCGCTTGTATTATATCTGATATGTTGATCAAAAAGTGCCTTATTAAATTTGGATACTGTGTATAATTAGTTAATAATACAATCTAAAATCAAGTTGTTTACAACTTTTATAATGTCTTTGATGTAACTCTTCTACAACATCTAATATATTTTCATCTTCTTTAAATAAATTAAAGAATGCAATATCAAGATTTGAACTTGTTAATTCATTAAAATCATTACCGTATCCAGAAACACTTTTTGCACCAGTAACATCTAAGAAATATTGTGCTTCTTCTTCATCTAAATCAAGAACTTTAGCATTTGAAAAATGTAAAATCTTACCTTTTAATTTTCCTTCAAAAAGCTCCGCTATTTCTTGTAAACTATAGTAGTAATCATTCAAACAAATACTATTTGCTTCGCCTGTTATAACTAAGTATATTATTTCATAGTTTTTAAAATTATGATCATCTAAAACTAACGTATTTAAGCTAGCTTCTAAACCTTCAATAGTGTCGCATGTTTTATAAATACTGCCAACCCCAAATTGCATGGTCAATTGATCTAATTTTTTTTGGGTTTCGGTAACCTGATCTATTTCTACATCTTCAACAGCTTCTAAACAATAAATGAAATAATCTGTATTTATAAATTCTTCTTGAGGTAATTGTTGTCTTTTTTCTAACAAATTTCAGGATTTATGTAAAGTGTTTAAAAGCAAAAATAATATAACTCTTTTATTTTTTTCGCCGATTTAATATAAAATAGATAAAAACCATCTCATAATGTTTTATTAAATTCTAATATGTAATATGCGCAATACAACTACTTTATTTATAGTACTTTATTTTTTTTGAAAGTAATTTTAACATAGTTCGACCAACTAAAAACTAAACCGAACAAAAATAATGAAACCAACTAAAATTTCGGATAATCTAGATCTTATCGTCACTATTTTATTAATATTAAGCAAATACGGTCTACCCTATTCCACTTCAATTTTAGAGTATTTTAAAGAATATAAATTTTTCAAATTTGTATCTTTAGATAACGTCATGGCTAGTTCTGTTCTCTCTAATCATTTAAAATAGAGACATGGAAAACTGGTATTTGCCCGTTACAATTGTGCCTAGTTTGGCCTTACTTATTCTTTCAACTTCAAATTTAATGGTGACATTAAATAATGAAATAAGTGAAATGATTGAAGGTTCTAAATATAAATCTATAATTATTAAGAAATTAATGCAATTAAAGTTGCTTAATATGGCCATGGTATTTTTCTATGTTGCTGTAGCACTTTTATTAGTTTCTGCGGTGTTTAACGGTCTATACAACATCAAAAAAATATCATTATATATAAGTGTTTTAGCAATTGTTTCAGCACTCATTGGGCTTTTACCTTTGATTATCTATTCATTTAGAGCTGTTACCATTCGTCAAAATCAATTTAAAAACCAACTAGATTAAACATAAACTATTATGAAGAAAACAACAAAATGGTACAGTGTATTAAAAGATAAAAAAACCTTACCTGAAGGTCGTGTACAAACGGTAACTGCAGGACATCAAGGGGTGTGTTTAACACATTATGATGGGAAGTTTTCTGCATTAGATAATAAATGTCCACATCAAGGAGGACCATTAGGAGAAGGTTCTATTGAAAACGGAATGTTGCGTTGCCCTTGGCATGGTTGGGATTTTGATCCTTGTTCAGGTATGCCACCTGGCGGTTTTGATGATGGCGTTACAACCTTTGAAGTAAAAGAAGAAGGTGGTGAAATTTTTGTAGGTATCCCTGAAGAAGAAAAACACCAAGATACTATTTCAGATGTGATGATGCAGACTATGGTAAATTGGGGTGTAGATACTGGTTTTGGTATGGTTGGTCATTCTAACCTTGCAGTTGCCGATGCTATGATGCGATTAGAACAACAAGATGCGTTTCAGTTTTTTGGTATCCGACATGAAGGAGCAGCAGCATTTGCTGCTTCTGCTTATGGTAAATTAATGGGAAAACCGGCCGTTTGTTTTGGTATTGCAGGTCCTGGCTCTACCAATATGTTTACAGGTATGTGGGATGCAAAAGTAGATCGCTCTCCAATGTTAGTATTATCGGGTCAGGTGAATACACAAGTTATGGGTACCGGAGCTTTTCAAGAAGTAGACTTAGTGGGTGCGTTCCAAACCGTAGCGAACTTTAACCATAGCGTACAAGAAAATTCAAAACATAGCGAGTTAATGAGTTTAGCTATAAAAAGTGCTTTATTAAATAGAGATGTATCTCATATTACCTTTCCTGATGAAGTTGCTTTTATGCAAAAACCAAAAGGTGAAGAAGCGCAAACACCAGAAGGAAGAATTACACCTATGAATATTTCGCCACCAAGACAAATGGTTGCGAAAGCTGTAGGCATGTTAGAAAAATCTAAAATGCCTGCTATTATTGTAGGTCATGGGGCACGCTTTCATATGAAAGCCATTATTGCATTTGCTGAAAAATTAAACTGCCCAGTAATAACTACGTTTAAAGCAAAAGGACAAATTTCTGACCATCATGATTTAGGTTGTGGGGTTTTAGGAAGAAGCGGAACGCCAATCGCTTCATGGTTTATGAATGAAAGTGATTTACTACTGGTTTTTGGTGCTTCGTTTTCTAATCACACTGGTATTACACCAAAAAAACCAATCATTCAAGTAGATTATGATCCAGCAGCTTTAAGTAAGTTTCATAAAGTTGATGCTGCCCTTTGGGGAGAAATCTCTGAAACTTTATCTTTAATTGAAGAGCAAACGGAAGGCAAGTTAAACACGGTGGATATGCGTCCACAAATTGCAAAACGTTGGGCTATATGGAAAGAAGAGAAAGCGAGCAGGTTAAAAGATGAAAGTGATGTTGGGTTAAGTTCTATAGCTGTTTTTGAAGCGATGAATAAAATAGTTCCTGACAATGCTGTAATTGCTGTAGATGTAGGAAACAACACATATTCTTTTGGGCGTTATTTTGAACCAAAAAATCAATCTATTTTAATGTCTGGTTACTTAGGGTCTATAGGTTTTGCATTACCTGCAGCAATGGGAGCTTGGGCAGCACAAGGAAAAAATAGACCTATTTGGTCGGTTTCTGGTGATGGTGGTTTTGGTCAGTATTTAGGAGAAATGATGACTTTGGTAAAATATAATATGAACATCAAACACGTATTGCTAAACAATTCTGAAATTGGTAAAATTTCTAAAGAACAAAAAGCAGCAGAATTAGATGTTTGGAAAACATCTTTGCATAATGCAAATTTTGCTAAATATGCCACAAATTGTGGCGCATTAGGAATAAGAGTTACAAAAATTGAAGAACTACTACCCGCTTTAGAACAATTAAAAGCGCACAATGGCCCTGCTCTATTAGAAATAATTACAGATGCAACTTTAATATAAATTTTCTTAAAAACACAACAAAAGTGTTGTTATTATAACACCCTTAAAAGTTACTAAAGCGATAAAATACGTATGTTAAAACTTATGATAAATCAAATTGAAAATATAATGTATACATTAGTATTGCTTGTTACAACGAGCTTAAATGCACAAGACTTGTCTACATTATTTGATGAACTAGACCCTTCAGTTGTTACAATAGAGGTTGTTGAGTATAAAGTAAAAGATCAGAAGATAAACGCTTCTGGTGGTTTAGGATCAGGAGTTATTATTAATAAAGAAGGTTTTATTATCACAGCAGCTCATGTGGTAGAATCAGCAAATGAAGTTTCTGTTAAACTCAAAAACGGTGTTTCATTTGAGGCAGACGTAATATCAAGTTCAACGGCGGCTGATTTGGCACTTCTTAAATTAAGAGTGGTACCCTCAAATTTAAAACCAGCAAAAATAGGAAATTCTAGTAGTTCAAAAATCGGAGAACAGATTCTTGTTATTGGCGCTCCATTAGGTCTAGAACACTCTTTATCTGTTGGGCATTTAAGTCGTAAGATGAAGAAAAACATCATTTCTAATGGAGAAATGGCTGGTTTTTTGCAAACAGATGCTTCTATAAACCAAGGGAACTCTGGTGGGCCAATGTTTAATATGAATGGAGAACTTATTGGTATCGTAAGTTTTATTCTATCGAATAGTGGTGGATTTGAAGGTTTAGGCTTTGCTGTGGAAATTGATACAGCAAAAAAAGTTTTGTTTGATGTAAATAGTTTTTGGACTGGATTTGATGGTCTCTTTTTAAATGAAGGATTAGCAGGTATTTTTAATACACCACAAACATCAGGAGTTTTAGTGCAACGGGTGACTCCAAAATCTTTTGCCCATAAAATTGGTTTAAAACCTGGTATCATTCAAGCAGAAATATTAGGTCAAAAATTATGGTTAGGAGGCGATATTATTTTAAGTATTCAAGGATTAAGCTGCAACGCACCCCATGATTTAGGTAACATTAAAAAACAGATTGAAAATCTAAAAATTGGAAATAAAGTTTTAATTGAAGTTTTAAGAAAAGGAAAAGTAGTAATGCTTGAATCTAATTTAGAATGAAGCTAAAAACAATAATTAATTGGAATAAGGTCATGCAATATAAGTACTTAATAGCACTTATAGGAGCCTTCAATTTTTTATTGACTCCCGTACATACAGTACTTAGCAATCTTAGTCCAAGTTATATGGTTGTCACAAATTATACTTTGGTTATTTTAAGTAGCTCACTACTCGCGTCTAAAAAAACAGAAAAATTAACGACTTATATTATTGGACTTTTAACATTAATGGTTATTTGGTTAGAATTCACGGATACTAATTCTAAGCCTATTTTAATTTTAAGGTTAGTGTTTTCTTTTGTTTTATTTGCTTGTTTTAGTGTTATACTTATTAAACAGTTAGTAAAAATAAAAAAAGTAAACTTACAGTTCATCTTAGGACCATTATTAGGGTTTCTTTATTTAGGAATCATTGGTGGAATTCTTTTTGAGGCTATTAACTTTTTAGATTCAAATTCATTTCACCTAATTAAAGGGTTTTCAGGCTTTAGTTTTTATTATTTCAGTTTTATAAGTATTACAACTGTTGGTTATGGAGATATTACCCCGCTTACAGCACCAGCACAATCTCTTACGCTTGTTATGAATATCATAGGGCAATTCTACTTAGCCACTGTTATAGGTGTTTTTGTGGGAAAATATATTAATACAAAATCAAATTAAAATGTTCGAATCTTTCAGTATTGTATTTACAATTGCAGCACTTTTTAATTACGTCAATTATAAATGGTTAAAATTACCCACAACTATTGGTTTAATGATTTTAAGTTTAATTCTAATTATTCCCATTACTTTAAGTGAAACTGTTTTTCCAGAATTTTATAGATTTTTTTGTGACATTATTGTAAATGCAGATTTTAAAACATTATTATTTGATGGCATTTTAAGTTTTTTACTGTTTGCAGGTGCATTGCACGTTAATCTGGGAGCACTTACAAAAGAAAAAAAATCAATTTTTTTATTTGCAACCTTAGGGGTGCTCATTTCTACTTTTTTAGTTGGTGGCTTAGTCTTTTTGGGAGCACAATTATTTGCTTTAAATCTACCTTTTTTACATGCATTATTATTTGGTGCTTTAATATCTCCTACAGACCCTATTGCTGTTATGGCTATTTTAAAAGAAGCCAATATCTCTAAAAGTCTAGGTATAAAAATAGAAGGAGAATCCTTATTTAATGATGGCATTGGTGTTGTTGTTTTTTCTGGAATATTATTAATTGCTTCAGCTACAGGAGAACATAATAACAGCGAAATTGGAGCAGAAATTGGAGTACTATTTTTAGAAGAAGCAGTTGGAGGATTGCTTTATGGATTAGTTATTGGTTTTTTAGGATTAAAATGTATTCAATCACTTAAAGAAAATCCTCAATTAGCAGTAATGATGACTCTTGCAGTAGTTTTAGGAGGTACAGCAGGTGCGTTTATGTTGCATACATCTGCACCATTAGCTATGGTTGTAGCAGGGCTATTTATAGGAAACAAAATACACCTTAATGAAGACAAAAACCCTGTGCAAAAAGCGATTAGTTCTTTTTGGGAAATTTTAGATGATGTATTTAATGGAATTCTATTTGTACTAATAGGACTTGCCATACATTTATTAAATTTCAATACAGTTTATATTTTATTAGGGATACTTTCTATTTTAATTGTACTCTTAGCTCGATTTATTTCAGTGTTTTTACCGTATTCATTATTAAAACATGAAGAAGAAAAACCAATTAAAACAGTTGTTGTTTTAACCTGGGGAGGATTACGTGGAGGTATTTCGATTGCTTTAGCTTTAAGCTTAAGTAAAGAACTATCTGGAGATTTAATACTTCATATTACCTATATTATTGTATTGTTTTCAATAATTGTTCAAGGTTTGAGTATCGGTAACGTCGTTAAGAGGTTATTCAAGTAAATTCAGAAAGGTAAAATAAATAAGAATTCGCTTTAAAATCCAAAAATATGTTAAACACGAAGGAGTATTACAATAGAGATTTATCATGGTTACGGTTTAATCATCGTGTACTTCAAGAGGCTGCAGATAAAAAAAATCCGTTGTATGAGCGGATTAAGTTTTTAGCTATTTTTTCTTCTAATTTAGATGAATTTTTTAAAGTTAGAGTTTCAGACATTAGAAAAATAAAGCAGTTAGATAAACCACTTAGAAAACGTTTAATTACAAAGCCTAATAAATTATTAAGAGAAATTAAGAAACAAGTTCTGATAGAACAAAAAGAGTTTGGACGCATATTTTTTACCGAAATTATTCCGGCATTACAAAGTGAAGGTATTCATCTATTATCTTATAAAGAATTTAACCAAGAGCAACAGGCGTTCAGTCAAAAATTTTATAAAGAAGAAATTCTACCTTCACAATCTTTAAGTGTTAGTAAAAACAAACCTTTTCTTGAAAATGAAGAATTGTATTTGGTTTCGCAAATGGAAGATGATTCTCTTATTTGGGTAAAAATCAATGAAGATACGCCTCGCTTTATTGAGCTTCCTGCAAAAGGTGATAAACATTGTATATCATTTGTTGATGATATTTTAAAACACAATTTGAAAACGGTTTATAACTTAGATTTTTATAGTATAAAAATATCAAGAGATGCAGAGTTATATATTGACAATGAATATTCTGGTAATTTATTAGATAAAATTAAAAATGCTTTACCAAACAGAAGCAGTGGCCAAGTTACAAGAGCTTTATTTGATGAATTAACACCAAAAAAATTACAATTAAAATTAAATAAAACTTTAGATATTAATGATACCGATATTATAAAAGGCGGTACATATCATAATTTTAAAGACTTATTTAGCTTTCCAAACCCAACTACTAAAAATTTATCTTTTATAAATTTACCTCCGCTATCACAAAAAGAGTTTGGTGAGTATTCAAATATGTTTGAGGCTATCAAAACCAAAGATAGATTGTTGTGTTTTCCATACCAATCATACGAACCTGTTATACAATTACTAGAAGAGGCTTCTAATGATATTCATGTACTAAAAATTAAAATTACATTATATCGAATTTCAAAAAACTCTCTTGTTGCAAAAGCACTTTTAAATGCAGCTAAAAAAGGAAAGCAAGTATTTGTATTTATAGAAACAAAAGCACGTTTTGATGAAGAAAATAACATAAAATGGGGAAATATTTTAGAAGAAAATGGTGCTAATGTCGTGTACAGCTATCCAGGAATAAAAGTACATTCTAAAATTTTATATATAGAACGTATCGAAGAAAAAGCATCGCATATTTATGGTTATATAAGTACAGGTAATTTTAATGAAAAAACGTCAGAAATTTATACAGATTTCGGATTAATGACGGTAAATCAAAAAATTACAGGAGAACTTTGCCAAGTATTTCAAGTATTAGAAGGGCAAATTATTATTCCAAAATCAAAACAGCTTTTAGTATCTCCATTTACAAGCCGAAGTAAGTTTACTGAATTAATAGATGTAGAAATTGAAAATGCTTTAGCAGGTAAACAAGCATATATAACTTTAAAATTAAATAGCCTTCAAGATGCTAAAATGATTACGTTATTATATAAGGCAAGTAATGCAGGGGTAAAAATAAGGTTGCTTATACGTGGTATTTGTTGTTTAATTCCTGGAATTAAAGGTCAGAGTGAAAATATATTTGTAACTAGTATTGTAGATCGGTTTTTAGAACACGGAAGAATCTACATTTTTGGAAATAATGGAAAAGAAAAAATGTTTCTTGGTTCTGCAGATTGGATGACGCGTAATTTAGATCATAGAATAGAAGTTATAACGCCTATTTTAGATCGTGACATTCATTTAAAATTAAAAGAATTATTAGACCTACAACTAAAAGATACTATAAAATCAAGGATTATAGATGAAAATCAAAAGAATAACTATGTAGAAAAAGGTTTGTTAAAAAAATCTTCTCAACATATAATCTATAAAACATTTACATAAGTAATACAAAAATATAGAAAATAGAGTATTTGTTATTTTATGAATAAGGGTGATGAATTTTTTATAAACACATCATAAAAACACATAGCACTACTCTACTATCAATCATTTAATAATAATTAACAACCAATCGTTCGGTAACTTATTGTTTTGTTTTACATTTGCAGTATGAGACCACAAAAAGTACAAGATATAGAGATTATGACAAGCCTAGTAGAGGCTTTTCGTTCCAAAGGATATGAAGGTACCAGTCTTGCTGAATTAGCGAAAAGTACAGGTTTAAAGAAGGCTAGCCTTTATCATAGATTCCCAAATGGAAAACAAGAAATGGCAAATGCTGTGCTTGATCATATTGAGAAATGGGTAGATGATCATATTTTCGCTTCCCTATTAGATGAGAGCAAATCTCCTAAAGTAAGGCTACTTAATGCATTAAACGAGGTTCGTAATTCGTATGACGGTGGTAAGGAAGCTTGCATATTTAGGGCTTTATCCATAGGGCAAAGTGTAGAGTTATTTGACCTTCAGATTAAAAATGGAATGAATAAATGGGTAAATGCTTTTGATAAAATAGGCCTTGCATTGGGGTTATCAAAAAAAGAAGCCAATCAAAGTGCTGTAAACACATTAATAAAAATTCAAGGAAGTCTTATAGTAACCAAAGGTCTTAATGATTTAAGCATTTTTGAAACTACACTAAAAGAAATTGAAGACTCCTATTTAAAACGATAAAAAATATCATCCTAATGTACCGAATGTTAGGTAATTAACTTGTACCAATGGAAAAAAAATATCCTCTACCTCCTTTCAATAAAGAAACGGCAAAACAGAAAATTCAACTAGCAGAAGATGCTTGGAATAGTAAAGATCCTGTGAAAATTTCTAAAGCGTATACTATTGATTCTGAATGGCGTAATCGAAACCAATTTATTAATGGAAGAGAGAATATACAAGATTTTTTAACTCATAAATGGGAAAACGAATTGGATTATATACTAAAAAAAGAGCTTTGGGCATATCAAGATAACCGTATTGCTGTTCGGTTTGAATATGAATATAGAAATGAAAGAGGACAATGGTTTAGAGCTTACGGTAATGAGAATTGGGAATTTGATGAAAATGGATTGATGAAAAAAAGGTATGCTAGTATCAACGACCTAAAAATAAAAGAAACAGAAAGAAAACTATAGCCGTATTGAAGCGACTAGAAATTGATAATCGTATGAGTAATATTTTTCATAAAGGACAATTAGCAGTACAAAAAATAGCAGGCGAAGAAGAAATTGCTAAAAAAAGGATTCCCATGGTTCTAAATTCTCTTCATACTAGATCTATACCCTTTATAGAACACCAAATTTTGGCTTTCCCAGGTAGTGAAGATACTGATGGAAATATATGGTTATCAGTATTAATCGGTGAAAGAGGTTTTATTACGATTCCGTCTGTACAGGAGATTAAATTTGATATATCAAAAATCACGAGCAGTCGAGAAGATATTTTCTTTACAAACATTAAAACTAACCCTACTGTAGGTTTGTTGTTTCATGAAGCAGCACGAAGAGCACGTTATAGAGCTTGGGGAACTGCTCGTCAAGAAGAAAATCAACTTTGTTTTGATATTAAATTAGGGTATCCTAGTTGCCCAAAACACATACAACGAGAAGTTATCGAAACTCCTGAAAAAGTAGAGGCTATATCTTCTAATTATCAAAATGGAACTATTTTAGGAGAATTAGAGAACGAATGGATTAGCAATGCGCATACGTTTTTTATAGCCACACAGACAAAAAAAGGAGCTATTGAATCATCACATAGAGGTGGTAATCCTGGTTTTATTGAAATTCAAGAAAATGGACGTATGCGTGTACCTGATTATTTAGGCAATAGCATGTTTAGTACATTAGGTAACATTTACGAAAACCCTAAAGCTGCATTGCTTTTTGTAGATTATAAAAAAGGAGAAACATTACAACTTTCTGGTACTGCTGAGTTACAGTTTGATCAAAATTCAGAAGCTGATTTTTATAAATCTGGAGAAACCGGTCGGTTTTGGACCTTTGAAACTAAACAATGGATACGAACAATAAACCATCATAAAGTAGATACCGAGTTTATAGATTTTTCACCATTTAATATACTCACCAAAAAATAAAACCCATTGTTAGTATTGCACCAACAATGAGTTTGGTTTCTTATTGCAAAAAAATTATATGAAGTTCTCTAAAATAGAACTTCATCTGCCGATGCAACATAACTTGCAGGTACCTTAATATTGTTCAGGCGTAAATAAACTCCTAATTGAGCTCTGTGATGTACTGTATGGCTAAGTACATACCTACGAATAGCTGTTTCTTTTGTGCCAGAAAACATAACCGTATCAGCATTTCTCATTGTCCACGATTCCATTAACTGATCGTTATTGGTGGCTTCTAAAGCTTTTTCTCCTACAATTATATTTTCTTCAAACTGTTTAAGAATAGCTTCTTTAGAGTTTAATACCGCTGGTGATGGTGCTGTACTCCAATCTAATTCTGAATTTTGAGTAATTGCAGGTATCCAACTAGAAATAGGTAATATATGGTTTGCTAGTTCACCCATTTTTTTTGATTTTTCATGCGGTGTAAATTCAAATACATCTTCAGAAATAGAATTCAAAAATTTTCTGGTGGTATTCATTTCATCTTTAAACTCATTTAAAAGTATCTCGTTCAGCTTCATAATTCTACTATATTTAAATTAATTGTTTTTTTAAATTCTAATGCTATTTTCTTTATTATGCTACTCTCCTATTGTTATTAATAGTAGTGATAATTCAGTAAATTCCTTTAGGTATTTATTAGTCGTAAAATAATGGTAAACCTTAACTGAAAATACATTGTTTAGAGCAAAGTATTTTCGGTTACATTTCACAGAAAATATCGATGATAAAAAATAAAAAAATAAGCTAAACCATTTGATTTTTAAAGCTATTATTATATCTATATGAAGCAATAAATCCCCTTAACATTAACCAACTCCCAACCAAAAAAAAGTATATTTGTTGAGGATTAAAACTATTTATTATGAAACATATATGTATCGCATTTACTGCGTTTATAATGACTGCTACAGCATACAGTCAATTTCAGATTTCAGCAAGTTCTGGCTATGCTTTTGGTAGTGCAGGAATGAAATTGGGAGAAACAATTAACGTATCAGAAACTGAGAACTATTATGGTAGTTATGGCGAAGGTACAAATGTACAATTGAGAGGTACTTATTTTTTTAATGAGTCTTTTGGTGTCGATTTAAGCTTGGGTTATTTACGAGGTACAGATCAAACAGTATCTAATATTAATGTTCCGAGTACTACTGTAGATGCTGTTGCTAGAGCTCGTGCTTTTGGAGCATCAACATCTGTAGTGTATAAATTTACCAATAATATTTATGGCCGTTTTGGTGCCTTATTAAAAATTGGTGGTAAAACTGAAGCTGTAGTTTACAGTAAATCTGTTTTTTCAGAAGCCGAAGCTGAAGCTTTTGGAGTGCCAAATGGTTCTTACTCTGAGACTAATTACACAGAAGACTTTCACGGTCATTTTCCTATAGGTTTTGTTGGTGCTTTAGGGTATAATTTTGAATTAGATTCTAATTTTAGCCTTTTTGTAGAAGCTGAATATTACGGTATTAGTTTAAAACGTAAAGACTCTGAGCTTGCCGATTTTAATACGAATATTGTTTTACCTGATGGTACAGTTGCTGTAAGTGGTTTTTTCACTTTAGATAATTTACCAGAAGGTACCGTTAATAAAACAACCTATGTAGATAATTTATCGAACACGAATACAGATGCTTCTAAAAAATTATCGCAAAAAGTACCTTATTCTTCTTTCGGAATTAATTTTGGTATCACCTACAAATTTAAATCTTCAGTTGATAAAGAATAAGTAATTTATTTAAACAAAATATCTTTCAAAAAACCTGCCTTTTATAAAAGGCAGGTTTTTTTATGCCTTATACCTAAATCAGCTATTGGATTACACTAACTTCATTAACATCTCTTTAATTAATAGGCATCCTGTTATCTATAAGATCACCTCTTAAAAGGGCTTAATTAAACGATGTATCCTTATAGCTGTAATTGTATTGACTTTAAAGTAGATAAGAAATTTAATTATTAGTATGTAATCATTTATATAATAGAAAAATATTGTCTTAAAAATACCATCCTCTGTACGATGTATTGATCTTTCAATAACTACCTCTCTAAATTTCTACGGCAATAATCAAACGGTACGAGCTAATAATTAGGGTATTCTTCTAATACCTTGCGTTTCAATATATAATCTTTTAATCAATAATACTTTAAAAAAAGAACATTAAAGAAATAAACTCAATTAATAAAACCAGATATAGTATGAAAAATGAATTTGCAAAATATGCAATAGCAGGAATTTTAGGAACCGTAGTAATGACAATAATAATGATTGTTGGACCAAATATGGGAATGCCAGAAATGGCACCTTGGAAGTTACTATCTGGTGCTATAGGTGTGTCAATTACTGTAGGATGGGTGTTACACTTTATGATGGGAATCATATTTGCCTTAACATATGGATATGCTTTTGCTCCCAATGTCAGTATTAAAAACATATGGCTAAAAGGTATCGCATTTGGTATTGTAGCGCTTGTTTTAGCACAAATAGGAATGAAAGTTATGGGAGTAATTTTTGAAATGCCACCGATGGATGGTTCTATGCCAATGCGATTAGTAGCTATGCTTATCGGCCATATTGCTTTTGGTCTAACAACGGCTAAAATAATCAACAAATAAAACATAACAACCTTAATTTAAACATATTAAGGTTGTTTATATTAACTTTAGTTTAATAAACTGTTAGTGTAAATAATTTGCATTCACTATATAATAAGATCATGAAAAAAATAGATTTCAGTAGTTTAAAAGCGGTATTTGTGAACTGTACCCTTAAAAAATCTCCTTCAAAAAGTCACACACAAAATTTAATGGATGTTTCGATTGGAATTATGAAATCGGAAGGTGTAAGTGTTGAAACAATTCGCCTTGCAGATTATGACGTTCCCGTAGGTGTACAACCTGATATGACAAAAGAAGGTTTTGAAAAAGATGAGTGGCCAATAATTTATGAAAAAGTAATAGCTGCCGATATACTTGTAATTGGTACTCCTATTTGGCTAGGAGAACGATCATCAATAGCTTCAAAATTAATCGAACGTTTGTATGCCATGAGTGGTTATCAAAATGATAAAGGACAATATGTATATTATGGAAAAGCTGGTGGCTGTATTATTACTGGTAATGAAGATGGTGTAAAACATTGTGCCATGGGCATGTTATATGCATTACAACATTTAGGATACAGTGTTCCGCCACAAGCTGATGCGGGTTGGATTGGTACTGTTGGCCCTGGACCTAGTTATGGTGATACTGAGTGGCAAGGGGAAACCAAAAACCCACCGGTGGGTTACGATTCTGAATTTACAAACAGAAACACAACATTCATGAGTTACAACTTAATGCATTTGGCTAAAATGTTAAAAGATAATGAAGGATACCCAGCCTACGGAAATTCTAGAAAAGAATGGGACGATGGTACCCGATGGAATTTTGAAAATCCTGAATATAGGTAGAAATAACATTGATAATAGATTGATTTTAAGAATTTTAAACACAATATTATGAGCAAAAATGTATCAGAACAATTACTAGATATACTAGTAAATGTTGGTGTAGAAAATATATATGGAGTTACAGGTGATGCCCTTAACTTTTTTGTTAAAGCGATTGAAGAACGTGACGATGTAGATTGGATAGGTATGAAACATGAAGGTAATGCCTCTTTCGCTGCCTTTGGACATAGCCAAACCAAAAATGGTTTAGGTGTATGTGCAGGTACAGTAGGTCCTGGAGCTTTGCATTTAATCAATGGTTTATATAATGCTAAAAAAGAACGTACTCCGCTAATCGCAATTACAGGTCAAATAGATCAAAAACAACAAGGAACTAACTTTTTTCAAGAAGTAGATCTAAAAAAAGTATTTGATGATGTTTGTGATTATCAAGCGATCATTAAAACGCCTGAACAGGCACCTATGGTCATACAGAAAGCTATAAAAATAGCCATGGCTAATAATGCTGTTTGTAGAATAGAATTACCTGCAAACATAGCAGAAATGAAAGCTGAAAACCAACAATTTGTACATGCTATAAAAAAATATGTTTCTCGCTTAGTACCTGATAAAGAAACAGTGTTAGAAGCGGCTTCGTTATTAAATAAGGCAAAAACAGTTGGTATTTTGGCAGGTGATGGTTGTCGTGAAAGTCGTGATGCTGTACTTACCTTATCAAAAAAACTAAATGCACCAATAGTACATAGTTTACGTGCTAGTGATGTATTTGATCATGATACAGAAAATGTTGTCGGGTTGACAGGGTTGATAGGAAATCCATCTGGCTATAATGCAGTAATGAAATGCGATTTGCTATTGATGCTAGGTACTGATTTTCCATACATTGATTTTCTACCACACGACACAAAAACCATTCAGGTCGATATAAGACAAGAGAATATAGGTAATAGAACTTCAGTTTCTTTAGGAGTTTGGAGTGACATTTATTCTTTTTTAGATTTGCTTAATCCTAAAATAGAACAGAAAAACGACACTAGATTCATTGATAAATTGAAAGAAAGTTTTGATGGTTGGAGAAAGAATATGAAAGAGCAGGCTTCTCCGACACGAGAAAATGAGCCTTTACACCCACAAATATTTGCAGGTTTTATAGATGAATATGCTGCTGACGATGCCATTTTTACGGTAGAAACAGGGACTTCGGCAATATGGGCTGCCCATCATATTTCGTTCAATAAACAAAGACGCCTTATAGGTTCATTTAATCATGGCTCTATGGCAGTTGGTTTGCCATCTGCAATAGGTGCTCAGATGGCCAACCCAAATAAAGAAATTTGGTGTTTAAGTGGTGATGGTGCATTTAATATGGCTATGCAAGATTTTATAACTGCAGTGAAATATGAACTGCCTATAAAAGTGCTTATTTTCAATAATTCTGAACTTAGTTTTGTAAAATTAGAAATGGAGCAAGTTGGGTTAGCAGCAAGCTTAGATGCCCTACATGAAACGAATGTAAATTTTGCTGAATATGCCAAATTATGTGGCGGTGATGGTGTACGAGTAGAGCACGCGAAAGATATTGGTGCAGCCATACAACAGGCGAAAAATAGTACAAAACCTTTTATTATAGATGCTGTTGTTAGTAGCGGTGCATTATCACTACCACCGCATATAGGTATAAAAGAAGCTATAGGTTTCGGTACCTCTAAAATAAAAGAAGTAGGTCAAGTAATTACCGGCGACAAATCGCAATGGGAAAATATTAAAAAGGAGCTACAATCTTATTTTGATTAATAAAAATAAGAATAAAGTTGAGCTAAAGAGCTGTCGAGAGTTCCTTTACCCAAAATTCAAGTGAGCCTAATTAGGTTCACTTGAATTTTGTTGTTTAGTACGCTTATTAATAATTTTATATAATCACCACTACTCTATTTTGTCTTAAACGCTAAAATGTCTGTAAGACATTTATAGATTGTAATATAAAATCAAAAGTTTAATTAGTAAGAAAATGCACGCAAAATGTGTTTTTTGTAACATAAGTGATATTATAAAAAAATCTGTTCGTAATTTTTCAAAAATTATAACTTAATGGCAAGATTTATTTTCTCGAAAAAATATTTTTATTTCGTTTTTTTATTGGTTTTTATTTGTTGTCCTAAACTTCAAGGACAAGTAGGAAAAAGTACGCTTACTAAAATATCAGAGTTAAAATCTCATTCAGATTTTAACCCTCAGAATAGTAATTATATTGATTTACTTTTGGATTTAGCAGAAACTAATATGCGTGCCAACCCAGACAGCACAGCTATATTATTAAAAGAAAGTTATGATTTAAGTGTTGCATCTGAATACAAAAAAGGAGAAAGTATAGCACTATCAACTTATGGGTATTTTTATGCTGAAAGAGGAGATACAAACAAAGCTGATGAATATAATAAGAAAGCTTTAGATATCGCGAATGCTTATAACCTAGATAATGCAAAAATTACAGCGTTAAATAATATGGGTATTGATTTTCATTTTCAAGGAGATCATGCAAATGCGCTTACAAAATATTTAGAGGCATTAACAGTTGCTGAGAAAGTTAATGACACTCGCATGATGTCTGTGCTTAGTACTAATATCGCTTTTTTATATAGTTATAATGATGATTTTGAAACTGCTTTAATTTTTCATAAAAAATCAAGACAAATTAATATTGATGCTAAAAACGAAGATTTATTAATTGTCTCTACGCTTAGCATTGCACACATATACAGGCAAATAGGAGATTTAGAAGAATCAGAGCGTTTGTTTAATGATGGTATTCCCATTATTAAAAAACAAAACAGAAAAGATTGGTTATCAAGTGCGTATATGGGAAAAGGTAAAATTGGCCTTGAAAGAAAAAACTATCAAGAATCATTAATGTGGTTTATTGAGTCAGAAAAACTATGTGATGAAATTGATTATAGTAATGGGTACACAGGAACATATCAAGGCTTAGCAGAATCTTATTTAGGACTTGAAAATTTAGAATTAGCTGAAACATATGCCTTAAAAGCATTGCAAATTTCTAAACAAATAAGTCTTTCTAAGGCTATAAAAGAATCGAATTTAATTTTATCTAATATATACCACAAAAAAGGTGAAGATAAAAAGGCTTTTTCTTACATGAATGAGTATAGACTACTTTATGAGAAAGAAGCTGACGAAAAATTTAAAAAAGGACTTGGAGTTGCTCTTAGTAAAATGAAATTTGAAAATCAAAAAAAACAACTTATAGATGATCAAAGTAAAGTTATTGCGAAGCAAAAGAGTTATGTATATTTAGCCATAGCTGCTCTTTTGATAGTTTCTTTATTTCTAATTCAAATTTACAGAACAAATAAACTTCAGCTAAAACATACAGAAGAGTTAGAGGAAAAACAAAACATATTATTGCAACATGAGGCAGAACTCAGTGAAGCGAACGAAACTAAAGACAAATTATTTTCAATTATAGCACATGACCTCAAAGGGCCTATCAATTCTTTTTATGCACTTTTAGAACTTTCCTTGACAGGATCAATGACCAAGGAAGATTATAACATTTTACTGCCTAAAGCTTTAAAAAACATACAAGGTATTTCAGTAATGCTGAACAATCTTTTAGAATGGGCTAAAACACAAATGAATGGTATTGTTGTAGAACAGCGACAATTAGAAATAAATAGTGTTTTAGAAAACACAATCAAGGTTTTATCTCCATTAGCAGAAAAAAAGCTGATTAGTATTAATAATCTAGTACCTAATACTAATTGTTTTAGTGATAAAAATCACTTGACAATAATTCTTAGAAACCTTATAAGTAATGCTATTAAATTTACAAATACAAACGGTATTATAACTATTAATGCTTCAATTAAAAATAATTTTCTTGAAATTGCTATTGCCGATAATGGAATTGGTATGTCTCCTGAAAAACTACAAATGCTTTTTAAAAGTGCTCATATGAAATCTTCTTTTGGGACTGATAATGAAAAAGGGACAGGTCTTGGTCTTTTTTTATGTAAAGAAATGGCAGAAGGAAATGGTGGTGAATTATGGGTAACTAGTGAGGAAAATGTTGGTACAACCATATATTTTACGGTACCTATGTCTAACAAAGTATGACACATTTGCATAAAAATTTCTGCACTCATACAGATGTATTTTAGAAAACTTATAGCTTAAGGTAATTCATATTTTAAATCAAAGTACATACTCTACACAACAATAACAGTATAAATAGGCACCATATTTACATCATTAGAAAAATTTGTTACTATGATATTATCTGAAGGAAAATAAACCAAGTCCATAATTATCTATGAATTGAAAAGATTGGTTTAGCGAATAATTATAATTTTAAGAATTAACTTATTTTAAGAATAATTAATCTTTTTATATCTTAATTTTACCGCCTTAAAATTAGTATCAAGAATCTCAAAAAAAAGAGATAGCAACCTGCAATAACGAGCAAGGTGCTAAATAGATAAGCCAATTAATTGGAACAAATGTTAATTCATACTTCTATTTGTTTGCAGCTATTTCTTTTTTAAAGTATAAAGTAGTATGTCAAATAAAAAAGAACGTATTCCTAAATTTTCAGCACTAATCCCCCTATTTGTATTTGTTTTTACGTTTTTAGGCGTTGGTATTTACCAAAATGATTTTTATGCCTTACCTGCTCCTATTGCTGTTATTGTCGGTATTATAGTTGCTTTTATAATGTTCAAGCAAACTATAAAATCAAAAATTAACACATTGCTAAAAGGTTGTGGTGATGATAAAATATTAACCATGTGCCTTATCTACTTATTAGCAGGTGCATTTGCTGCAATTACTAATGAAACAGGTAGTGTAGATGCCATTGTAAATCTTGGTTTAGATTATATTGCGATTCAATATATTTATGTAGGCATTTTTATTATAGCAGGTTTCTTATCCGTTTCTACTGGAACATCTGTAGGTGCAATAGTTGCATTGGCGCCAATAGTGGTTGGTTTTGCTGATAAAAGTAGTGCTGATTTAGCTATTTTATGTGGCGCATTATTAGGTGGTAGTATGTTTGGAGATAACTTATCAGTTATTTCAGACACAACTATAGCCGCAACTCAATCTTTAGGTTGTAAGATGAGTGATAAGTTCAAACAAAATATTAAAATCGCTATACCAGCAGCCTTATTTACGATTGCTATTTTAATTTTTCAAGGTCTAGGCCTTAAATCTTCTGAAACAGAAGTTGTTATATATACATATTCTGTAATTAAAATTATACCTTATTTATTGGTTATCATTCTTTCTATAGTTGGTGTGAATGTATTTGCAACCTTGCTTTTAGGGACTATTTTTGCAGGTTTATTAGGAATTATATATGGTGATTTTACATTGATAGAAGCTACTAAAATATCTTATTTAGGCTTTACAAATATGACTGAAATATTCCTACTATCCTTACTTACAGGAGGTTTAGCTGCATTAGTTGAAAAAAATGGAGGAATTGATTTTATACTGGTTAAAATTAAAAAGTTAATCAAAAACCAAAAAACAGCACAATTAGGTATCGCAAGCTTAGTTGGTACTATTAATATGGCTATTGCAAACAATACTGTATCTATTATAATTGCTGGCCCTATTGCAAAAACTATAAATGATGAATACGAACTAGATAATAAAAAAACAGCTTCTATTTTAGATATTTTTGCCTGTATTATTCAAGGTTTATTACCATATGGTGCGCAAGTATTAATGATTTTAAGTTTCTCTAAAGGTAAAATTGATTATTTCGACTTGGTATCTAATACCTGGTATTTATTATTACTGTTCATTTACACCATCGTATTTATAAGTCTTAAACCTTTAAAAACACGATAAAAAGGTTTGTTTTAGATAAAATTACACACTCAAGTACTACAATTATAGCTAGTTATATTCTAGTAGTTAAGATTAGATAAAATCTATTATCTTCATAGCATATATGAAAACCAGATTTTTAACTAGACTATAAAATGAGTAAAAAACCAACTATTTATTCAAGAAGAAAATTCACCAAACTTTCGGCTGCAGGCTTAGCAAGTATACCATTATTATCTTTTAATAATGCTGCTCAACCAACTGTATCAACATCTCCAATTGACCTAGAGGTGCATCTGTTTTCAAAGCATTTACAGTTTTTAAATTATGAAGATATGTCAGCAGCGGCAGCTGAAATGGGGTTTGATGGTTTAGATTTAACCGTGCGTAAAAAAGGTCATGTACTACCTGAAAATGTGGCAAGTGATTTGCCTAAGGCTGTAAAAGCTATGAAAAAGCATGGTCTTAGTTCAAATATGATGTCTACTAATGTTTGGGATATAAGTAGTGAAGAACATAAAACAGTATTAAAAACAGCAAGTAAATTAGGCTTTACACGTTACCGTACTGATTGGTTAGAGTACCCTGAAGATAGATCTATTGAAGAAAGTCAGAATTTATATGGTGAAGAAGCTAAAAAATTAGCTCTATTTAATGAAGAACTGGGGATTATTGGTGCGTACCAAAACCATGCAGGTATGCATGTGGGTGCTGCTGTTTGGGATATTCCTCCTATTTTAGACGCTGCAAAAAGTCAATTTATAGGGTGCCAATATGATATAAGACATGCTATAGTTGAAGGTGGCAAAAGTTGGGAACTTGGTTTAAGACGTATACATACTCATATAAATTCATTAGTTATAAAAGATTTTAAATGGGGAGTAATTGATGGTAAATGGCAGCCTATTAATGTACCTTTAGGTGAAGGTATGGTCGATTTTAATCACTACTTTTCTTTAATTAAAAAGTATAAAATTAATGTGCCTGTTTCACTTCATGTCGAATATGACTTAGGTGGTGCTGAAAAAGGAAATACAAAAATAACTATAGATAAAGATGAAGTTTTAAGTCGTATAAAGAAAGATTTAGTGTATTTAAAAAACGCTTGGAACAGAGCGTTGTAAAACTTCAGATAAAAACACTTAAGGTGTATTAAATCAGAAAATTGCAAAACTAAATGTTCTTTATAAATGAATAAAAAATAATTTATTAGTTATATTATATTTAGTAAGTGTTACTGCTTTTTCAAATACATTTATACGTTTAAATTCTGTTGAATTAGCTAAAGTAAAAGCAAAAATAATAAATGGTACAGCTTCAAAAGAAACGCGGATTGCCTACTCTAAACTGATACAAGAAGTTAACAAATTACTCATAACTAAAAATCCATCTGTAACAGATAAAACTATATTGCCAACTTCTGGAAATGTGCATGATTATTTAAGCATAAGTAGATATTGGTGGCCAGATTCTAAAAAAAGGATGGATTACCTTGGATACGAAAAGATGGAAAAACAAATCCTGATACGCAAACAGATTCTGTCGATAGAAAAAGGTTAGGTTTTATGGGTCGTGGTGTTTGTAATCTTAATCTTGCATATTATTTTACGAATGATGAAAAATATGCAGAGAGAGCATTGAAACTTGGTTTTTAAATTCGGATACACAAATGAATCCACATTTAGAATATGCACAAAGCGTGCCAGCTAATCCTGACAAAAGACGTTTAAGTATTTTAGATGGTCGATCAATAGTTCGTTATCTGCCAGATGCCGTAGCTTTAATTTCAAACTCTATACATTAGGATTCCAATCACCAAATAAAAACGGATGAATGGTTTTCCATCTATTTAAAATGGCTAACTAAAAGTGATTTAGGAATTCAAGGAAGTTTAAAAGATAATAACCACGGCTCATGGTATAAATTTCAAGTCGCTTCTTTAGCTTTTTATATAGGTGGCATCTTATTGGTGAAAGATATGGTCATATCTGCTCAAAAAAGTTTAGATGATATGCTAGATAGTGAAGGGGGACAAACTCATGAATTAGCTAGATCAAGATCGTTTTTTTATAGTTGTTTTAATTTACAAACATTAGTAAATATTGCTGTTTTAGGAAATAAAGTTGGTGAAAACATGTGGCATTACACATCTGAAAATAATAAGAGTTTAGCCCTTGCTATTGATTATTTAACACCTGTTGTTAATGGCAAAAAATGGAATCATAAAACTTTAAAAAGTATTGATATATCGGAATTAATACCGATAATTTAAAAAGCTCTTAAGAGTGGAGAACATGAAGAATATAAAAATATAATTCAAAAAATTTTAGAAAATAATAATGAGGGAAAAGAAAGTAATAAAATATCAGAGTTTTGGTTGTTAAATATTGGAAATTAACCTTTTAGGGCTATTAATACGTTGTAATACTATTAAAATTAACAAAAAATTGCTACTTAATATTTTTTAAATAAATAACTTCGCGCTTACTTATGAAACAAAATTTCCATAAAATAATGTCGCTTGTAATGGCTCTTGTAGTGGTTTTCTCTACAATGTCATTCACATTAAATTCGCATTACTGCGGAGATACTTTAGTAGAAACTGCATTATTTCATAAAGCAGAAGGTTGTGGTATGGAAATGCAAAAACCTACCATTGAAGATTGCTCTGTTACTGTTATCAAAAAAAACTGTTGTAATGATGAACAACTAGTTATTGATGGTCAAGATAAATTACAACTACAAATAGATCAAATATCATTTCAGCAACAGCTATTTATAGTTTCATTTGTATATACATTTAATACTATTTTTGAAGGTTTAAGTACTACTAGAACATCTTACAAGGCTTACGAGCCACCACTCGTCACAACGCAAATCTTTAAGTTAGACGAGACTTATTTAATCTGATTTTAAAACAATAGACTGTATTATCCAGTGATTTCTATCATTAGGATAATGTACTGTATTCGGTGTTTTCCTATTTGGGATGTCACCTCTTTCTAATTGTTTTAAACATCAAACCTTATGCTAAATAGAAGCATTAAATTTCTAATAGAAAATAAACTTGTAGCCGTATTATTACTTGCCCTTTTTATTGGTTGGGGAACTGTAAATGCACCATTTAATTGGGATACTGGCTTTTTACTAAGCGATCCTGTTGCTGTAGATGCCATTCCTGATATTGGCGAAAACCAACAAATTGTATTCACAAAATGGGATGGTCGATCGCCTCAAGATATTGAGGATCAAATTACCTACCCATTAACCTCTTCCCTATTGGGAATTCCTGGAGTAAAAACCATTCGAAGTTCGTCTATGTTTGGATTCTCTAGTATCTACGTCATTTTTGAAGAAGATGTTGAGTTTTACTGGAGCCGTAGCCGTATTTTAGAAAAGCTAAATTCTTTACCAAGTAACTTATTACCAGAAGGTATAAATCCTGCTTTAGGACCAGACGCTACAGGTTTAGGGCAAATATTTTGGTATACTTTAGAAGGTCGTGACGCAGACGGAAACGTGACTGGCGGTTGGGATTTACAAGAACTAAGAAGTATTCAAGATTACTATGTAAAATACGGCTTATCTTCTGCTAGTGGTGTTGCTGAAGTCGCTTCTATTGGTGGTTATGTTCAAGAATATCAAGTCGATGTTAATCCCGAATTAATGCGCCAATACAATATTGGTTTAAACCAAGTTGTAAAAGCGGTTAAAAATAGTAATCAAGACATTGGCGCCCAAACGTTAGAGATTAATCAAGCGGAATATTTAGTACGTGGTTTAGGCTATGTAAAATCTGTTGAAGATATTGAAAACGCTGTAGTGACTTCTGCCGACTTTACCGCTATTAAAATTAAAGATATTGGTAAGGTTACCTTAGGTCCTGCTGCACGAAGAGGGATTTTAGACAAAGAAGGTGCTGAAGTTGTTGGTGGTGTTGTAGTGGCAAGATATGGCGCCAATCCTATGGAAGTCATTACCAATGTAAAAGCAAAAATTAACGAGCTTAAAGGCGGTTTACCCTCTAAAGTATTAGCAGATGGACGCACCTCTCAATTAACGGTGGTTCCTTTTTACGATCGTACAGAACTGATTGTAGAAACCTTAGACACCCTCAACGAAGCATTGACATTAGAGATATTAATTACCATTTTGGTGATTATAATAATGGTTTTTAATTTAAGAGCTTCTATTCTAATTTCAGGATTATTACCAGTTGCTGTTTTAATGGTTTTTGTTGCCATGAAACTGTTTAACATAGATGCTAATATTGTGGCGCTTTCGGGTATTGCTATTGCTATTGGAACTATGGTTGATGTGGGCGTCATACTCGCCGAAAACATGATTCGACATCTGGACGATGATGCTTTAAGACTTCGTGAAGATGGAACAGAATACACTATTAACGAGGTTATTTACTACGCTACTGCGGAAGTATCTGGTGCTATTTTAACTGCCGTTTTAACTACTATTATCAGTTTTGTACCCGTATTTACTATGATTGGTGCAGAAGGGAAATTGTTTAGACCTTTAGCCTTTACAAAAACGATGGCATTGTCAGCCTCTTTGGTGATCGCCTTGTTTTTAATTCCACCTTTTGCAGCGTATTTATTCAGAAAAACAACATTAAAAAACTCCTTTAGATATTTTTTAAATGGCGTTTTAATACTTGCGGGAATTGCAATTATTATTTACGGCTTTTGGTTAGGATTACTTTTAGTTGCTTTTGGTATCACTGGTTTACTAGGTGTTTTAGAGAGATTAGATAAGAAGAAAATAAATCTAATAAATATTATTATTTCCTCGATTGCAATTGTATTTCTACTTGCCGACTATTGGAGACCATTAGGATTTAACCGCAGTATCATTGTCAATCTTATTTTTGTCGCTATTATTTGCTTCGGAATTTTAGGTGTGTTTTCTGTTTTTAGAAGGTATTATAGTCAGATTCTAAACTGGGCTCTAGCCAATAAAATATTGTTTTTAATAATTCCTGCGACTGTTCTTGTATCTGGATTTTGGATTATGAAAAATACAGGAAAAGAGTTTATGCCTGCCTTAAATGAAGGGTCGTTTTTATTAATGCCAACCTCATTACCTCATGCTGGTGTTGAAGAAAACAAACGTGTACTTCAGCAATTAGACATGGCGGTTGCGACTATTCCAGAAATTGAAACTGTAGTCGGAAAAGCTGGTAGAACAGAGTCGCCTTTAGATCCTGCGCCTTTATCTATGTATGAAAACATGATTCAATATAAATCGGAATACATGCGCAATTCCGAAGGAAAAAGACAGCGTTATAAAGTGAATGCTGATGGGTTGTTTAAGTTGAAAGATGGACGTTTTATTGCAAATCCAAATAGCACCAAAAATGTCACCTTGAGCGCAGTCGAAAGGTCTCAACTTATCGAAGATAATAACGGTGAATATTACAGAAACTGGCGACCAGAAATTAAAAGTCCTGATGATATTTGGAACGAAATAGTACGTGTCACCAAATTACCAGGCGTGACGTCTGCACCAAAATTACAACCTATAGAAACCCGGTTAGTCATGCTACAAACCGGTATGCGTGCGCCCATGGGAATAAAAGTAAAAGGTCAAGATTTAAAACAAATTGAAGACTTTGGCTTAGAATTGGAACGACTACTAAAACAAGCGGAAGGCGTTAAAATAGAAGCCGTTTTTGCAGATAGAATTGTTGGTAAGCCTTACTTGTTAATTGATATAGACAGAGAAAAAATAGCACGCTATGGTATTTCAATAGCAGATGTACAAAGTGTTTTAAAAGTTGCTATTGGTGGTATGGCATTAACACAAACCGTTGAAGGACGAGAACGTTATGCTGTAAGAGTGCGTTACCCAAGAGAGTTACGTGGTAATCCGGAAGATATAAAAGACATTTATATTCCTGTAGAAACGGGTAGTCCTGTTCCTTTAAGTGAATTGGCAACCATTAAATACGAGCAAGGTCCACAAGTCATAAAAAGTGAAGACACCTTTTTAGTAGGCTATGTCTTGTTTGATAAATTGGATGGTTTTGCAGAGGTTGATGTTGTCGAAAATGCACAAGCCTTGTTTCAACAAAAAATAGAATCTGGAGATCTAATTGTTCCAAAAGGTATCAGTTATAAATTTACAGGTACTTATGAAAATCAATTGCGTGCAGAAAAAACATTGTCTGTGGTTGTTCCGTTAGCATTGGCTATCATCTTTTTAATACTTTATTTTCAGTTTAAATCTGTTAGCACATCATTAATGGTGTTTACCGGAATTACGGTTGCGTTTGCTGGTGGTTTTATTATGATTTGGTTATATGGTCAAGATTGGTTTTTCAACTTTAGCTTGTTTGGCGAGAATATGCGAGACCTCTTTAACATGAAAACTATTAATTTAAGTGTCGCCGTTTGGGTTGGTTTTATTGCGCTATTTGGTATTGCTACCGATGATGGTGTCGTTATGGCCACCTACCTAACACAAATTTTTGATCGTGAAAAACCGTCTGACAAAAAAAGTATTAGAGCTGCTGCTTTACATGCTGCCGAAAAACGAATTCGTCCGTGTTTAATGACTACAGTAACCACCATTTTAGCCTTGTTACCCGTTTTAACATCCACAGGTAAAGGAAGTGATATTATGATTCCGATGGCAATTCCAATATTTGGAGGAATGGTTATTGACATTACCTCCTACTTTATTGTTCCGGTTTTATATAGCTGGAGAGAAGAGGTTAAAGTGAAAAGACTTCAGAAAAAAGAAAATATAGCTTAGACTAAAAAACATAAAATGAAATACAATAAAAATCATATCAAACATAAAGTAGTCTTGCTTCTTTGTTCTTTATTCTTTGTTATACAAGGTAATTCTCAAGAACTAGAAACCTACATTACTACTGCTTTGGAAAATAATCCTGAGATTCAGAAATTTGAATTACAGTACGCTATTGCTACAGAAAAAGTGAATGAAGTTAATACGCTTCCAAACACCGATTTTAGTGCTAGTTATTTTGTTATTGAACCTGAAACACGAACCGGAACACAACGTTTTAAAGTGTCGGCTAAACAAATGTTTCCTTGGTTTGGTACTATTACGTCTCGTGAAAATTATGCTAGCGCTTTAGCTGAAATCGATTATGAAGCGATTGTAATTGCCAAACGAAAGTTAATCGTCTCTGTATCGGAATCTTACTATAAATTGTACGTTAATAAAGCGAAACAAGCTGTTTTAACAGAAAATATTGAATTGTTGGATACGTACGAAGCCTTAGCTTTAACGTCTGTTGAAATTGGAAAAGCATCTGCAGTAGATGTTTTTAGATTACAAATTCGACAGAATGAATTAGAGCAATTACAACAGGTTTTAGAATACGAGTTTTTAGCAGAGCAAACGGCTTTTAACAATCTTCTGAATAGAGATAGCGCTATTGAAGTGCCTATTGTGGAGTCGTTACTAATGCCTTCCGAAGCACTTGAAATTACTACCGAAAATTTAGCGTTACATCCTGAATTATTAAAATATGATAGACTGTTTAATTCAGTAACGCAATCGGAATTACTAAACCAAAAAGAAAGCTATCTGTCGTTTGGATTCGGAATTGATTATATTAATATTCAGCCAGATTCCGATATTACGTTTAGCAAAAACGGACAAGATATTTTAATGCCTACAGTATCGCTTTCAATTCCTGTTTTTAATACGAAATACAAATCGAAAACCAAGCAAAACAAATTACAACAACAGGAAATAGAATTTCAAAAACAAGACCGTTTAAATACATTAGAAACACTATTAGACAAAGCAATAAACGATAGAAAATCAGCTAGAATAAGTTACAATACACAAGTAAAAAACTTAAACCAAGCTAAGGATGCCGAATCGATTTTAGTACGAAGTTACGAAACCGGCACTATTGATTTTAATGATGTATTAGACATTCAGGAACTACAATTAAAGTTTCAAATTAATCAAATAGAATCTATTAAAAGCTACTATTTACAAACTACAATTATTAATTATTTAATTCAATAATGATGAAAAAATATATAATTTATATCTCCATATTAATATTAGGTCTACTATTAGGAAGTTTCTTTTTTGGAAGAAAAACTACTAGGCATGAAACAGAACATATTCACGATGCAGCAGCAGAAACTAACCAAATGTGGACCTGCTCTATGCATCCACAAATAATGCAACCCGAATCTGGTCCATGCCCTATTTGCGGTATGGATTTAATTCCTGCAGAAAATAGCGTTAAAGGTTTATTAGCCGATCAGTTTAAATTGACTGAAAATGCTATGGCATTGGCTAATATTCAAACGTCAATAGTTGGTAATGGTAATACGGAAGATAATGCTATAACATTATCAGGTAAAATTGTAGAAAACGAAGATAATACAGCCATACAACCTGCACATTTTGACGGAAGAATAGAAAAATTATATGTCAAGTCTTTAGGCGAAAAGGTTAATAAAGGACAAGCTATTGCTAAAATTTATTCGGCAGCTTTAATAGCAGCACAGCAAGAATTGATAACGACGTATAGTATTAGAGAATCCCAGCCACAGTTATACAAAGCTGTGCAAAACAAGTTTAAAAACTGGAAAATTCATGGTTCTCAATTAGACAACGTTTTAAAAACGGGACAAGTAAAAACAAGTTTTACAATCTATTCTCATGTGTCTGGTGTTGTTACAGAAATTGCGGTGAGTGATGGCGCGCATATTATGGATGGTAAGCCCATTTTTAAAGTTTCTAATTTAGCAACAGTTTGGGCAAACTTTGATGTGTATGAAAACCAAATTAGTCAATTCAAAAAAGGACAAAATATTGACGTTGTGACTAATGCTTACGCTGATAAAGTATTTAAAGGCACTGTAGATTTTATAGATCCTATTTTAGATACCAGAACTAGAACTGTAAAATTACGAGTAGTACTTAATAACAAAGACCAAATATTAAAACCTGGTCTATTTGTCGAAGGGAAAATAAAAGGAATCACCGCGAGTAAATTCGATGTTTTATCTATACCAACAACAGCCGTTTTATGGACAGGAAAACGCTCTGTAGTCTATATTAAATCGAAGCTTAATGAACCTGTTTTTGAAATGCGTGAAATTACTTTAGGCAATCAAATTGGTGATAAGTATCAAGTTTTAGAAGGTTTAAACACTGGCGATGAAGTGGTAACCAACGGAACTTTTACAGTAGATGCTGCTGCACAATTACAAGGCAAAAAATCTATGATGAATAAAACCAATGAAAAGATTATGACTGGCCATGAAGGGCATCATATGCATAAATAAATTAAAGGTTAAAGTATTGGGGTTTGCTATTCTGTTTTTAAAAGGGTAAAGAAAAATGTAGTACCTACCCCCTCTTTACTTTCTAGCCATATCTTACCTTTATAAAAATTGACTATTTTTTTTACGATAGAAAGACCAATTCCGGAAGAAGAACCTGTGCTTTGCAATTTTGTAAACACTTTAAAGATTCTTTCAAAATAATCTGTTTTTATACCAACTCCATTATCTTTTACAAAAAATTCATAATAGTCATCTTTATCAATGAAACCTACTTCAATAATGCCAGATTCTTTATCATTATAAGTAACTGCATTTTGAATTAAATTTTGAAAAATTTGTTTATACCTCCATGCATTACCAAATAAGGTCGGCAAGTTTTCTTGAATTGTAATTTTTATAGTTTCTGGCACTAAAATAGTTTCTAAAACCTCATTTACTGTTACGTTAAAGTCAATTTGTGCATCTTGAGTTTCTAGTCTATCAATGGTCGAATAATCTAAAATTCCTTTAATAAGAAAATCCATTTTTTCTACATTAAATAAAACTAAACTTAAAGGGTGCATATCATCTTTACCTAAAACATCTTTATGATCATCAATAAACCACCCAATTAATGTGTGAATGTTTATTAAAGGAGCTTTCAAATCATGAGATACTACATGAGCATATTCATTTAAAACTTCATTTTGAATTGATAAATCTTTTAACAACTCTTCCTTTTTCTTCTCTTGTGCCTTTATCTGCTCTTCATTCTCTTTTCTTAGAATTACATTCACAAGCATATTTGCAAAAACAAAAAGAATATCTTTTTCGTTCTCTGTATATTTATTAATCTTTTTTACAGAATCAAATCCAACAAAACCAATTAATTCATTGTTTTTAATTTTAGGTATTGTTATTAAACTTTTAATGCCTTGGGGTTCTAAAATAGCTCGTAAACCATGCTCTCCATCTTCGGGGAGTAAACTCACATCTTCAATATAAAAAGCTTCTCCTTTTTTATGAGCATCTAACCATTGGGTTACAAAGCTTAATGGTAAGTTTTGTAAATTATCTATTTCAGGTTCTACACCTTCAGCACACCACTCATAAGTATTTGAAGTTGTGTTATTTACAAAATTATAAGAAAAAATATAGCTCCGATCAGATTCTACAAACTCTCCAATTTGCTTTAATGATGTATTAACTAATTTATTTACATCAGATAAATCTGAATTTATATATTTCGTAGAAATACTAATTAATAGATCTTGAAAACGTAATTGTCGTTCAATCGTATTATCTTTTTCCAACTTGTTATTTGTTGTATGTAGGTGTTTATTTTTCATTCAGGTTTAAAAAAATTTGATAATAGATTCAAGATCTTATTCTAAGGTACTACTTACAAACTTATTACAAAAATTAAGGTTGTACAAAGGTTTTATTTAGATGTAAAAAACCTTATTAATCTAAAACTTGATGAGTAATTCAGTTTTTATTACCAAAAAATTAAATTATTTTATTTTTGAATTTAGAAATATCTTAAAACAAATACCTAAGAAAACACATCTAATCAAATAGGTTTCACAACAAAAAAAAAGTAATTTCAATTATAAAATGTAACTTTCATAAAATCTCATTATTTGATTATGCGTCTCCTCCTATCTTGTTGCTTTGCTTTTTTAAGTTATTTTAACCTTATAGCACAATCAGAAAAAAGTACGCTTGACAAAATTGAAAAGTTAAAATTGACTTCCGATTTTAAATCTGAAAACCCTGTTTATATAGATTTAATTCTTGAATTAGCTAAGTTAAAAATTCGTACAAACCCAGATAGTACAGAAATTTTATTAAAAGAAGGGTATCAATTAAGTCTTGATACTAAATATAGAGCAGGAGAAAGCAGAGCTTTGTCCACTTATGGTTATCTATATTTTGAAAAAGGAGATACTGAAAAAGCTTATGAGTATAATATGAATGCTCTAAAAATTGCCAATACTTATAATTTAAGTAAAGAAAAATTAAAGGCAATTAATAATATGGGACTTGACTATTGGTTACAAGGAGATTCGTCAAGCGCACTAACTAAATTTTTAGAAGGTTTAGCCATTGCTACAGAAGTTGAGAATGTAGATATGATGGTGAGTATTAATATCAATATTGCTAATTTATATAGTGATAATGGGGATTATGAAACATCGTTAAGCTTTCTTGAAAATGCAAAAAAACTTAATCTAGAACATGGTAATAGTGAAATTTTAGCCTATATGAAAATAAATATGGCTTCTGAATATTCTGAAATTGGAAATTATATTGAGGCCGAAAAAATGGTCAATGAAAGTATTACATATTTTGAGAAAGACAATGTTATTGATTGGTTATCTCATGGCTATGAACTAAAAGGATCTATTTTATTAAAACAAAAAGAATATTATGAAGCATTAATTTGGTATTTAAAATCAGAAAAGTTAAGCGATGAAATAGATTTTAAATTTGGTTATACACTTTTGTATAGTAATATGGCAGAGTGTTATTTAGGTCTTGAAAAAATTGATAAAGCAGAGAAATATGCTTTAAAAGGTTTGGAAATTTCTAAAGAATTAAATATAGCAGGAGGTGTAAAGGATGCGAATTTAGTTTTATCTAAAATTTATTACAAAAAAGGTCAAAATAAACTAGCCTATGAATATCAATCTACATATATAGAATTGCATGAAAAAAGCTCTTCTGAAAAATTTAAAAAAGGATTAGGTATTTTACGTAGTAAAATGGAGTTTGAAAATCAGAAAAAGCAATTAATTGCAGATCAAGAAAAAGCAATAGCGAAACAAAAAAACTATGTTTATATTGCTATAGCTGCGCTTTTAGTGGTTTTATTGTTTTTGATTTTAATATTTAGAACAAATAAATTACAAAAAGTATACACTGAAAATCTTCAAGAAAAACAAGACGCCTTAATAATTCATGAAGCTGAATTAAATGAGTCTAACAATACTAAAGATAAATTATTCTCTATTATAGCACATGACTTAAAAGGGCCTATAAGTTCATTTCATTCACTTATGAAATTATATTTGAATGATTCTATCAGTAAAGAAGATTCAGATTTTTTATTTCCAAAAGCATTACGAGAAATTCAAGGCATTTCAGATATGCTGAATAATCTTTTAGTTTGGGCAAAAACCCAAATGGATGGAATTGTATTAAATAAAGATAACATTGATATTAATACTATTGCAAAAGACACTATACTCCTTCTCAACCCATTAGCTCAAAAAAAAGAAATAAAAATTATAAATAATATACCTGAAAATACAATTAGTTATAGCGATAGAGATCATCTTGATATAATTATAAGAAATTTAATAAGTAACTCAATAAAGTTCACCAACCTTAAAGGAGAAATTAGCATAAATGCTATAAAGAAGGATGATGAATATCAGATAGAAGTTACCGATAACGGTGTTGGAATGGATATAGAAACACAAGCTAAACTTTTTGATAGAAAGAAAGCAAAGTCTACTTATGGGACCAATAATGAAAAAGGAACAGGATTAGGACTGTCTATTTGTAAAGATATGGTAGAAAGCAATGGAGGCAAACTATGGGTATCAAGTGTTCCTAATCAAGGTACTACAATCTATTTTACTGTTTCTGCTCAATTAGAAAATCAAGCAAAAAGTTGATGTTTTAGAAGTTTAAAATTGATTTTATTAAGTCATTATTTAAAATATCATCAACTATTTTAGACGCCTGTATAGGTGTCTGCGCGGGTTGACTTTGAAATACTTTTTTATTCAATTCATCAACCGTATTCGTAAATGTAACCGCTTTCTTTTTTGATAAAGCACTAATTTTTGATGTATACCTCGTATTAAATTGTAATTTACTAGGGTCTACCTTACCATCTTCAATATAACCTCTTGTTTTTTTAGAACACCTGCAAGGATTATTCCTGTTTACCAAACCACATTTTTTGTTCATCCAATTGTACAACTCTTTACGTGTACGCATTAATTTGATTCTAAAATTACCTGGAGTAATTCCTAAAATTTCAGCACCTAGGTTATGGTCAATTTCAAACATTTCTCCTAAAATATAAATCATTCGTTGCTCTTTAGATAAGCAAAGTAACATACCTGTAGTGCAATTAATTCTAATTTCTTCAATAGTATCTTTTAGCTCTTTTTCTTCTTGATCATTTAATTCGTAATTAGGCACAGCATCAATAGTATTAAAATACGTATCAAAACTCACTTGTTTTAATTTTCCACTTTGCTTTTTACTATTGATAAAATGGTTTACCGTAATACGGTATAACCAAGTAGTAAATTTACTTTCTCCTTTAAATTTAGATAAGGCTGTAATCACCTTAATAAAAACTTCTTGAGTAACATCTTCTGCATCAGCAACATTACCCACCATTTTAAGTGCTAGGTTGTATACAAAAAGTTGATGCCTAACAATTAAAACTTGTAGTGCTTTTTTATCGCCATCAATAGCTAAGTTTACTAATTCAGTATCGGTATAATCTGGATAATTGTCTAAAAATAAAGCTTTCATAAATTTTATTAATTTTTTAAAAACCTCATTTCCTATAAAGAAATGAGGTTTTTAAATTCTATTATATTGCATTAATTCCACCGTGTACAGGTAGCTCTTCCCCTACAATATAAGAAGAATCATCAGAAGCTAAAAACAATACTGCTTTTGCAACTTCTTCTGGATTTCCAAAACGTTTTAAAGCTGTTTGGGCTGTAATAGCTTCTGCTGCTCCAGAAAGTACATCTTCAGGTAATCCGATTTTTCCCCAAAAAGGAGTTCCAATAGGTCCAGGGCTTACAGCATTAACACGAATACCTTGCTCCGCAAGCTCTGCAGATGCTACACGTACTAAAGATCTTAAAGCCGCTTTACTAGCACTTAACAAGCTACTACCACCAAAACCAATTTCATTTAACCAAGATGTAGTGATGATAACTGATGCTTTAGGGTTTAAATTTTTAATAGCTTTTTGTAACGTAAAATAAGATCCTTTAAAATTTACATTCATCATGTCATCAAAAAATGCTTCGTCTGTATCTGCTACGGGTGCTAATTTTCCTTTACCTACATTGATAAATAAAACATCAATACCTCCAAATTTAGCAACGGTCTCAGAATATAAACGATCTAAATCAGACTGATTAGTAACATCTCCTTGTACTCCATAGCTATGTGCTCCTAATTGTGTTACAGCTTCATCTAATGCTTCTTGTCCTCTACCAAAAATAACCACATTAGCTCCTTCAGTTATAAATTCTTGTGCTGTTGCTAAACCAATACCACTAGTTCCTCCTGTAATTACAGCTGTTTTTCCTTCTAATTTTCCCATTATATATTTTTTATTAATTAAACATGGCAATACTGCATCATGCTTAGTTTGGACAATAAAATATTAATGGTGTTACAAAACTATTTTTAAATTTTATTCTATTTAAATTTTTTTAGCTTCTTTATAGGATGAATAGACATCTATTTGATTAAAATATAAAAACGTAAATTAATATTTTACCAATCGTTCGGTAATTAAACTATTTTATTATCTTTGCTTTTATTATCTAAAAGATACATTAGATATTAATAATTAGAGAAATGTTTAAAACTGGAATCATATTTAAGTACTACAAGCCTTTAGTGTGTTGTTGTAGAAAGCTTTGAATGGTTTTATATATTAAATTGATTACCAAAAAAATTGAAAAGAGTTATGAAAAATTTAGCAGCAACAGTATTATTAACCGTTACGTTATTTTCTTGTGGTACTAAAAATGAAGTCCCATCTTCTAAAACAAGTGCAATTACCAATGAAGTGATTGTTTCAGATAAGTTCAATACCCAATATAAATCTATAGAAATTGATGGTATACATATAGCATATAGAGAAGCTGGTAATCCAGAAAAGGAAACTATTGTTTTACTTCATGGTTTCCCAGCCTCATCACACCAATATAGAAAAGTATTAGCTCAACTATCTGGCGAATATCATTTAATAGCACCCGATTATCCAGGATTTGGAAATAGTGATTTTCCTGATGCGAAAGATTATACCTATACGTTTGATACTATCGCATCAACTATCGATACTTTTCTAGAAAAAAAAGGTGTAAATTCTTATGCATTGATGATTCAAGATTATGGAGCACCTATTGGTTTTAGAATTGCAACTGCACACCCAGAAAGAGTTACTGCAATTATAAACCAAAATGGTAATGCTTATGAAGAAGGATTAGGAGAAGCTTGGGCAGGAATTAAAACCCTTTGGGAAAATAGGACTAAAGAAACTGAAGATGCTTTATTATCTGCCTTTTCTTTAGAAGGCTTAAAATGGCAATACACACATGGTGTTCGAAATATAGAAACTGTAAATCCTGATAGTTGGAATTTAGATTATTTACGTTTGTCTAGACCTAATGCGCACGCTGTAAATATTGATTTATTTTATGATTACCAAAACAACATAAAACTGTACCCTAAATGGCAACAATACTTAAGAGAAAATCAACCTCCATTATTGATTGTTTGGGGTAAAAACGATGCTTTTTTTCCTGAAAGTGGTGCTGAAGCTTTTAAAAAAGATGTAAAAAATATAGATTACAACATATTCGATACTGGTCATTTTGCACTAGAAGAAGATGGTGATGCTATTATTGAGAAAATAAGAGTCTTTATGAAAACAATAAACAAATCAATCTAATGAAAAATATTATTTACTTATTTTGTTCGGTATTTTTACTTATTATAAGTTGTAATAATCAATCTACAGAAAAAACAAAAAACATTTCTGACGAGGCATCCTTTTTTCTTCCTCCACCCACAACGTATAATACTATAAAAATAAACGACGTTAACTTATTTTATAGAGAAGCTGGTGACCCTAAAAAACCTACGATTGTACTATTACATGGTTATCCGTCTTCCTCACATAGTTACAGAAATTTGATTCCTATGTTAGCAAGTCACTATCATATCATTGCTCCAGATAATCTTGGTTCAGGGTATAGTGACCATCCAAATCCGGAGACAACAACTTACACTTTTGATTTACTTGCTGATTACACCAATCAATTATTAAAAGCGCTTAAAATAGATAATTACATTATGTACATGCAAGATTTTGGTGCTCCTGTTGGCTACCGAATGATGCTGAAAGACCCTAAAAGAATAGATGCTTTAATTGTACAAAATGCTAATGCGTATTTAGACGGATTAACACCAGCAAGACAAGCATTTTTTAAGAAAGCACAAGAGGATACATCTCAAGAAGAGCTTGATTTTTTATATAATATTACAGCTGAAGATGTAATTATTAATAAACAGTATTTATTTGATCTTGACACTACCAATTACAAAATACAAAGTCCCGATGCTTGGACTCATGATTTATCTTTTTTACAATCAAAAAATGATAGGTTAATACAAGTACAGTTGTTTCAAGATTATTACACCAACTTACTTGCCTACCCTACTTGGCAAAAAATGTTAAAGGAAACGCAACCTAAGACATTAATTACATGGGGTGCTAAAGATGAAAAATTTAATGCTAATGGTGCCAAAGCATACCTTAGGGATTTACCGAATGCAGAATTACATTTATTAGATGCTGGCCATTTTGCTGTTGAAGAAAAAACACGTGATATAGCTGAACTTATTCTTAAATTTCTAAATTAAATAATAACAATAAAATTGTAAGATTGAATAGTATTAGATCTTATATAAATTAACAGGGCAAAATAAAGTAATTGCCTGTTGAGATACTTATTTTTACAGTTATTTTAATAGTTCTTTTTTAGAAGTATTGATTTTTATTAGAAAACTGTAAATTATGAAAATCGAACACATGCTATATGATTATATATTAAAGTTTGGGTTGTCCGTAACTTCTGCTAAATATATAAATCTTGCAATTTTATTAGTCATTTTATTAATAGTAACTTTTTTAGTTGATTTTATTATCAGAAGAATTTTACTAAAACTCTTTACTCAGTTTACAGTAAAATCTAAAACTAATTTTGACAATTTACTTGTAAAAAATAAAGCTCCACAAAGTATAGCTCATATTATACCATTAATAGTGGCACTAGAGCTTACTCCTTTTGTTTTCTTTGACTTTCCTTATTTCGAAAATATTGTTGAAAAAGGGTTACAAGTTTTTGCTATAATATTAACCCTATGGATTGCTCGCAGTCTTTTAAACACACTTAAAGATTATTTTAAAACCTTACCAAGGCTAAAAGATAAGCCCATAGATAGCTACATTCAAGTATTTATGATTTTTGCTTGGGTAATAGGTATCCTCTCTGCTTTTGCTATTATTACAGGAATAGAATTTATTAAATTTATTACTACAATCGGAGCGGCTTCTGCTGTTATCATTATTATTTTTAAAGATACTATTCTAGGCTTTGTTGCCAGCATTCAAGTTTCTATAAATGATATGGTACGCATTGGTGATTGGGTCACTTTTGAAAAATACGGAGCAGATGGAACTGTTATCGAGATAAACTTATCTACCGTAAAAATTCAAAATTTTGATAAAACTATTACAACAATACCTACCTATGCTTTAATTTCAGATTCTTTTAAAAACTGGAGAGGTATGGAAAACTCAGAAGGAAGACGAATTAAAAGAGCCATACATATTAAATTAGATAGTATTCATTATCTATCTAAAAACGAAGTTACTGAGTTAAAAAAAATAGAAATTATAGCCTCTTATTTAGAAATGCGTCAAACAGATATTGATGCATATAATACAGAACATAACATCAATAAAGAAATACTATTAAATGGTCGAAATTTGACAAATATTGGTGTTTTTAGAAAATATATAGAAACTCATATTGAAAACCATTCTGGTATTAATAATGATATGATGATTATGGTTCGTCAACTAGCTCCTGGAACTCAAGGAATTCCTTTAGAAATTTATGCTTTTAGTAGCGACAAGCGCTGGCAAAATTACGAATATATTATGGCTGAAATTTTCGATCACATAATTGCTGCTGTTCCATATTTTAATTTAGAACTTTTTGAGTTGCCCAGTAATTCGAGTTTTTTGAGTTCAAAAAAAGCTATTTAAATAACACTATTTTTAATAATAGGTAATTAAATAATAGAAGAGTTAAGCTTCATTAAAATTTTTAATAAAAAAAAGTCCATCATAAAATGATGGACTTTTAAGTAATTGAATGTTTTATATATTAGTTCAATAAAAAAGATTCTTTTTTGAATCCGTTATTGAATTTTACATCACTAAAAGTAAAAACTCCCATAGCAGAGCCATCTGGTCCGTATCCTTTTCGTACTGTAGATACTAATATACCATCAATAGTTTCATATTCTAAAGTCATTTTTAAAACTGGCTTATTAACTCCCCATGCTGGTAATGAAAAGTAAAACTGATCAACTAAATGTGTTTCAGGGTTAAAGTATAATATGTACTCATCATTCTGCTCTTTTTTTGTAACATCAGAGGTATATGTTAAACTTACTTTATCGTATGTTGTTTCACCTACTTTTTCAGTTCCTAAAAATTTATAGTTTGTTCCTTCATTTTTTAATTTATACATCATTGCAAACCAATAAAAATTTACTTCACGTAAAAATTTAGTACCTCCAACAGCTTTCGGGTCCGTTATTGTTTTACCATCTAATGTTAAAGTAGGTATGCCAGCTACTAAAGATTGTACAGCTACACCTTCTTTACCTGGTAAAACATTAAGGTCGTGTTGAGAATAAGATGCCCAAGAATGTTCACCATTAAAAATATGACGCTCTAAAGAAACATCTTTTCCTTTTTCAAAATTGTCATAAACATATTTAAATTCAACATCTTTTTTAGATGATAATTTTTTATATCCTCCGTTTACAGATTCTAATGCATCTAATAACTCAGCAGATTTATCATCAGTTTTTTGAGCATTAATTGAAAATGTAACAGCGAATGTTAATAAAACACTTGCAAAAGTATTTTTAAGTTGTGACTTCATATTTTAGATATTTTTCTATTAATTAGGCGATTTAGTCGACACTTAAGTAAAAACTTACATTTATATAAAATTATATTAATTTATATTTTGAACCTTATACTTTTTAGTCGAGTTCTTCATTTAACTTCGTAATTAATATTTTTGTTTTACCTCTTAGACTTTTTGCGTTATCTAACTGTTTTTGAGTATGCAATAAACGATCAATAATACTATTCTGGTATTCCTTACTAGCAAGTAATGCTGTATAATCAGACTTAGCTCCAAATTCTTTAATATGATCATATTTTGAATCTTCGTTAGAAAGCATATCAACTAACGATACATATTCTTCTAAAACTGGTTTTAATCGGTTAGTAACTATCGCTTTAATTTGATCATCTTGCTTTTTAAAACTTTCTATAAGATTAGGGTATATGATAATTAAGTCTTTCAAACTTGTGTTTTCAATAAACTCAAACTTAGTCGTATTTATAATCGAATTTATAGAGGCATTTAATAATTTCACCTCTTTATCAGAGATATTAATGATAGTATCCTTTGCACCTTCTGTTAAATTTAATTGGTCTACAGAAACATAATTTAAAGTGTTTTCTAAATAAATTATCGTTTCAGGATATTCGACGACTAAACCATTTAATATACCTAAATTGGTATTTAACTCTTCTTTTAAATTAAAATAAATTTTTTGCTCTAACAAATTATTTTTTCGAATATCATTCAGATCATTTATTTTCCAAGCTATAGATATACCTATTACAATAAGTATAATTTCACCAAATGCATATATCAAATATGATTTAAACTGTCCTAATGCGATTAGTTTTTTTCTTAATTTACGAAACAATCTCATAGATGAAAATTTTAGAAAAAAGTATTAAACTTTTAATTTTTAAGATAATTGAATTACGTACACTTAAAAAATATAAGTACCTACAAATAAACTATGTAGCTCAATAAAGTATATAACCTACTGAAAGTTATGAATTTAAAGAATTAGAGTTTATATATGCCGTAAAAGCAGGCTTATATTGTTCTGAAACTGTAATACGTTGATTATTGATAATGATTTGACTACGTTCTATTTCTTCAATGTTTTTTAATGAAACAATAAAAGAACGATGAACTCGTAAAAATTCACTTTCAGGTAATTCTTCTTGTAATGATTTTAGACTCATTAAAGTTAAAATAGGCTTTGAATTATCTTTTAACCAAATTTTGATATAATCCTTTAAACCTTCAAAATAAAGAACATCTGCTAATTTTATACGCAATTGTTTATATTCTGATTTTACAAAAATAAATTCCTTTTTTTCTGACACAATACTCTGTTGCTTACCTTTCACTAAAGAAAACCAAGCATTTGCTTTATTTGCCGCACCTAAAAACTCAGCATAATCAAATGGTTTTAACAAATAATCTAAAGCTTCAACTTTAAAACCTTCTAAAGCGTATTGATCGAAAGCTGTGGTAAAAACAACACGTGTTTCTTTTGGTAGCATTTTAGAAAACTCAATACCTGTTAAATCTGGCATTTGTATATCTAAAAACAATAAATCAACAGATTGCTCTTTTATAAACTCCATAGCTTCAATAGCACTACTACATTTTTGTTTTAGTTCTAAAAAAGGTGTTTTTTCAACATAACTTTCCACTAAATTAAGCGCCATTGGCTCATCGTCTACAATAACACAGGTGATTTTTATATTGCTCATAATTTAAGTGGATTTAATTTTAATTAATAAAATTTAATTAACAGTGAATCTAACAATAACTTCATTATCTAAAATAACATTTGTTGACCATATAAATTGGGCGTCTACCTCATTATCATCAAAAATGTTGATAAAATTGGTGTATGATGGTTTATTATCAACCCCTATGATGTCATTTGTATATTCAGACGCATTTGGCCATTCGTTATCATCAAAACTTGGTAATTGCCAATCTGAAGGTGTTTTCCAATGTAGAGCATAATATGATGTTCCGTCACTAGAATCTTCAGTACTGCAAGTATCACTTAACCTTAAAGAACCTTCTTCAGAAGCACATGATAAATCTCTTAAAGGCGCTGTATAAAATGTTTGGGCTTTCCAATTAGCATCTGTTTTTGCAATTATATCATTTTTAGCATCTTTAAAAACAGCCACCATTCCGCCATCTCCTGGATGAAAAGCTTGTCCTCTATTAGCCTCAGATCCTAAACCACTATTTTCTTCCCAGTCTACTAATTTCATGGCTATTGTAAAAGGCCTATTTACCTTAAAACGAACGATATTAGAATTAAACTGTGTAAAAGGCACATTGTCTTTACCTACAGGTATGCCATTAATGTACATTTCAAAATAATTATCGGCAAATACGTAGGCTGTAACTATCTCGCCATCGGCATCAACCTCAATAATATCTGTTCCATCTAAAGCCGCCAATGCTTCATCTGCAGATGCGTATTCTACTTTTGTACACGGATTAAACAAATCTGATGCAAAAGGAAAATTATTATCAGTGAAATTTACTTCTGCAGGAACAGTCCATTTACTGCCATCTGTTGCAGTAGAAGTGCCAATTGGAGCTTCTCTACCTCTATCACATTCAAATATATTTTGAGTAAGAACGGTTGCCGATCCTTGAGATACAGATGCTGTTCCGGTATAAGCTTCTGAATTTTCGACAGCCGTTTTTTTACTGTTTTGACCATTTTTACAAGCTGTCATCGTTAAAGAAGCGAAAACAAAGAGTAGTAAAGTGTTCTTTAAGTATATCATTTTATTATTATTTTTAATTTGAGTCTATAAATGTTAAAGTTGTTCTGTCTATAATGCTTACGGTTGCCAATGCATTCATAAAGACATTATAATCTACATTTAGGCTGTTCTTTTTAGGTAAAGAAGCGGGTGTTTCTGATAAAGCATATAGTGCTATGGTGTATTCATGTTCACCTTTACCGCGAGAACAAGGCGATGTGTATGATATCGCTGTTCCATCTTTATTGGCACCCATAAACCAATTGCCTTTAGATGCCATTTTATATGGTATCTCTGTTGTTTCAGGATTTATATCCCATAATAAAAGGTATGAATTGATTTCAGTCTTGTCATCTTTCTTAGGATAATGATACATAACAACTGCTAGCGACTTAGTGCCTTCTGGCACGTTTTCCCAAGAAAGTGGAATAGAGTTTTCAACATCATTAATCTTCTCTTCGCACTTGTAAGCATCCAATAAAACACCATTCTCTATAGCAATACTCGTTAGCTTAAAATTGGAATAGATGGTTTTAAAATCATCATGGTTTACTTCTGTAGTTGCTTTTTTATTGTTTTTACAAGACATCAACCCAATAAAAAGTATGGGAACTATAAATTTTGAATATTTCATTTTTCTCTTGGTTTATAAGTTTCAACTGTTGATGTACCATCAGGATTTATAAATTGATAGTTATAATTATCTTTGCTATCCCAATTATAATTTATAATATATTCTTTGGAATCTAAACTGTAGGTTAAGGAATATGTGTTCTCTCCTAAGGATTTAAAATCAATAATCTCCGCACCTCGTAACGGTCTTAATGCAGGTCTTAATTCTTGTGTTCTAGGTTGCGGATACACTTGGTTTTCAGGTGCTTTTGTTTTTGGGTCTAATTGTACTTCACCCCGCATACCTGCAATAAAATAGGGATATTCTTTAATGGTGTGATATTGATACGAACCATCTGGGTTTGTTTTCCCTAAATATTCATCTAATGTATCTGTGGTTTCTCCATAAACCGGAAAACCATCAACAGCATAAGCTACCGGATTGCCAGCACCTACTTGATCTTGCAAATGTACTGGTGGTAAATGATAATGATAATCATCTGCACGACCACAATGCCCACCCCAATGGTCTAATTCTCCAATAGCATTAGCATCTTCTCCTCTATTATTTAAAGGATTAAAAATAGGTATTCCATTTACCGCAACAGCAATGGCTCCTTTAAGTAAATTGGTTTTTGTAGATAATGGGTTCTCTGCCATTTTTGGATTTGTGGGTATAGCCCAACTATTATCACCCGTGTAATTTTGATTAATAGGCACTTGTTGTTGCCAATTTGTAATACCAACCATCATGTCATGATCTGGTAACCCATTGGATGAAATATACAGATAGTTGTCGTCTGTATGCGTTGTAATACCGTCAAATTTTGCGAAAAATGATTGCATGATAGAAACATCATTTTGGGGAGTATTTACAGTACTTATTTTTTCAGTTTTGGAGTTTTTACATGATACTATTAAAATTACACTTAAACCAAGTACTCCGTGAGTTAAGTACACTACTTTTTTTTGTTTTATTAGTTTAAAAACAGAAAAGAATAAAAGTAAAATTCCTAAACTAATAAGTGCCCAATTAAAATTTGATAATGATTGAGAATTAGTTTTAATAACATTGCTATTATTTAAAGAATGAATCAATTCACTTTTAGCTTTTATATACTTTTGATCAGCTTCTGCAAAGTTTGAAATTTGATAATTTTTAATAGTATGGTTGCCATCTATAAGCCAAACCTCACCATTTTCATATGAAATAAAATCAGCATTGATAGTTTCATTTGTGGTCGTTAACTCCCATTGTTTGGATGGTATTCCGTGTCCACCTTCATGAGCGGAAACAGAACCAAAAGATAAGACGACAAGGGTAATTAAAATTAAATAGTTCATAGTCTTTCGCTATATTATTTATAGTTGTTATTTTGAAAATAAAATCAGAAACTTATTCTTTTAAAGTGTTTTTAATTTTATCAATATTTAAGCTATTTGCCATGGCATTAAAAATTTTATAATAAGCACTCTCATTATTATACAAAACCTCATGAGTACCTTGTTCAATAACTTTTCCTTTTTCTAAAACAATGACATTTTCGGCGTCTATTATTTGAGAAATACTATGAGAAATAACGATTACTGTTCGCCCTTTTTTAATGGCGTCTAAACTTTTCTTGATTTTTTCTGTTGCAATTGCATCCAAACTTGCAGTAGGCTCATCTAAGAAAATAATAGGAGGGTTTTTTAAGAACAATCGTGCTATAGAAACACGTTGTTGTTGACCTCCAGAAAGTAAAGTTGCTTTCGAACTATAACCACCTGGTAATTGAATAATTTGCTCATGAATATAGGCTTGTTTTGCAGCAGCTATAACCTCGGCATCTGTAGCATCTTCTTTACCATAAAGGATGTTTTCTTTGATACTACCATTAAATATGTGGTTTTTTTGCAGTACCAATCCAATATTATCCCGTAACCATTGCGTATCATACTCTTGCAAATCAACTTCATCTAAAAGTATTTTACCTGAAGTTGGTGCATAGAATTTATCTAACAAATTAATCACCGTGCTTTTTCCTGCACCACTTAACCCAACTAGAGCATTTATCGTATTGGGTTTAATAACCATAGAAACATCATAAAGGGCTTTTGTTCCGTTAGGGTAAGCAAAATCGACATTTTTAATATCAAAAGTACCGGTGAATTTTTCAGGAATATAATTGCCACTCAATTCTGTTTCTTCATCGGCGTCCATAATATCAAAAAATGCATCCGAATATATTATGGCATCTTGTACTTCATCATAAATGCGATGTAGCTGTTGTATAGGTGCCGATACATTGTTAAATAGTAAAATATGAAACATTATGGCGCCGATAGTCATGCTGCCATTTAAAACAAAATAAGCGGTTAATATGATAATAATTACGACTCCAAATTGTTCTGTGAATTTTTTTAACCCGTCAAATAAGAAACTTAATTTTCTTGTTTGTAATTGATTTTCAGTCATATCTAATTGAATAGCTTCATGCTTTTTACTTTCAAAATCTTCTCTTGTAAAAGATTTTATAACAGTAATAGAGTTTATTAAACTAATGATGCCATTATTTTTTGTCTCTCTATATTTTCTCATTGTTCGTCTAAAACCTTTCAATTTTTTAGCTTGTAGACTACTTATGTAAAAAAAAAGAGGAATAATTGCGAGACTCACAAGGCCAATATATACATTGGCGTTAAACATGATAATTAAAGCTACAAACGCATTAAAAAATAAAGGTAATATATCAATAAAGAAGTTTTTAACTAACTGTGTAAGACTTGAAACCCCTAAATCTATTCTTGTTTGTAATTTACCACTTTCATTAGTTGGCGAGCTATAAAAAGCCATTTTATACGTCAATATTTTTTCTACAATATTTTGTGCAAAATCTTTTGAAATATAAATTTTCATTTTTTCTCCATAGAACTTTTGACCAAATTGTACTAATGCATAAATACCTTCCTTTAATAAAAGAATAATACTAATTGTAGTTAATAATGAAAAACCTTCTTTTACGGTTTTATTGGCATCACTTAAGGTCGTTAATTCATCAACAGTGTAGCGCAATACCAAGGCATTAACTTGTGCCAAAAATGAACCAATTATAGTTAAAACTAGGGATGCAATTACCAAATTTTTATATGGTTTTACATAGTTCCAAAGTTTTTTGAAAAGCTCTAAAAAAGTTTGTTTAGAAGCGTCTTTCATACATTAAAATTTTGTGTATTTGATCTGTTGTTTTTGAAAACCTCTCAAAAAAATAGAAGTCTTATACTTAGTTCGTTTCAATTTTTAAATTTGCTACAAATCGATTTTCTTTAACAAATGTTTTAAAATCATTTTTATTTGGATAAAGTAATTCTATTCGTTTTTCAATATTTTGAATTCCTATTCCAGAACCACTTTTATCGTCTGTTTTTTTTGGAAAATTATCGTTTTCTATGGTAAACAAAATAGTGGTTTCATTAATAATCATGTGTATATCGATAGTACTTAGTTTACTTGCCGATACACCATGTTTAAAAGCATTTTCTATTAATGAGATAAATAATAAAGGGGCAATCTTTATTCCTGTTTCACCTGAAGGAAAAATATAATTAACAACTGTTTTATCAGATATACGCAGTTTCATTAGATCGATATACTTTTTCATAAAATCGATTTCTTTGGATAACGAAACAGACTCTACATTAGTTTCATACAGCATATAACGCATCAATTTACTTAAACTATGTATTGATATTTTAGCCTGATCCGGCGAAATATCAACCATTGCATAAATATTATTTAATGAATTAAAAAAGAAATGCGGTTGTAGTTGATAATGTAAATGTTGTAACTCAGACTTTAGTTTAAAATTAATTGCTTCTTTACGTTCTGCTTCTGTTTTTATCCAACGTTTTGTGCTTTTTATGGCTATTGAAAATAGTAATGGTGCCATGTAAGATAACATTTGTATATAAACAAACATTTTAAACGGAGGAGCATTAACTTTATCGTTAGAAGATGGTTTCTTTATCAAATTTTGAAAAAAATTATTTTCTATTTGTTCTTTTAATGTAACAAATAAGATAATAATCGCTAAATTGATAAATACAAAAAGTAGCATTTTTTTAGCAAATAAAAACTGATCAATAAGCAAAAAATAATTTATATAAAAAATGATAGCATAAAACGCTAAAGGGATCCAAAAATGTGCTATAATCCTTTCAATCTCTTGCGATTGCCCATATGATAGCACATAAGGCATGCTAAATAGCATAAACCAAATTAAAAGGTGAGAAAGGGCTGTTATTTTTTTGTTTTTATGCATTAAATCCTATTTTTAAATCAGATATAGTATATTCTAGTTATTTACATTATTTTCAGATTTCATAAAAAACAGCATTAAAAGCTATACTCTTCTGACTTTGTTGAAAATAATACTTCAAAGATAAAACTAAGCACTTTTTTATAGAATCTAAATAGATAGTTTGCTGTATTAACTATACGAATGCTATGATTTTATCGATTATATTTTTTTATAATCCAAAATAAAAATTAAATGCCTTATTTAAATATTAAAGCATGTAATTTTTATACCTGCTACCTGTTTATTCATCTACATTCATAGTTCCAGCTACTCCATGTAGACATTTAATGATTTGATTTTCTCCTGGTTCTCCAACGTGATAATGATATCCTCTTTTATCATCAGAATGTCCACCGCATTCGTCCAAATTTGTTGGCTTATTTTCGTTTTTATCCAATAAAGCAAAAATTGCAAATCCGTCAATTGCATAGCCAATAATTGGCGAGTGAATATCAGTTTGCGGTATTTCTTTTGTTGAGCCAGTAACTGCGTGATAATGATAACCTCCGTGCGGATTTACGTGCCCTCCGTGGTCATCTAAAGGGGCTATTGTATGTGCTGCTAATATTGCGTGTGTTGGTGCAGGTGGGTCATACTTCACGCCGTTGAAAGCAACTCCTATTCCGCCTCTTCCAAAACTTTGAGCAGTTTTTATATATTTTGGTGTAACTGGAATTACAAAAGTGGTTACTTGGTTTTTGAAATATTCGGGCAAGCATTCTACACAATAGTTATGATATTTTTCCTCTACATTTGGTTTTGCTGCCGCCAAACATCCCTCTTCTGTATCGGTTACTTTAATCGTTCCATCTTCTCTATATAATTTCCATTTGTCATCGCTGTAGAACTCATCTAAATTAGCAATAAAGTGTCCTGAAACATCATACACTTTATCATCTTTAAACCAAATTCCAGCTTTCTCCATTCCATCCTCGATATGTCTTGGACACCAAGGGCCCATTTCATGTTCGGTTGCTTGGGAATTTGTTTTAATGACATAACAAAGTGTCTCAATTCCGTTTAATTCAACTATTTGCTTTTGTATTCCGTTAATTATGTTTTCTGAAATAAAATAATCTGTATTTACTGGAATTGTCTTAACCGAAGCATCAATCTCTTTTGACAAATTTGTATTTGTTTGTTGTGGGGGTCTATTCTCTTGATTTTTTTCTGCTTTATTAAGTTCTTCTAAAGTTAAAAAGCCATCATTATTGCTATCTATATTTATAAAATCGTTAGCGATTGGTCCTTTTACTTCTCTTTTCGATAATTTTCCGTCTTCATTACTATCCAATTTTGAAATTATCTGTATCGAAGAAGGTCTTTGTCCATTTGGTTCTTGCTGTTCCTTTTTTTCTTGATTTGATTTGCAAGAAATCAAGATTGTAAAAATTAATAATAACAATGAAAGGTTTTTCATTTTATAATTTATTTAGATTCTTTTTAAATAATCGTATAATATAATCGTCAATATTTATTGAATTATATAAGGCTGCATTCAACATTATACTCAATGGGTTAGTATAAAAGCAGTAGTGGAATAAAAACAACTACTTTTCAACAAGTAATCTGCTTAATTATTTACAAAAGAGATTCAAGTTCTCACCTGAACAGTTTTTGTTTTAGATATTGTTACATGCCGTTTTTTGTTCTATAAAACTTCAATATTTATTTAATATTACGCACTAATCTTACATAGTTATATATGCGTATTGTATTTCTTTGTAGTCCATTACCTTCGGTAAAATCATCAGGATTTGCAGTTTTAGGATCGCTACGTTGTGAGCCAGCTCCATAAATATCTATCCAACCATTTCCATTCATATTTCTTAAGCTGCGACCAAAAGCCACATAGGCAGCATTTCCTATACTTTATTGGCTTATATGTGTTATGTGTTACTCCAGTACCATGGGAAATTCATAATATCATATGCAAAAGCAAAAGTTTTATTTTCAATAAAAAGAGTAAGATTATCTTGCGAAGTACTTCGTGGATCAATTACTTTTAATTTTTTCATTATTTATAGTTTTAAATTACTCGTAACGCAAAGCAGTTATAGGATCTAATGCAGAAGCCTTTCTTGCAGGGTACCATCCAAAAAAGATACCAGTTACAGCACAAACTACAAATGAAATTACAATTGAGTACATGGCGACACTTGTAGGCCAATTTAAGAATTTTTCTATAAATACTGTGGCTCCAAGACCTAATAATACTCCTAAAACACCTCCTGTAATACTTATTAAAACAGCTTCAATTAAAAACTGCATTAATATATCGGATCCCTTTCCTCCTACAGCCATACGCAAACCAATTTCTTTTGTACGTTCTTTAACAGAAACATACATGATATTCATAATTCCAATTCCACCAATTAAAAGAGAAATACTTGCTACTGCTACTAACAAAATGGTTAACATTTCGCTGGTAGAACTAAATGTTGAAATTAATTCTTCCATAGAACGTACACTAAAATCATCTTCTTCAGTATCTAATAATTTATGCTGTGTTCTTAAAATTTGTGTGACTTGTGTTACTGCTTCTGGTGCATCATCCTCACTTATGGCAGAAGCTATTATTTGATTTAAATAATCGATAGCTAGAATACGTTTTTGTACTGTTGTGTAAGGTGCTATCACCACATCATCTTGATCTTGACCAAAGGTGTTTTCACCTTTTTCTTCTAAAACTCCAATAACTTTAAACGGAATATTATTAAAACGAATCATTTGTCCTACAGGTTCTTGTCCATCAGGAAATACATTATCGACAACTGTCTGTCCAATAACTGCAACTTTAGAAGCTGATTTTACTTCTAAATCTGTAAACATACTACCGTTCTGTAAATCAACGACTTTAATACTTAAATACTCTGGATTAACACCATAAATGGTGCTTGGCCAGTTATTAGAACCATTAATAACTTGTCCACCTCCATTTACGACTGGTGTGATATAGCTTAGTAAATTTGCTTCCTCTTTAATGGTTTCATAGTTTTTTAGCGTTAAAGTTTGTACATCTCCTCCACTACCTCTTGCTGGACCTCTATCATCGGCTCCTGGTCTTATAGTTATCATATTAGAACCCATTGCAGAAATAGTAGTACGAATACTTTCTTTAGAGCCTTCACCAATGGCTAACATAGCAATTACTGAAGCTACACCAATGATAATGCCTAACATGGTAAGCAATGTTCTTGTTTTATTAAGAATAATGGCTTTTGTTGCGATTTTAAATAAATTTAATAGTCTCATAATTAATCGTCTTGTTTAGGTAAATTGGCTAATTCGTTTGCAGCAGACTGTATATTATGATTTTGATAATCTTGCATAATTTCTCCATCTTTTAAGACAACGGTTCTATTGCTAAACGTTGCTATATCTGGTTCATGTGTTACAAATGTGATGGTAATCCCTTGTTTGTTTAACTCTTGAAATAACGCCATAATCTCATACGACGTTCTTGTATCTAGGTTTCCTGTGGCTTCATCAGCCAATATCATTACAGGATTATTAACCAACGACCTGGCAATAGCTACACGTTGTTGTTGCCCTCCCGAAAGTTGCGATGGTGTATGATGTAAACGGTCTCCTAACCCTACTTTTTCTAGAGCTTCAATAGCACGTTTTCTGCGCTCTTCTGTAGATACTTTGCTGTTATATAATAAGGGCAACTCTACGTTTTCAATAGCCGATGTTCTTGCCAATAAATTATAAGATTGAAAAATGAATCCTATTTTTTCGTTTCTAATTGTGGCTAATTCGTTTCTACTTAAATCTTTTACACTAACACCATCAATTGCATACACTCCAGATGTAGGTTGATCTAAACAGCCTAAGATATTAAGCATGGTACTTTTACCAGATCCACTAGATCCCATAATGGTAACAAACTCGCCTTCTTTTATGGTGAATGAAATACCTCTTAATGCATGAACCGTTTCGGTTCCCATGGTAAACTCACGTTTTAAATCTTCTATTTTAATGATTTCTTTACTCATGGCTTTTTATTTTTTTTTACCTCCTGGACGTTGTGGCATAAATGGACTTTCGTTAGACCCTACTCCTGATGGTGGACCTCCTGCTTCTGCCTTAGAAATACCTTTTAAACTATATACCAGTTTATCACCCTGACTAATACCGCTTAAAATTTGAACATTTACACCATCGCTTGCTCCTAATGTTACTGTTTTAGGTGTAATACTTCTATCTTTACCCAATACCCAAAGTGTGGTTTCTTTATCTGATGGTGAACTTGTATTAGTTATTAAATTATGATGTGCATTGTATGTTGCCAAAATTTCAGCGTTTGGTTTAAAATTTATTGCTTTAGCTTCTGCAGTTAACACATTGTCTAACTCTAAAGTATAAATTGAAATGGTAGCTGTTAAGCCTGGTTTCAATTTTAAATCTTCATTTTCTGCTTTAACAACAACTATATATGTTACCACATTAGATGTTATTGTAGGATCTAAACGCACTTGTGTAATAACACCGTTAAAAGTTTCACCTATATAAGCATCAACAGTAAACTCTACTCGTTGTCCTTCTTTTACCTGTCCTATATCAGCTTCATCCACATCTGCTTCAACTTGCATTTCTTTTAAATCTTGTGCAATCGTAAATAATGTTGGTGTACTTAAACTTGCTGCTACTGTTTGTCCTTCATCAATTGCTCTTGATAAAATAACACCATCTATAGGCGAATAGATATTGGCATACCCTAAATTAGTTATGGCTTGTTGTAAGTCTGAATAACGCTGTGTTACTGTACCTTTTGCTGTTTGGTAGTTAAATGCAGCATCATCAAAATCAGATTTACTAATCACTTGATTATCAAATAATGTTTTTTGTCTATCATAAATTGTTTGTGTATAGTTTTTTTGACTAAGCGCATTATCATAAGCAGCCTGTGCTTGTGTTTTTGCAGCATTCAAATTAGTTTTATCTAATTCTGCAATTAATTGACCTTCTTTAACCACACTATTATAATCTACATATATTTTTTCTACTACTCCAGATACTTGGGTACCAACTTCAACCTGTGTAATTGGCTCCATAGTACCTGTTGCTGTAACCATTGTAGTTACGTCTGTTTTTTTTGCAACTATTGTTTTTGCTTCAATAACAATCGCATCATCGTTATCTAAAAAAAAGTAAGCTGCAACCGTAAGTATTATTACAATAACAATGCTTAGAATGATATTTTTTCTATTTTTTTTCATGATTATATTAATTAAAGTTTGATATCGTTTCCTTGATAAAATTGTAGTAATTGATGGTATAAAATATTTAAGTATTTAGATTGTAAATAATTCTGTTGAGCATTAGTATAAATGTTTTGACTAATCACTAAATCAGTTGTACTTAAACCACCTAACTCATACTTTTTTTGTGCTAATTTGTATGATTGTTCTGCAGCAACTTTTGATGCTTCTGATGCTATAACTTGCTCTTGAGCAGATACCGCATTTTGATATGCAGTTTCTACTTTTTTATAGATATCTTTTTCTGTATTTTGTTTTTGTATCTCTGCTTTTTCAATATTTATCGTAGCTGTTTTTACAGCTGCTTTTGTTTGATTTCTATTAAAAATTGGGATATTTAAAGACACCCCTATTTTTTGATTGAAATTGACATCAAATTGATCAGAAAAGGTATTATCATTAATACTGGTATACCCTGTACCTAAGCTACCTATTAATGATAAAGTTGGTAAATACCCTCCTTTAGCAATATCTAACTCCTTTTCGTTTGCTGCTATATTTAATTTATTGGCTTGTATTTCTGGTAAAAAACCTAAAGCATTCGTATACACTTCAATTTTATTGAGCTCTAAGTTTATCAAATCCATATTTTCATCAATGGTTTCTATTTCTAAATCATCCATTGGTGTTAATTCCAATAATTGTTTAAGCGCTATTATATATTGTTGATACTCATTTTTAGCGGCAATTGTATTGTATTTATTTGTTGCGGCTTGACTTTGTGCATCTGTATAATCACTCAAAGCAATAGTACCAGCATCTAAACGTGCTTTAGATCTTAAAACTTCTTTTTCTGAAGCTTCTAAATTATTTTCTGCTATAGAAATGTTTTCTTTACTGTAAAGTGTCTGTAAGTAGGTTTCTAAAATATTTAAAGCAATATTGTTTTTTTCTATTTCTTCTTGAAAAATGCTTTGTTCTAACAATAATTTATTTTGCTTAACCTGATTGTTAAGCTGGTTACCTTGAAATAGCGTTAATGAACTATTAAGTCCAACATTAGTACTACTCACTTGGTCAGTAACATAATCACTAGTAATAGGGTCAATTGTATTTCCGCTAGAAAAATTTTGTGAAGCACTACCAAATAAATTAGGTAATCGAGAAGATTTTGCTTTACTATAATCTACTTCAGCAATGCTTTTATTAAGAGCAGCATCTTTTACCGTAATATTATTTTCTAAAGCGTAGTTTATACAATCTTTTAAAGACCATATTTTTGGGGTCGTATTAATTGCAGCATCTTGTGCAAATGAAAATTGCAAAAAGAATATACTTGTTATAATTAAGAATAATTTCATTTTTGAATGTTTTAAATTAACACTTCAAAGGTGAAATTATATACTATCTTAATAAAAAGTAATAGACGTTTGAGAGTATTGAGTATACAGAAACCTATATTTTATCGATGAGAATTTCTCTGCCTAACCGATATTTCTTTTATCTATTTATGTAAAAAAAAGTATACTATTTATATATAATTGATGGGAAAAGTAGACGTTTAGACACCTGATAAGTTAGCTAATAAGGCAAGATTTAACGTGCTTATATTTTCTGCTTGAGTACTAACTCCAGAAACATTAGAGAGTACAATTACAGCTCTTTTATTGTTTTTATCTAATGATAACATAGATGTGTAACCACCTGTACTACCATCGTGTAACAATATCGTAAATGTATCATCTTTTATAATTTGCCAACCTAAACCTATTCCGTAATCATTTGTAACTTCATAAGTGGGCTGTTGTGGTAAATTATAAACAGTTGTGTCTTCAAAATTTTTACGCACAAATTTCTCTAAGTCTACTACAGATGATTTTATACCTCCTGCTCCTACTGTTGCATTTGTAAAGTTCCAGTTGGGAATTTCGGCACCATTAGCATTTAGACCCTTTACTAGCGATGTTGTATTTACATTAGATAATAAAGTGGTACTTGCATTCATATTTAAAGGTTTGAAAATGGTTTCTTGTATAAAGTCTTCATAAGTTTTTCCTGTTTTTTTAGATAAAATATGACCTAATAAACCAATTCCTAAATTAGAATATTCAAACTCAGAACCTGTAACATTATTTAAAACCGCATAATTTTCTAAATAACTGTTTAGTAAATCAGAAGTATAATTAGCAAAAGGATCTTGCTCATCATAATCTACACTTTCGTAATTTGTAGGTAGCCTTGGTAAACCAGACGTATGATTTGCTAGTTGTTCTAATTTAATATTTCCGCCTTCTTTTATCGTAAAATCAAACTGACTTTGAAGCGTTTCATTTAAAGTTGCTTCATTTTTCTCTATCAAATCTGATAATAATATACTAGTAAATACTTTAGTTATAGAACCAATTTCGAAAATGCTATTTTCATTTTCTATAATTTCAAATGTATCACCATTCCTAACAACTCCGATGTATTCAGTTTCGGCATTATCAATAAGTGCAATTGATACTTGAGTATTGTCAGGGAAATTTGAAATGTTTTCTTTTATAATAGCAGCAATTTCTGAATTGCCTATTTGATTAGAAAATTCATCTGTAGTTATTTTTGTTTCGTCTTCACTAGTACAACTAATGCATAGCAACATAAAAAAAATAAATGTTGAATAAATATATTTAAACATGATGGTTGTTTTACTTTCAGGTAATAAACTTCTACTTGGAGAAAGTAAAACTAGCCTATAATAAAACAGCGATAGTTAAAGGATTTATAATTAACACTTAACAAATTCATAAAATTAAATTTTAAGGATCTAAACTTTATTTTCTAATGCTTTTTTTATTAACTCACTATCCCAATGCGTATCAAAATCAACAATACCTCTTTTAAAATCATCATTTAAAAACTTCTCCTGTTGCTCTAACTCTTTTCTTGCTTTAAAAATATAATCATCTTCTCTCTTTGGTTCTGAAGCCAAACGCCTTAAACTATTTTCATCATACTTAATAAAATTCTGCACCTGCCTATTCAATGTATATTTTCTGAAGCCCATTTTACTTAATACATCTTTAGCTAGAGTTAATGAAGTTTCTAATGATTCGCGATATATATTTTCATGGCCTAGGTTAAGTAAATCATAGGCATCATATCTATTTTTAGTACGAATCATCATTTCTACATGAGGATATTTTTCTTTAACTATCTTACTGATAGCCTTTGAGACTGACAGCTTATTGGTTGCACAAATAATTATTTTAGCTTGAGCGATACCAGCAGATTCTAATAAATCTATACGTGTAGCATCGCCATAATATACCTCGAAGCCCATTTTACGAAGAAAATCGACACGGTTAGAATCTTGATCTAAAATAGTTGCTTCTACACCATGTGATCTTAAAAAACGCCCTATAGTACTACCAAAATGACCAAACCCTACTAAAATAATTTTTTGAGATTTTGCTATATGATCCGTAGGTCGTTTTACATATTCTTTTGTACCTATTCTAGGAAGTATCAATCGCTCATTTACCATACTTATAATTGGAGTAAGTGACATTGAAAGCGCTGTTACTACCAATAACATATCCATTTCCTTTTGCTCTAAAAGGTTTAAATCAAAAGCAAATGAGAGTAGTACAAAAGCAAATTCACCAATTTGTGCTAAACTAAATGTAAGCAATAATTTTTGATCTAATTTTAAACTAAACACCTGTGCCGTTATAAATAAAACAACAGCTTTTAAAGCTATTACAGCAAATAGAATTCCGCCAATAGTTAATGGGTTTTCTGCAATTACTATAAAATTAATAGAAGCTCCAACAGCCATGAAAAACAAGCCTAAAAGTAGATTTTTAAAAGGTTCTAGAGTGCTTTCTAATTCATGTTTATATTCACTATTTGATAATACTACGCCACCTAAAAATGCCCCTAAAGCAGGACTTAAACCTACATATTCCATTAAAAATGAAATGGCAAAAACAATTAAAAAAGCAGATGCTATTAATAACTCTCTAACTCCTGTTTTAGCCACCTTACGTAGCATGGGTACAATTAAATATTTACCCGCTACAATTATAAACACAACAGATAAAATAATAGCTAAAGTTTGTAAACCTATTGGCAACCCATCTAATAAATTACCACTATCTGCACTATCAGATGTTTCATTAGAATTAGATAGTAGTGGTAATGCACCTAACATAAATATAACAATGATATCTTGAAATAATAAAATTGAAAATGATGATGTACCAAAAGTTGTATCCATCAAGCCTTTTTCTTTTATAGTTTGTAGTGCAATTGCTGTAGATGATAAAGCTACTGCCATTGAAATAACTAATGAAACTTTCCAGTCAAAACCCAATACGGTAAAAAGCAAATACGATAATAACATTGTACCTGCTACTTGTAAACCCCCCATACCAACTATGGTTTTTCGCATATTCCAAAAATTCTTGGGCTCAATTTCTAGTCCTATTAAAAATAGCATCACTACAACACCAAACTCTGCAAAATGAAGAATATCATCACCTTCAGACCCTATAAATCCTAAAACATAAGGCCCTATTAAAACACCAGCGAACAAATAACCAATTACCGAGCTTAATCCTAAACGCTTTGCTAGCGATACACAAATAATGGCTCCTAACAAAAAAACAATTGCTTGAAAAAGTATACTACCTGTCATAATTTATGGTGTTTGTAATTGAGGGATATCATTTAAAAAAAAGCAACCACTAAAATCGTCAATTGCCAAATTTTGCTGAAGTAATTTTATAAGTTCACCATATTGATTAACGTAAGTCTCTAATTGATTATCTGGTAGTTGATGTGTTCCCATAACAGCAAATGGTGGTAAATACTGCATACCACATAAATTTGCGGTCTGTTCAAAAGGACGTAAAAATTGACTAACCGTAAAACTATTGGTGCCAGATGAACAATATAAATCTCTAGAACCGCCAGTTGTAATTACATTTAAACATGTTTTATTATGTAATGCATCACCATTAGGGCCATATGCCCACCCAAATTCTAAAACCAGATCTAACCATTGTTTCATAAGTGGCGGACAGCTATACCAGTAAAATGGATGATGCCAAATGATAATGTCATGCTCCTCTAAAAGTTTTTTTTCGGCATCTACATCAATATGAAAATCAGGATAAATCTCGTACAAATCACAAAATGTGACCCCTTCTATATTTTTAATCTGATTTACTAGGGCAGCATTTACTCTAGATTTTTCAAATTTAGGATGTGAAAATAAAACTAGTATTTTTTTCATAATAGCAATTTAGCAGAAAATTGTTAACCTTAAAGAATATTTTATGTATTTGAATTTATAGAAGCTATTGTATATAGCAAATTTTTACTTTATATGGGTTTTAAGAACAACTCACTCATATTTAAAATTATATTTTTATGTATTAAGTCGATTTACAAATTTAAGGCTAAATGGGTTTGCCTTCAAGAATCCTTATCTTTACAAATTGAAATACATAGGATTAAAAAATTTGAAACAAATAAAAACATACTTAGATCAAATAGCGACCATATCTAATTTAGATTGGGAATTTTTCACATCAAAATTACAGCGTCGTGTTATCTCTAAAAAAAGCATATTTTTAAAAATTAACGAAATTGAAAATCATATTTCTTTTATAGAATCTGGTGTAGTACGTTTATTTATTCCTAAAGAAAATCCTGAAAAAGAAATTACTTTTGGTTTCAGTTTTAAAAATCAGTTTATAAGTGCGTATGATTCTTTTCTAACACAAAAGCCATCAGCATATCAAGTACAAGCACTTACTGACACTTGTTTGCTAAGCATAACTTATAGCGACTTACAAGATGTTTATGAAAATACACAAATAGGTAATTTAATTGGTCGGTTAACTGCTGAGCGCTTGTTTTTAATAAAGTCGAGACGAGAGCAAGATTTATTAAACCTTACCGCAGAAGATCGTTATATGAAGCTTTTTAAAGAGCGGCCAGAGCTTTTAAAAGAGGTTCCATTAAAGTACATCAGTTCTTATATTGGGGTAACAGCTCAAGCTTTAAGTCGAATTAGAAAGCGTTTGTAAGTAGGTTTTTATTGATTTAGGTTCATTGTTTAGCGTTCAAAGTCAAATTACCTTTGCTAAAAAAAGTTATGGCTATAGTCATTTTTGTTTTAGTGCTTTGGTATGGAGGGTTATTTTTTCAATCTTTCTTTTTACACCGTTACGCAGCACACCAAGTGTTTACCATGTCTAAAACTATGGAGCGTATTACATTTGTTTTAACTTGGATTTTTCAAGGTTCTAGCTATTTAAGTGCTTATGGATATGGTGTTATGCACCGCATGCATCATGCATATACAGATACAGAAAACGACCCACACTCTCCATCACACGATCCTAATTTATTTGCAATGATGTGGAGAACAAAAAACATCTATCAAGATATCAATAAAGAACGTATTGCTATAGATCAACGTTTTACCAAAAATGTACCACAATGGAAATCGTTTGATACTTTTGCTAGTTCTCGTTTTTCTAGATTATTGTGGATTACGCTTTATATTCTATTTTTTGCATTTTTTGTGACTGCTGCTTGGCAATGGTTATTATTACCTATTACTTTTTTAATGGCACCTATACATGGTGTTATTATCAACTGGTTTGGTCATATTTACGGTTATGTAAATTTTCAGATGAAAAATACTAGTAAAAATCTATTCCGTTTTGATTTTTTAATGATGGGCGAAGGATACCATAACAACCACCACAAACATGCTAGCAGAGCTAATTTTGGTGTAAAGTGGTATGAAGTTGATGTAACTTATGTAATTATTAAAATACTAAATGCTTTTGGTATTATTCATTTAAAGCCTATTACAATTCAAGATAAATAGTTATTCAAGGTTATAACTTAGTGGTATAAAAACAAAAAAGGCTTCTAATTATTTAGAAGCCTTTTTTGTTACATTGTATGTATGTAGTGATTTTATGTTGAAAGATTATTCAATACCATCTAATCGGTACTGAGTAACAAAATTATCCTCAATATTTTTATAGCTGTTAGTGCAATACACATGATCTATAGTTTCTTTTAATTCATCAAAACCGTAATTAAATTGTGCATGTGTTACATATAAAAAAACTTTTGATGCTCCTTGTTGTTTTAATGCCTCAGCTAAAAACTTAAATGTTCTACCACCATCTGCTAAATCATCTACAATCAAGCACTCTTTACCCTTAACATCACCTTGAATGCTTATTTCAGGTGCACCATCTACTCTTACTTTATTTGACGGCACTAAATCTGCATTAAGCTTTTCAGCAATTTCATGTGTTGTTTTATATGCTCCGGCATCAGGACTAACCAAAACAGGGCTACCTAATGATTTGAAGGTTTTTTCAACAAATTTAAAATGTGATAATTTTTCGGCGTTATTAATTAAAGCTAATGAAATTGGACTATGAGGGTGCAGTATCGTTATTTTATCAAAATTCATCGCATTTATAAAATTTGCAATAACTTTTAAATCAAAAGACTCACCTTCATTAAAACGCCTATCTGAGCGTTGCCCAATTAAGCAAAAAATAGTGAGTTTTGCGATAGCCGTTTTGTTTAAAATATTTTTAGCATCCCAGGCTTCTTTTATAGCCGCAGCTCTAAATAAATCCTCATAACTGTTCCCTCTAATTGAAATATCTATATCGCCACTTTCTATAATTTGAGCAGCTACTTGGCCATCTTTAAATTTTTTTATGTTGTATTTCATATGCTAATTTTTACTCGATAATCGATATTAATAATTATAAAGCTTACCTCGAAATTTAAATCTTTTTTTTTAATAATGCCTCTAGAACTTCTCTTGAGGTTGTTTTCTATTAAACTTCTCTATTTCTTGTTTTAGTAAATCGTTTGAGCGACCGTAACTTACAATTTTAACATCCAAAAGTATATCCTTAAATTTATCTAATGCTTTAAACAGAGAATCTAGTATCCAATCTAAATCATTACCAAATGCCCCACCACCTACTAAGGTCAAAAAAACACTATTTGATTTATTTTTTTTTAAGTTAATCATTGCGGAGTACAAAGTAGCCTCATAAGTAGCTTCTAAAATTATTCTCGCAAAATTCTCCCAATAAAATGATTCAATATTAGAATATGCAACTGGTAATGCCGAACAATATATTTGTGATACAATTTGTTTTTTATCGTTAAGTGTTACTTCTGTATTCCATTGTATTCCTACTTTTAATTTATCTTTTAAAAACTCCCTTTGGTAATTTGTATAACCTCCAATTTGTTTATTAATAGCAAGAATACCTTCTTGATTCACTAATGCATAACCGTTAACCATCTTCCATAATTGAAGCTCTTGGTTATTCAATTCCTCTCCAATACTATTTAAACAATCAATTTGATGTGTATCTGTTTGTCCGATTTGATTATTAACTAGAGCAAAATAATTTCTGTAAATGGTACCAGCACCACAGGCTATTGCACACGCCGGACCTTGTGTAAAGTCGTTTTCGTAAATATCAATTCCCTCTTTTGGAGAAATTTTTGGACTAACCATTTCCAATAAATTAAACTGAGATGCTGCTTGAAATAGTGCATTTTCGTTTTTTGGGTCACAATGTAAATCTTGAATATTAGCTATAACCTCTGATACCTTTATGTTACCAGAATTGTTATTCTTTAACTGCTGTTTTCTTAAATGTTCTAAGGAAACAACCTCTAATGTTCCGAATTGATAGGATTTATTATTGACTTTAGAAATCATTTTCTGTCCATCAATTTTAATATTATCATGTACATTTTTAGATGATATTTCTTTAAACCCAGTCAATTCTTCGAACCACATAGCTATTTTTTAAAGATTTTTATTAATACGGTCTCTTATCTCTTGTAAATTCACTTGATTTACAAATTCTCCATTTTCATAAATCACTTGTAAAGCACCTTCATTTTCTTGTTCAGGAGTCACTTGGTCAACCAAAACATACTCACCATCAACAGTATCTACTTTTATCAATCCTTTAGCAGATTTTTTAATGCCATCATCAGTAATAGGATCTTTAAAAATTTCTCTTCGTTCACCATTTACCACTACAGAAGTAGCTTTCATAGCAAATCCAAAAGTATCTCTAGTATTAAATTGATAGGTAAAAGAACCAATTCCTAAGACAACATTAGTAGTAGCAAAACCTTTATCACTCAAACGTTGACATATACTTTCTGCTCTTTCTGTTGTAATACTATCACCATAAATTGCACCAATATGACCATCTAAAACTTTGAACCCTTGTGCATTTATAGAACCTCCAAAAATATCCCAAAGTAACTCGACTACACCTTTATCTTGTGCTGTTTTTGCACCTAAGTCTCTTGCTTCTCCACAAATAATATCAACAGGATCTCCACTATCGGGTCTAATAACCAATTTTCCATCTCTTGCTAATACTTCATCTTTTAGCTGTGGTAAATACTCTGTTAGTACTTTCCATAAATCCCAAGTATCACTTACTACAGATAATATACCACTAGGATAGGTGTTAATTAAAGATCTAAATGTACCTATTTCATCGTCTTTTGTACCTGCACACATTACAGAGTGTTCTGTAGCATTTACAGATCCAACAACAAAACCCTTAGCTTTATAATATTTACGTAAACTGCTAATTACAGGTAATGTATCTGATCCTAAAAAAACTGAAGCATGGCCCATACCTGATGATATTGCACTCTGCAAACCACCCATTCCTCGCATCGAAAAATCGTGACCTTGAAAATCAATAAAAGCTAGATTGTCTTTATCTGTTAGTAAGGTCCAATTTTTAAAAATTCTCTTATATCTTAAAGCAATTGAAGCCGAAGTCATTGGTTGCCATAACATAGTAGATAAAATAGTTTCTAAAAAGTTAGTAATCCAATAGAATTTTTTATCAGTATTCACTACAGTTACCATAGGTATTCTAATTGGTACCTCTACCCCTTCAGGTAATGACTTTACTTTAATTGGTAAATATTGTAAATCATGTAAATCTTCATAATGTGTTACATCATAGTCGGTACCTAAATACATAGATAACTCTTCTTTTACCTCATTACAAACTTCTGCTTTTGGCTTTGAGAAAAAATTATCATTAAAAAAATCATGCAACCATTCAAATACATATTGTTGACCAAATGAAACAACCTTATCACAGCCTTTAGGTGCATACTTATTACTTCTTGGTGTCCAATTAGAATAAACTTCTTCTGTCCCTTTAGGGTATTGTTGGTGATGTCCAGTTTTGTAACCGTCAGTTAATAATAATCCATTCATAATTATATTATTTGATGTTTAAATTTTAAAACCTTATTCAGGTCTGATTTATAATTACCTCTATTTTATATTAGAAAATTATAACGTTCATTACTTTTTTTTATTGGTAAATAATTTATCTAAGTAAAAACGCTATTATTTGCGTAATTACTACGCAAATATAAAACAACATTTTAAATCACCAAGAATAATTTGTGTTTATTTTACACAAATTAGAATTTCAAATAATTAAATATCGAATATTATACCTTCTTTTTTTAATATAAAATAACGTTTATTATTGAATTTAAAAAGGTTAGCTGGTCGTCCTGACCCTTTGGAGTATTTTTCATCTAACTCATCTAAAACATTAAGATTTAATATTTTTTTTCTAAAATTACGCCTATCAATAGGCCTTCCTAATAAAGTAGTATATAGTTTTTCTAAATCTGAAAAAGGAAACTTAACATCTAAAAGTTCAAAACCTATAGGTTCATATGTGATTTTTGCTTGTAAACGAGCGATAGCCATTTTTAAAATTTCAGCGTGATCAAAAGAAAGTTCTGGTAATGTTTCTATATTAAACCATTGTACTTCTTCAGCATCAGTAGATGCAAAAATTTTAAAAGCGCTTGGTTTTATTAATCCAAAATAGGCAACTGACACTACCCTACTCCTAGGGTCTCTTTTGGGTTCACCAAAAGTGTAAAGTTGTTCTAAATAATTAATTTTAATTCCTGTTTCTTCACTAAGTTCTCTTGCTACAGCTTGTTCTAGTGATTCATTATCTAAAACAAATCCACCAGGAATTGCCCATTGCCCTTTAAATGGCTCGTATTTTCTTTTTATAAGTACAACCGAAATAGTACCTTCTTCATATCCGAAAACGACAGCATCTACTGAAAGTTTAATTGCTTGTTGCATACTATGCGTATTTTTAACGCTAAAGTAAAAAATATAACTTACAACAGAACCTATTTCCAAAGCTATCCACTTTTAATTCTATTAACCCCTAAAATCATCAAAAAAGTATGTTTTTAACCTAAATATCATCATTTTTAGTCCAAAATGAATAAAAAATTCAATATAATTAGGAATTATGGATAAAAAAATGTATAATAAGGAAGAGAAATATTAACTAAAACATATACATGAGGCAACTAAAGATCACGAAGCAAATTACAAACAGAGATACTAAATCATTAGAAAAGTATTTTCAAGAAATATCAAAAATAGATATGATTACCATTGATGAGGAAGTTGAAATGGCAAGAAAAATTCGCGAAGGAGATCAAGTTGCACTTAATACATTAGTAAACGCTAATCTACGTTTTGTAGTTTCTGTAGCAAAACAATACCAAGGAAGTGGTTTAAGGCTTTCTGACTTAATTAATGAAGGTAATGTTGGCTTGGTTAAAGCCGCAAAACGTTTTGATGAAACAAGAGGTTTTAAATTTATATCGTATGCTGTTTGGTGGATAAGACAAGCAATTTTACAAGCAATATCAGAACAATCACGTATGGTTCGTTTGCCTTTAAATAAAATTGGTGAGATTAGTAAAATAAATAAAGTTTTTTCTTACTTAGAACAAAGTCTTCAGCGCCCACCTAGTGCTATTGAAATAGCTAGAGAGTTAGACATGAGCACGTCGCAAGTTAAGACTGCTATGAAAAACACAAGTAAGCATTTATCAATGGATGCCCCATTTGCTGAAGGAGAATCTTCAAATTTATACAATGTTGTTCAATCAAAAGAAGCGATGAGCCCCGATTCTAAAATGATGGAAGAATCACTTAGTTCTGATATAGGGCAACTACTAAAAACATTACCTAGTAGAGAGAGTGATATTATACGTTTATATTACGGCATTGGAGAAAAAGCGCCAATGAGTTTAACTGAAATTGGTGAGATTTTTGAAATTAGCAGAGAGCGAGTTAGACAAATTAGAGAAAAAGCGATTAGAATTTTACGTAAAAAATCGCAAAACGAAGTTTTAAAAGCATATTTATAATAGACCAACATAATCATATATATAAAAACCGACCCTTCAAGGTCGGTTTTTTTTTATACTGTGTATTCAATTAATCAATCCAAATAGTTTTTGTGTTTACAAACTCTCTAATACCATAACCAGAAAGCTCCCTACCATATCCACTATTTTTTACTCCTCCGAAAGGTAATCGAGGATCAGACGCTACAAGCTTATTTACATAACTACTACCCGCTTCTAATTGCAATGCAATTTTTTCTCCTCTTTCTTTATTTTCAGTTATAACTCCAGATCCTAATCCAAATTGTGAGTTGTTTGCTAACTCAATAGCTTCTTGATCGTCCTTGGCTCTTATTACAGATGCTACAGGACCAAATAATTCATTATCAAAACCTTCCATACCTGGTTTTAAATCGGCTAAAATTGTTGCTGGATAAAATGCTCCTTCTCTATCTGGAATTTCACCTCCTAAAACTAATCGTCCGCCTTGAGATATTGTTTTCTTTACTTGTTCATGCAATTCATCTCTAAGATCTTTTCTAGACATTGGACCATAATAGGTATCATCATCTGTAGGTAATCCCATTTTAGCTTCTTTCATTTTTTTTGTAAATAGCTTTAAAAACTCATCATAAACAGCATCTAAAACCACAAATCTTTTTGCGGCAATACATGTTTGACCGTTATTTTGTAAACGACCGAAAGTTGCTAAATCAGTAGCCTTTTCCATATCAGCATCATCTAAAATCAAATATGCATCACTACCACCGAGTTCCATTACCGTTTTCTTTAAATTTTGACCTGCAATTGAGGCTACGGAACGACCAGCAGGGTCACTACCCGTTAAAGTAACTGCAACTATATGTTTGTCTTCTATAATATCTTTTACGTGCTTAGAGCTGATATTTAAGTTAAAAAAGGTTCCATCAGGAAAACCTGCTTTTTTAAATGCATCTTCTATTGCAAACGCACAACCTTGTACGTTTGAGGCATGTTTTAAAACGCCTATATTACCGGCCATTAATGCTGGCACAGCAAAACGTATTACTTGATAAAATGGAAAGTTCCATGGCATAACTGCTAATATTACACCAATAGGTTGAAATGTTACATAGCTTTTTTCTGCCTCAGTTTTTACAGTTTGGTTCGCTAATAAATCTTTAGTATTATCAGCATAATAACGACATATTGAAGCACATTTTTCAATCTCTTTTCGAGACTGGCCAATGACCTTACCCATTTCTCTGGTTGCTAATTGTGCATATTCTTCTTTATTTTCCTCTAATACATCTGCTAGTTTGTACATTAATTTAGCACGCTCATCAAATGATGTATTCTTCCAAGTATTAAAAACTTGGTGAGAGGTTTTTATTTTATTTTTTACTTCATTAACAGAAATACGGTCGTATTCTGCTATTTTTTTACCTGTTGCAGGGTTTATAATTTTCGTAATCTCCATAGTTCCTCTTTTTTAGTAATTAAATTACCTACCGCAATGACCGAAATTAAAATAATTTAAGTTAAACGAAATACTTTATTTTTTAGCTGATACGCTATTAAGTCTGTTACCGTAATATAATCCTCAATGTTTGATTAAATTATATCAAAACAGAATTGCCTTAAGTATGTAAAAAAGTATCTTCGCGCCCATGTGGATGTATTTAGGGCTTTTGGCCGCACTTTTTTTAGGATTACATAATTTATGCAAAAAACATGCAGTAAAAGATAATGAAGTATTCCCCGTGCTTTTAGGGACTATTGTTGCTGGTTTTTTACTGTTGTTACCTTTTTATATTGGTTCTATTTTTTATCCAGAACAGACTATTAAATTAGGATTTTACATTACTGAGATACCCTGGAAAACTCATGGCTTTATTTTTATAAAATCTATGATAATGGCAAGTTCTTGGATTTTAGCATACCAAGCATTAAAACACTTACCAATTACAATTGTTACACCTATACGATCTGCTGGACCCTTTTTTACATTTATAGGCGCAATTGTGCTTTATAATGAACAACCTACTGGTTGGCAATGGATTGGTTTTTTTCTAATTATATTTTCTGTGCTTTTATATTCTAAAATAGGAAAAAGAGAAGGTATTAATTTTAAAAATAATAAATGGATTTTTGCTATTATAGGCGCTACTTTTTTAGGAGCTTCTAGTGGTTTGTATGATAAGTTTTTAATACAAGGTTTAAAACTAAACCCACAGACTTTACAATTTTGGTTCTGTTGGTATACCATTCTTATTTTACTCGTTATTTTATCTATAACATTTTTTCCAAAAGAAGAAAAAAGAAAAGCTTTTATATGGCGTTGGTCTATACCTGCTGTTGGAATTCTATTGCAAACAGCAGATTATTTTTACTTTAAAGCATTACAAGACGAAGATGCTCTAATCATGTTGTTATCAGCTATTAAGAGAAGCCAAATATTAATAGCGGTTGTACTTGGCGGCATTCTTTTTAAAGAAAAAAATAAACGTAAAAAAATAATTCCTTTACTAGGTATAATGCTTGGCGTAGGCTTAATTTTATATTCTGCTAAATAATTAAAACTTAAGGTCAAAGGCTTCAAAAAAATGACTCATAGTCCAAGCCGGACCAATCATTAAAAATTGTAAATCTTTTAAAAATGATGGTTTTTTTCCTTCATGATTGTGCCCTATAAATTGCCCTATCCATGCAACAACAAAAATTCCCAACATAATAGACCAAAGTGGTATAGAAATGCTTAGACTGATTAATTGTATCACAAGAAGAACAGTTACTGAAAATATAATCATTCCAAAAAATAATGGCTTAGATAAGCGGAAGTAATAAAACAAACCAAGAATAATTACTAGAGTTCCTAAATGTGTGTATGGAACTAACACTTCAGGAATACTTTTTAAAACAACTTCCGGAACAGGGATACTAGCTAATAAACCTATTAAGCTAAAAAATATTACTGGCACACAAACATAATGTATTGCTATATTTAGCTTTGTTTGATGGCTTTCTGCATATTCATTCAATAGTAAGTCAATTTTTCTCATTAGTATTGCTATGTTTAATGTTTAAAATTTTGGTTAGGTGTTTTTTATCTGTTCGTATTCTTCAATTCCTTTACGAGTTAAATAAGGCATAATAATACTCCACAACATATCCATTACTGAGCATTTATTTATTTGATAATCATTTGTTTTAATAACTTGCCGTTGTGATTGCCAAAAAGTACTAGACATCCAAATAACATGTACCATTTTATCGTAATTTATTAAACCAGTTTCAGGCACCATTCTATCTGTTTGCACATAATAATCTACCAATTTTCGAGCATCTTTAAAACGGACTAAATTAATAGCTTCTTGCCGTTTACCAACATCAGGGTATTTTTTAATAATATGAACAAGATCATTAAAGAAAAAAGAATAACGGGATTGTAAAGCATCAAAACTCAACATCATTTCTTGATAATGATATAACGTAATATTAGTACTTTTAGGTAAAATATAATGCAAGGTCTCCGAAATCATAGTATCATAAATAATAGTCAAAAGAGCTTCTTTGTTCCTATAATGATACTGTAAATTACCTGCACTAATGTTCAATGAATCAGCTATTTGCTTCATTGATACATTAGAAACTCCAAAAGAGTTAAACATTTCTATTCCCTTAAATCTTATTTTATCTTTCAAAAAACAGTTAACTAATTATATCTTACTAATATATAAAATAATTAGTAAGCGCTTACTAATTGTTAATAAATAAAAAGGAACCCACTAGAGGTTCCTTTTTATTACTAAAAATCTTATCTATTTTATTTTTAAAGTATATAACTCTCAAAAATTTCTTCTAAAACCTCTTCTGGGTTATGGCATAACCCAGAATGTGTTATTGAACTTTGAATTATTGTACTCCGTGATGCTGTTAACCATCTAAACCTATCTGGTAAATCCAATTTACCAATTGCTCCACCTTCTGCTGCGCCTTCACAAACAAGCGTCCAGGCTTTTAAATAATCATTGACTGTTTTTAAACAAACAACATCTGTAAAGCATTTAAATTTATTTTCGTCTACACAGTATTTAACACCTAAATATTTCTTTGTTCTTGAAAAAACAATAACACCTACATTAAAAAACTCTTCACGTTCTACTTTCGGAACTAACCTGATGATGGCATACTCGAATTTGACTCTATCTTGCATCTTCAGCTTCTTTTACTAGTGAATCTATCATTGAAAGTTTAGCAATCAAAAAACGGTTATATGCCGCTCTCATTTCATCTGGTAATAAATCATCTGATTCACTCAACAACCAATCTTCAGGAATTAAATTAATTATCTCAGTAATTAATTTAATTGATAAAGACTCTTTAATAATTTTTGCAGCCTCTTGTAATTCTGTAGCTTGTTTTAAAAGCACATGGTCTTTTATTAACGGAAACGTTCGTGTTAGATGGTTTTCCCAAATAGCCCAATTATGATGAAAATAAAAACTAGCTCCATTATCAATAACCCATAATTCTTTATTCCACTTCAATAAATTAGTGTTTTTAGCTGTTCTATCTATGTTACTAATAACACTATCTAAAAGCACTATTTTTGAGGCAGTTAGCGTATCTACTTCTGATGCTAATGGATCATATGTTATTGCACTTGATAAAAAGTGTAATCCTAAATTTAAACCTACACTAAATTTTAATAAATCTTGAATTTCTTCATCAGGTTCTGTCTTACTAAACGAATCATCTAAATTCATAAAAACCAATTCCGGAACTTTTAATCCAATGGCACGAGCAAGCTCCCCTCCTATTAATTCTGCTATCAAAGCTTTTTTACCTTGTCCTGCTCCTCTAAATTTTAATACGTACAAAAAACCATCATCTGCTTTTACTATAGCAGGTAAAGAACCTCCTTCGCGAAGTGGTTTTATATATTGTACAACATCAACTGTTCTAATATCAATCGTATTCATACCAACGAAGATAAAAAACAGTATTATACAATGAGTTTCTACAGCGTAATTTAATTCACGTTAAATTCTATAGCGTAAACTATTCAGTAAGATTACTTCGTATATTTATAATAAGCTTTAAAATCTGAAATCATGTGTACTAAACACCAATGCCATATCGTTCCGCAACATATATTAGAAGCATTATCTAAACGTGGTAACAACAATTGTAAAAGAACTTTAAATGATACTCGTAGAATTTTAGAAAAAAGAAATATTGTATTAAATAGCTTATTACAACAAACTTCTATTTCAGGAAAAGGGGATCGCCTAATTTACGATAGTGAAAGTAGTTTTCAACAACGTGTTACGTTAGCACGTAGTGAAGGTGACGAAAATTCGACTGATGATATTGTAAACAATGCTTTCGAAACATCAGGCTTTGTGCGAGACTATTTTAAAAACACATTCAATCTAGATTCTATTAACGGAGAAGGAATGGATATTATTTCTAATGTGCATTACGGTACGCAGTATAATAATGCGTATTGGGATGGTGATGAGATGACTTATGGTGATGGTGATGGCGTTGATTTTAAAGATTTTGCCAGTGCTATCGATGTTGTTGCTCATGAGCTTACACATGGTATTACTCAATTTTATGCCAATTTAGAATACCAAGGTCAATCAGGTGCATTAAATGAACATTTTTCAGATGTTTTTGCAACAATAATTAAACAAAAGTACTTAAATCAGACTTTAGAAGAAGCTGATTGGTTAATTGGAGATCAAATTGTTACAGAAAGTTTCCCTGGTGTAGCATTAAGATCTATGGTAGCACCTGGTACCGCTAATGATTTTGACTCACAACCAGATCATATGACAAACTATTATGCTGGTTTAGATGATAACCAGGGAGTACATATTAACTCAGGCATACCTAATAAAGCATTTTACTTATGCTGCCAAACTATAGGTATTGATGCTGGTGCGCTTATATGGTTTGAAACTTTAAAGCTCCTTTGGCGTACAGCAAATTTTGATGATATGTTAGATGTTATATTAACGACTACACAAACCTTAATTGACTCTGAAAAAGTACCTAATAGCTCTTTAATTGCAATTATAGAAAGTTTTGCTTCGGTTGGTATCACTCAAAAAGAAAGTGTATGAAATGTGTTGTAACTATTTCAGGTGGTTTTACGGGTATCACAAAAACCTATGAAGGAGAAGTTGATTTACCTGAACAAAAAGAAAAAGAGATTTTTAATCTTTTATCAGATGCTCAAATTACAAAAAACGAAAACTTTAGGGATGGTTTAAAATACCATGTACAATTTAAAGATACTTTTAAACAACATGAAGCTTATTTTTCAGACCCTAATATGCCTGATGCAATTAGAGCTTTAATCACTGATGTTAAAAACAACAACAAATAATATTCAATTAAATTTTTATTACTTTATTAATTTTGAACCTAACTACCTCGTAATAAAAGGACTACATTAATAAAATAGAATTTGTGAATATCTATTCTTGTTTTTGTAAAATGAACCCTTTATTAAAAACTATATTTGGCACCCCTAAAACAAATTATTATGAGTGCAACTTGGTATGAGTGCAAGGTAAAATATAGAAAGTTAGATGAAACTACAGGTATTCAAAAAGCAACTACTGAACCATATTTGGTAGATGCAATTTCATACACTGAAGCAGAAAGTAGGATTACGGAAGAAATGTCCGCCTATTTAAGTGATAGTGATGAAATAAAAATAACGAATATAAAAGTAGCTAACTACGCAGAAATTCACCCATTTGAAAATTCAGACCGTTGGTTTAAATCTAGAGTTTCTTTAATTGCTTTTGATGAAGAAAGTGGTAAAGAGCGTAAAACAAATATGTATTTATTAATACAAGCCAACGATGTTAAAGAAGCATACGATAATACTGTTGGTGTTATGAAAGGTACTATGGGAGAATATACAATTCCTGCTATAGCAGAATCTCCTATTATGGATGTTTTTCCTTATTTTTCAGGTGAAGAAGATGAATTAGAGCGATTAGAGAAATTTAATGCAGTAAAAGCTTCTGTACCTCAAGTAGCTGAATTTAATGAAGGATTAGAGCTTGCTGATGTATTAGAAACTACTGAAGAAGAATAATCTTTATGAAGTATATAAAATTAAAAAGAGGACTTTTCAGTCCTCTTTTTTTTTTATGCTTTCTTTTTTAAAATAGATTAACTAATCTGTTAACTTAAAGTTTTATTATTTTCTTTTTAGGTTATCTACAACAGTTGTTTCATCATCTATATATGATATAATAAGTGTATCTTCATTTAATTTTATGATTTGAGCAGATTGCCCATTTAAAACAAGTGTTTGTTCTTCTATATCCCAAGTACCTGTAGTAGACTCTACTTGCTCACAACCAGCCCCTGTTAAATCTTCAAATTCAGTTTGCATATAGCTTTTATCTTCACCAAAGCTCAACACTTCAAATTCTTGATGGCAAGGGTCTGAATATACTTCATTTTCACCATCAACTGACTGGCCTACAAAATTCCATTCTCCAACTATTAAATTTTCATAATTTTCAGAAGATAAAGTATCATCATTATCTTCACATGAAAATAATAACCCAATAGTTAATGATGCGATAGCTAGCTTAATTTTAATCATTTTAGTCGTTTTTTTATTAGTATACATTTATAACGAACTAGCTTTTACGCTATTGCTTTCAAAAAAGATAAGAGAAATAAAATTTCATAAAATACAAATTAAAATGTTGTTTATCAGATGTTTGAAAATATTATAAAATGTACATATTGTATTAAGATTTAAAACTAATTATGTAGTTACTCTATTTTTCTTCCTTCAAGTGTATTACCTGCTATCTTTTCAATTTTATAACTCATAGATTCAGGAACAGTAATTTTTAATTTATCAATCAGATATGAATGATGCATAAAAACCCATTCTCTGCTAATTATTTTTAAAGTATCTCCATTTTTTTCTGGTATAAATGATAAAGTTTTTACTTCAATATTATCTGGTTTATTTTGTTCACCATGGTACCCTTCGCTTTTTAATATACCAGAAACTTCTATTGTTACATCTGTATTTTTAGTCTTTTCTATTACAACTTCATTCTCACAATAACATTCAATTATTAAATGTTTAGCACCTTTAATTGGTACTGCTTGTATTAGCGAATCTTTTAACGAAAAATCTTGTCCATTACAAGATGTAATTAAACAAACAAGTAATATCATTAAAGTTTTCCTCATTTTTATATTTGTTTTTAAATCAATGGTTTTTTTATTACTAATCATACTTATTTCATTTTTTAGATGAAATATTAGCTGGCTTGCCAACTTGTGAATACTATATTTTTTTTACATTTTACGATTTCGAGTAGCGGTTTGGAGCTAATATATTATTTGGGTCTAACTTACTTTTTATTTTAAATGCAATAGTATCTTCCCAGTTCAATTTATTGAGGTATTCTTTCTGAAAAATAGTTGGTAATCGATATGGGTATGCTCCTATTTCTAAAGAAAAATCTAACAAACATTTGTATAAATCATGGGCATTATCAACATCTTTTTTTTCTGTTTTTTCAAACAATATAGGTATTGTCGATGCTATTATATTTTCATTTTGAATGGTTAAAGTTATCATAGGTTCTAAATTAAACCTTTTAAATATCTTATAAATACCCGTAATATACTTATTTAAAATATCCACTTTAAAAGGTATTACTGGAGCAAACCATATAATACCAATATTGTCTTTTAAAGGATTATAATTTTTATGCTCATCAGCAATATCAGATAATGAATAAATTAAATTTAGTGGATACCTAGACGGTTTACCTTTTAAAATAGAAAAACCTTCATTTATTTTTTTCAAATCTTCAGAATCTATAAACAATTTACCTAACCAACTTTTGTTTACAATTATATTGTTTGAGGATATAAAGCGCTTTTTTGAACCAATACCTTTTAATGCTTTTTTTATATCTTGTTTAACAGCAAATCTAATAGATTTAGGCCCATAAATAGCGCCCATTACTGTCCAATCTTCTAAACGGTGTTTCTCCTTTAATTTTATAATTTTATCTTCTGAGCAATATCCTTGTTCTTCTACAAGGTAATTGCTTTTCATAGCCAACATTCTTCGCGTATTCATAAGATTTATACCAGAAAGAAATTCTTTATACGTTTCTTTTATGGTCTTTAACCTTAATAAGCATTCGTCGATATCTTTATTAGAAACCGATAATGTAAACATAACAATAGTATCAGGCGTACGCTCTAATTTTATAGTCATTTCATAAACCACACCAAAATTAGATTGAAAAAATATAAAATCAAAATTAGCTCCAACACCCCATTTGTGATGTTTATCTAGATGAGATAAACCCAATTGAGCAAATGGAGATTCATAAGTACTACCATTAGGTAAAATTGCTTTCAAACAGCGAACTGATGCTACATGATCATGAATTGGTGTTATTCCAAATCCTCTTTCTAAAGCATTACCCATAATATTTCCTTCTGGTCCTGCTCCTGTTACGGGAACCATAAACTTGAAATTGTTAGCTTTTAAAAAATCATATAATTTCCCTTGTGTTAAACCTGGTCCAAAAGTCAATAAACCTTCTTCCTCATCAAATTTAATTACAGCAGGCATTTTTGATAGGTTCATTACAATCTGAGTTTCATCATCAGAAGGAAAACTACTTCCATAACCCCAATTATTACCTGATGAAACTGGGTAAAAACTACATTTATTTACATTGCAGTAATTTATAACCTCTTTTATTTCATCCGTATTTTGGGGATAAACAATATTTTTATTTTCAGATAAATTATCTAAGCATCTTGTTATTTTTAGTTTATGCATTGTAATACTTATAAATCGTTTGTCTGAATAAATTTGGAAAGTTTTCTGAATTTATTAAATCTAAGTTGCAATACATTAATTGAGCAGGAGCTTCTGAGAGTTTTTCGTAATCTTTTTCAACACCCAGTTTTGTACAATTAAAGAAATTCTCGTAAAAGTTGCAGGATTTTGGATTTACAGAGAGAATTACGTTTGTGACTCCTCTTTTTAAACTTTCTGAACTAAGAAGTGAAAGTAAATTGAGTAAATCATCATATCTTGGTATTTTTCTGCAATCGGCTAAAAGACAAACTTCAGCAACGTATTTTTTTGCTTTAAGTAATTCTGATATTTCCTCTTCATATATATCTGAGCTAGGTAATTCTTCTTTTTTTGAACTAATAATTGCTGAACATGTTATAATTGGATCTACCCCGTTTTTACCATAAGCTCTAATAAAACTATATTTTTTTACTCGATTTATATGAGTAAAATCACCTTTATCTATTAATTTTTTAGAATGATATGCATTTTGAATGAGAGTATCGGTTGATTTATACTCCTCATCTGTTAAAACTATTTTGAACTCCATTTAATACCGGTTTATTAGGTTGATTATAACTTAGGTTTCAATTAACAGTTCATTTTTAATCTATCGTAAATTAATTATTATGTTTTTATTTATTGAATAAAGTAGGTTGATGCTTTATCTTAAAATAGAAACATATAGATTTTTTTTAACAAAAAGCTGATAAATACATCTTATAAAAAAGGTATAGCATACAGATATCAAGGGCTTCCGTCTAGAACGTCACCATTATATAAGTAGGATTTTAATTATAATATGTAAGGGAATACTGCTAATTTATAATAAAAATATTGCTTACAGTAATCTCTACAAGTAAAATTTTAAATCTTTTTTTTAATACAAAAAGCCACTCTTTATAAAGAGTGGCTTTAGTTATAAATTTTAATAGTTTTAATGTTTAAAAACAGACCTTTATTAAGTTAAATAACTAACGAATTAAAATAGTTTTTCACAGTTTTAATATGCTTTTTCTTTTCATCATCAGATAACCAACTAGCCTCAAATGCATTGATTGCCAATTGCATAATTTGTTCAGTACTCAAATTTAATGCTTTAGCAGTTTCATAATAATTTTCACTCATATAACCACCAAAATAAGCAGGGTCATCGGAATGTATAGTAGCTAATATTCCTTTTTCTAACATTTTTAAAACAGGGTGATCTTCCATTTTTTGTATCACCTTTAGTTCTACATTACTTAGTGGGCATAAGGTTAAAGGAATTTTTTCATCTAATAACCTTTGCACTAAAGCTTCATCATCTAAACAACGATTACCATGATCTATACGCACAACTTTCAATAAATCAAGAGCCTCCCAAATATAACTCGATGGTCCTTCTTCACCAGCATGAGCTACTAACTTATAGCCCTGCTCTGACGATGCTTTAAAAACTTTTTCAAACTTACTCGGTGGGTTTCCTACTTCAGAAGAGTCTAACCCGACTCCATCAATCCAATTTTTAAAAGGCAATGAAGCTTCTAAGGTTTTAAATGCTGAATCTTCACTTAAATGACGTAAATACGACATGATTAATTTATATGAAATACCTAACTCCTGCTTCCCTTTTTCAAGTGCTTTATAAATACCATTAATAACCACATCAAAACCAACACCTCTATCTGTGTGAGTTTGTGGATCAAAGAAAATTTCAACATGTACAACATTCTCACTATGTACTTTTGTTAAATAAGCCCATGTTAAATCAAAAAAATCTTGCTCATTAATTAATACTTGAGCACCTATATAATAAATGTCTAAAAACTCTTGAAGGTTATTAAATTTATATGCTTTTTTCAGCGATTCAATAGAGTCGTAAGCTAAAGGTATATTATTTCTATTAGCTATTTCAAACATAAGTTCGGGTTCAAAACTACCCTCAATATGCAAGTGAAGCTCTGCTTTAGGTATGCCTTGAATTATTTCTTTTAAGTTTGATGACTTCATAAAGTTGATTTTTAAATTTTCGTGATGAATATTCTAAATAATTTTTAAACGTGTAATTTCAAAAATAGATGAATAGTTTTAATTATTGTAATTCAGTTTTAACAATATCTCGAATTTTAACAGCTTTTTCAAAATGATCAAATTTATGTGTCTGTATCCACCATTTAGCAACTTCCATTAATACTTTAGGATTGTCATTTTTATTTGCAAAAAAAGCATAAAAAGATAGTCCTACATTAATTCCTTTTGTTTCAATCTTTTCATTACAAATTTTGATGATTTTTTGACTGATAGCTTCATTCATATTAAATACTTAAAATAATTCGTTACTACACCCCTACTATGGTTTCTTAAAAATTTATTTGCTGCCTAATTTTGTTTCTGGTAATAGCTAAGCATAAATTTTCCGAACATAAAATATAAAACAAGTACAGTAATACCGCCTATTAAAAATCCATTATGCAATACCTCTTTATAATCGTATTTTATGTACAATAATACAAGAGAAAGAATAAACTGGAGAATAGCGTACGCTATATTTCCTTTTGGGCTATAACCAAATAAACCAAGAAAATGAGTTTTAGTTAGTCCGAAAATAAGGTGAGGCATTGCATTTACTATCAATGCACCAATTATGAAATCTATACTATTCATAAATTAAAACTCTTTTAAAAGTTAATAATTAATTTTACATTAAAACTACCTATTTCAGATTCATTAATCCTTTATTTAATTAAAGGATTATATTTTGAAGACACCTCTTTCAAATATATAAATTTTAAGTCCTACATTGATAATGGCAATTCAAACACTTAAATTTGAATAAATTGATTTAGTTTTGAGTTAAAACTAACATCTAATTACATATTAAAACCTATAACTTTTAATCTTATAACATGAAAAAAAATCTTTGTTTACGTATTTCAGCATCATTTATGCTTGCTTTCTTACTTTTTTCCTCTTGTAAAGAGGCTCCAAAACAAGTACTTGATCAATCAGAAGAAATAAACCAATGGTTTGACGTTAAATATGAAGAGTTGTTACAAATGAGCCCTATACACCTTAGTGCTCTAGGTAGAAAAGATCAGAACGATAAAATTGATGATATGAGTAAAGGTGCTGATGATAAAAAATTATCATGGTATACCGAAAGTGTAAATCAATTAAAAGAAAAGTTCAATTATGAAAATCTAAATGAGTCTGATAAAGCTTCTTATGATTTATGGGTATATCAATATGAAATACTAAAAGAAGGCATGACGTATAGAGATTTAGGTTATGTATTTGATCAAATGCGAGGTTTACATTCTGGTTTACCAAGTAGTATCATCAACTATCATAAAGTAGATAGTATTGCTGATGTAAATGCATATATATCTAGAATACAAGAAATGGGTCGCGCTATAAATCAATTGACTGACAATGCTAAAGAACAAGCTGCTTTAGGAATTTTACCTCCTAAATTTGCTTTTGAAACCGTTATTAAGCAAACAAAAGGCTTGGTAAATGGCACACCTGTATTAAATGATATGACGGGTAAAATTGATGCTCTTTTAGCTACTGAAGTTATAACTACAGAAGAAGCTGCCTCTCTTAAAGAAGAATCAGAGAAGGCTATTGCTACTCATTTTAAGCCTGCTTATGAAAACTTGTTAACTTGGTTAGAAACTGAAATAAATAATGCAGAAGCTGCACCTACAGGTGTTAGCAGACACCCTAATGGTGATAATTTTTATAATTATCAATTAAAAGTTTTTACAACCTCTAACTTGAAGGCCGATGAAATTCATGAAATTGGTTTAAAAGAAGTAGCTAGAATTAAACAAGAGATGTTGGCTATTAAAGAAAAAGTTGGTTTTGATGGAGACTTAGATGCTTTTTTTGAATTTGTAAATACTGATAAAGAATTTTATTTTCCGAATACAGACGAAGGCAGACAGGCATACTTAGATGAGTCTACAAAGTATTTAGATGATTTAACAAAAAAACTACCAGATTATTTTGGTATACTACCTAAAGCAGAATTAGTAGTAAAACGTGTAGAAGCTTTTAGAGAGCAAGATGGTGCTCCACAACATTATATGAGAGGTACACCAGATGGCTCAAGACCTGGTGCTTATTACGTGCATTTATCAGATATGAATGCAATGCCAAAATCGACTATGGAAGGCGTTGCTTACCATGAAGGAAACCCTGGACATCACATGCAAATTTCAATTGCTCAAGAATTAGCCTCTGTACCTAAGTTTAGAACGCAAGCAGGTTTTAGTGTATATAGCGAAGGTTGGGCATTATATTCTGAAATTTTAGCGAAAGAAATGGGCGGATACCAAAACCCTTATTATGATTTTGGTCGCTTGGTAAATGAAATCTGGAGAGCTATTAGATTAGTGGTTGATACAGGTTTACATGCTAAAGGTTGGACAGAAGCTGATGCTATAAAGTATTTTTCAGAAAACTCTTCTATATCAGAAGGAGCTATTAAGGCTGAAGTACAACGTTATATGGTAATGCCTGGCCAAGCAACATCTTACAAAACAGGAATGCTTAAAATTCAAGAATTACGTAAAAAAGCAGAAACAGAATTGGGAGATGCTTTTGATATTAAAGGTTTTCATGATACCGTACTTGGTGGTGGTGCTTTACCATTAGAGTTGCTAGAACGTAGAGTTATAAATTGGATTAACACTCAAAAATAGAGTAGTTTAAAATAAAAAGTTTTTATTAATAAACCGATTTTGATTAGGTATTCCCCTAAACTAAATCGGTTTATTGTTTTTATTTATAAAGGGCTGTAAAGGCACTAGTACTATAGCTACATCACTTTTGTTGCTAAATACTTCTGAACTTCATAAACATCAATACTTTTATTAAATTTTTTACTTACAGAAGGTAGGTTTTCACTTGAAATCCAAATTTTAAGCTCCGCATCTAAATCAAACGTACCAGATGTTTCTAAAGAAAACCTTGATATGCTTTTATAAGGCATAGATTTGTATTCGATTTTACTACCTGTTATGCCTTGAATATCAATTAAAATTAAACGCTTATTCGTAAACACAAAAGTATCTCGTAATAATTTAAAACCTAATTCTATTTCTTCACTTTCAATTAATAATCTCCCGTATTTTTCATTAAGCTTTTCTAACGAAACTTCACTTGCATTCCCTAATAATTTATTTAGTAACCCCATAGCTTTTTTTAAAATTAATGTATAAAAATAAACATTTTTATCATTCAAGTTTTTTTAAAATACAACTCTTAAATACTTATTTAAATAAGGGGATTTTAAAAATTATTTAATAAGTTTAAAACCTTTAATAGCCAATATTATTCCTAATATTAAACTAGAAATACCCATTAAATAATATCCTAAAAACACAATCGAAATACCGATTATAAAGGTAATTGTTCCTAAAGCAGCAAACATTTTTACATTATCTAATTCTTTTTCATTCATTTTACTATATTTTTAAATAACTGAACCTTAACCATATAAGGTTTCAATAATTACAATTCAAAATCTTATTTTAGTTTATCGGTTCTCTATACAATTGTTTTCCTAAAGCTTGAATATGTCTATCAGATAGCTGCAAATGATTCATTTGACATATTTCTTCTCTTATTTTTTTAATAGCTTTTTCATCTTCAGTCCTTACTCTAGTTTCATAATTATGGTTTGTATTAACAGAGCTGTTATTTAATGAACTTAAATAAGCAATTTGATCATCAATTAAATAAATTTTGTCATGCATAAAAGTGTTACTTTTTTCATTTTTATTTGACGACATATAAACTTTAAAAGGAAATAGTTGTGAATACCAATAAGAATAAACCTTCGTAAACCTTATCTTGTTTTTGTACTGTTTTACTAATGAGAATACTAATAAAATTGGTGTTAATCCAAAAGCTACTTTTATATCTTGTAAGTAGTAAGCAAAACCAATTAAAATGGCTATTAAACCGAACCCTACATATGACAAAAATTTAGAAATTTCGATCCATTTTTTTCGTTTTTCAACAGCTTCATCATCTATCTTTCTATTTTGTAGAATTAACTTATGAATATTTTGATTTGAACTATGGTGAAAATTTTTAATATTATCAGTAGTGATCAATTCAACTTCAATATTTCTTTTTCGAAATTTTAATAATTCAGTAATTAATAAAGGAGATAAATAAGGTGATATGATTCTTATTGTTTTTTTTGCATTACGTATATCATTCAAAAGTTTTTCTCCTGCATCACTCTCCAAATAAATATCACAATTTGAAACACTGTATAACATACTTATAAATTTTGTTTATAACTTGTCCTTTTCATGAGCTTATTTAAACTTATAAACCCTCATTTTCAGACTTTTAAAAAATAATTATACCTCTATAAATTTTAATTTTTATAGGTTCAGATAATTCTATTTAAAATGCTTTTAAAATTAAAAAGATGTAAGATAAGTATTACATTTGTAATATGTATAATTATGGAGATAATAATCGAAATTATTAAGCAATTGTAAACAAACTATAAATAATATTTTACAGTTGATATTAATTATTTTCAATAATAAAAGTATAGGGTTCAAAAAAACTGCCATCTGTTTTTAAAAAATCGCCTTGTAATACTTCTTTTTTTATTGTTAAACTTACAATACCACTAATAGCTTCTGTTAGGCAAGTACCCTCTGCTACGTAATGTTTTACTTCTCCGTCAGCGTTAGCATTACAAGCATCAGGATATTTTTGTAAGCTTAATGCCGATGTTTTACCCGCCACACCAACATGCGCTTGAATTAAACCATCAGATTTTTTATACATTTTATTATCAGTATTACCAACACAAGCAGGGTTAGCACCTTCTGCTGTAGTTGTTAAACTGATAGATGTACAACTGGAGCCATTTATTTTAAGTGGCTTAGTACGCCAAATATTATGTGAACTTGCTGTCAATAAAACATTTACATTGTATTTAGATGCCAAATCAATCATACCTTGACTATCTACAAACGATTGATTTTTACCCATATCAATCCAAGGAAGATGGTTGATATGTATTATCCAATATCCTTTTTTATTTGCATCGGCATAAACAGCCTCTACCCATTTATAATTTTCACTACCAACAGCATATTGCGATTTTAAATACTTTTGCATAGCCAAAGGCTCCATATCGCTTTCTTGAAATGCAACTGACGTGCCTACTACACGGACTTTTATATCTCTTTTTATAATATCATTAAACCATAAGTATGGATATTTACCTTCATAAGCGTAGCCTGAAAGTCTTCCTGTTGGCGGCATAACAATACCACCTTTAGGGTAATTTAATGTATTAGCATAGGTCATTACATCACCATCTTGCTTTTTACTATCATGATCACCAGCTACAAAAAGTATCGGCGTATTATCTACTATTTTATTTGCTTTAGCTGACCATTTTTTTGCATTCTGAATATTATAATCAAAATTATCCTCAATACCATCATATGATAAATCCCCCAACATCAGAATCAAATCATGAGAAGCTCCATTTTTGAGGCTCAACTCTGTAGCACCTACTGCACCCCATTTATCATCCCAATCCCCTCCTACTGCTATTTTTATAGCATCAGCGTTTTTAATAACACTCGGAGTGGTAGTCAGATTTTTTGTACTTGTACAAGCACTAAGCGAACAAAAAATTATTAAATATTTGAGCATACTATATATTTTGTGTTTATAATTAAGTTTGCTGGTATAGTTCAATTTTAATTCGACTTAAAAACAAACGAGAAACAGGCTATAATCATCATTACCATACCCTCCATTATTAATGATAATAAAGTTTTTATATTGGTTTTTATAAATTGATAATTTAGATCTAGGCACCTTATCTCCCGCATAAAGTTGTGCATATTGTTCTTTAAAAGAGAATGTTTTATCAGCATTTTTATAATCAAAATAACTAATACCACGCCAATGATCAGGAGTTACTCCGTTTATGTTATAACTAAAATTAGGAAAACTGCGTCCTCTCCATTTTTCTTTTTGATAATATGATACGGGTTGTGTTTCGGTGATATCTACAAAAGATAGAGGTTCTTCATCTTCATAATACATATTTCCACTTAAATAAGCATCATTATGTGTATAAAACTGACTCCATTTATCGTTTTTCAAGAAAAAAACTTTTTTATACCTCTGTTTAGTTTCCTGATCCGTTTCATAGTCATAGGTTAAATAGTCTGCATCTTTTAAATTTGCTTTCGTTTCTGCTTCTGTTAATGGTTGTTTGTTATTTAAAATATTGAATGGTTTTTTAATTGTATCACCATCTTTTAACCATGTCGAAAAATAGTCGTTTTCAATACTTATAATATATGTACCAACATCCGTTACGGATTCATCAATAAAAAATAAAGAATCAATAAAAATACCTTTGTAGTTAATTTTATAATATGTTAAAGTATCAGATTCAGTAATCTCTTTTTTTTCAAAACTCTTAGCTAACCAAATGAGACTATCACCATTAATTTTACCGTGAGAAACATACGAGGTTTCAATGTGTTTTACATTATTATTTTTATCTAAAGATAACGTGAACAAATTTTCATAAGCTTTATATTCTAAAGGCGTTTCCTCAAAACAAAGAGCTATACTATTAATTATATTAGCTCTATTCTGAACAATATAAATTAAAAAAATAACTACTATTACTCCCACAAGTACACCTCTTTTTTTTTTCATTTATTTGTGTTTAAAATAAGTACCGATTATTTCTAATCATTGATAATTTTAATATTTTGTTTTTACTTGTTTTCAATTTTTATCATACCGTGATTGAATTCCACCTATTAATACGCTATACCCTCTAAACCTAAAAGAATACTATAAAAAGTATCTGTAAGAGTTATTTCGATAATGTCTTTCTTTATTTTAGTTTGCTCTTTATTGAAATTTAGAGTTTGTATTAATTGACCAACTGCAGTTTCCGGTTTTTTTTAACAAATAACTCTTTAACTCGCATTCTTTTTCTGTCTAAAAAGCTTTTACAAATTCTTCTGTATTCATATATTTTGTTTTTAGCTAGCTCATATGCTGAATGTAAAGTTTATTCAATTAGTCCTGTTTCTGTTCTTTCAATTTTCCCAGTTTTATCAATTTTAATTAGCATAGGCACTCGCCCAATCATTTCAGCATATTCTTTAGATTCATTATTAAGAACATAAATATATTTGAAATACCAAGATTCAGATTTATTCAACCTAATATCACCTTCATTCTCTTCAAATAAAATAATAGATAACTTAGATATTTCTTTATTTTCAATTTTCCTTTTTAAACTCCCTATTGTTCTTGCGCAATACGCATCCCAAGTCACCAAAAAAACGATTGTCTCTTCAATAAGTTCATTTAATTGATTTGATTTTCCCGATTCAACATGTTTTAAGTAAATTGAATTGTTTTCAATAAATTCGATTGCTTTAGAGTTATCTTTTAAATTGGATAATTGGCAATAATTCAAGTCTGGATTAGATGAAAAAGCTCTAAAGTGTTCATCAGTATTGAGGTGCTTTTCTTGTTTTTTAAATATTCGATCAAATATTCCCATCTAATTGTTTTTAACGGTTAGTGTATGAAAGATAAGCATTATGAAATTAAGTAAATGATCTCTATTTCAAATTTTTCTACAAATTTTAAACGGAGTATTTCCTACACAGAATAACATGAAATAGTTTTTCAAGAAAGGTATGTAGTTATTTTTCTTAATTTATATGTTATATCGTTTTAACATTCTCTAATTTTACCACTTAAAATATATATTTTTTCATGGTACAGTACAACCCCAAAGATTGGATAACATTTATTTTTAGATTTCACAAATCAGATACCTTTAGAAAACTCATTCCTATGATGATTTTTATTGGCGTTTACACCTATGGAGTAGGATACTTGGAATTAGAATACTGGCAATTGTCTGATAAAAACCATTTGTCTAATATAACGGTAATGCACAGTATGTTGGGGTTCGTTATATCTCTATTATTAGTTTTCAGAACCAATACAGCCTATGACCGTTGGTGGGAAGGTCGAAAATTATGGGGAGCCTTAGTTAATAATAGCAGAAATTTGGCGCTTAAATTAAGTGTTATTTTAAAGAGTGAACAAGACCGATTTTATTTTAAGCGTACTATACCTAGCTATGCCGCCATCTTAGTAAAACATTTAACCAATAAAGAAACGGGCTTACAGCTTTATGATGATTTAGACCTAGAAATAGATCACCACAAGCACAGGCCTAACCAAGTGGCAAAAATGATATATCAGCGCGTGTATGATTTGTATGAGCAAAAAGTAATTACGGGAGACCAACTTATTGTATTAAATAGCGAAGTACAATCGTTTACAGATATTTGTGGCGCATGTGAGCGTATTAAAAACACCCCTATCCCGTATTCGTACAGTGCATTTATTAAAAAGTTTATCTTTTTCTATGTGATGACCTTACCTTTTGGTTATGTATTTAGTTTAGGATATTACGCCATTCCGGTGGTTATTTTTGTATTTTATGTATTAGCAAGTTTAGAATTAATTGCCGAAGAAATTGAAGATCCATTTGGATTTGACCCCAATGATTTACCGATTAAAAAAATAGCGGAGAATATAGAGAAACACGTCGGTGAGGTGCTTTAAAGAGCTTATGCCTCATTTAGCATTTTTATAAACTTGTTTTTAATGATGCCGTCATATTTCTCCATATAGTTTAGTCTGGATAACTAATACTAAAGAGTATGGAAATCGTATGTTGACTAAAAAAGATATAATGAAAACGTATACAATCACAGATCAAAAGAAAATTAAGGAATTAGCTAAAAAAAAGAAAAAAGTCACGATTATTTCTACAGGAATTATACTGACTTTGATTATAGGTTTTACCGTTTTTTTATTTTCAGAAGATGGAGCGAAAATCCCTGTGATTCCCTTAATTTTAGTAGTCTTATTATTTGCGGTGCTATTTTCTTTATTGTGAAACAAATAAATGATATGTTGTTTAAATTAAGCAAACATAGATTTGTTACCATCGCCGATGACGCAATTACAATAGGAACAAGTGCAAGGTTTATGGAGGAGCTTAATTTTGTGCAAAAGTATTTTTATAATCGGGTAAACCGTTTTGGTACGCATGATGATAAAACCTTTTATGCGCAAAAAATTAATTCAATCAACCAAACAAGAAAAGGACTTCAGTTTAAAGTTTCGGGATTAGTAGGCGACGTTGTAACCATACCCAATGAAATGGATAAGCTTTATGAAATTAAACAAGAAATTAATAAAATTATGTATACTTCAAATATTGAATTGAAAGTAAAATAGGTTTGCTTTTTATAGCAAAATTCCAAAAATTTTACAGCCTCATAAATATACATATATGACCTTGGTGTAAAACTCCAAACCTACATTAGTTTTAGTCATTGTTATAGTGTCGTTTTTATTTTACATCCCAATTTTTTATTTCAGTTTGATATTTTTCTCTATCGGTCGAGTGAATTCCAAAAATTGAAATTCCGCTGTCAAATATTTTAACTTCAAAGTCACGTTTTGTTGAATATCGGTCATCGAAGTCATTTGAAAAATAGATAAATACTGCAAATAAAACTGCATAACCAATCCAAAATATTTTCGAAATACGTTTCGGAATATTGATTTTCCAAAACCGGTTTAGAATTAATGTTATAATTAGCCAAAACGTAAAATAAGTCAACAAATTAACTATCATTTCAGTCAGAAAATATTGTGTAGATAAAGAAGTATGAAACCCGTCACATTTATAAATCAGAGGAAATCCATATAAAAACTCATCTGTTCCGTCAATTACAATTCCATACGACCATTTTGTTATAATTCCGAATGAAATTAAAGTTAAAGGTAAGGTCAATCTAAATATTATTTTTTTCATTTATTCAATTCAGAAGTTTGAGTAGTAAATGCAACACAACATTCGGCTATTTTTAGTTCGGGACTTAAAAGTACTAAGCTTTCAATTAATTACTTAGCTAAAACTTTTTATTTTGTTTTATCTTTTCATTTTTAAACCAAATAAAAAGATTTGATGGACTTTGTTAAAAAGCACAGAACTTTCGGTTTAGCACAAATAACCTATTTTCTTATACCTTGTTAGCAAATGTTTTTATCAAATTGAAAACTTATCTTTTATTTTACTTATTTCGTTTTCAACCATGTCACCCTGAATAATTATTGAAGTTTCATTTCTATGGTATGGACTGCTCGAGTCTCTTGTGGCAGAGAGCCAATTAAATGAACCTTCAATTAAAACTTTATTGTCAATACAAATAGTCTTGTTATGAATACCATTAACAATTACCAATTCAGCTTTAGTTTCAGAAATAGCTTCTCTACCTAGTTTACTATGTCTTTTTAATTGACCGTCTTTTTTATCAAGGTTGTTATCTGTTACAATTGTTATTTTTATGTTTTTAGTTGTACATTCTTTAATTAAAGATATAATGTTGTCTTCTTTAATTGCGTTTATAGAAAGGAAAGGAGAAAAGATAATTAATTCCTTTTCTACGGAGTCAAAACACCTTTTTAATAGTTTCCGATGCATATCTAAATCATCGATACGAGTAACTTTATTTTGAGGAGTATTCTGGTAGACCAGCTCTGATTTAAAAATAAAGCGTTCGTCTAGCGCATATGACTCGCTAGAAAGTAATTTTTCTGCTAGTCTTCCTGATGGTGTTTTATCTTTTGGGTTAAACACTCCCATATTACCTATAACGATAAAAGAGTGTTTTGCTCGAGTAAGAGCCACATTAAGCATGTTAAATTTACCCTCAAAATCAAAAAACAAAGAAGTATCTTCTATACCGTGTACACTAGAGAATAAGATAATAGCTCTCTCTGTTCCTTGAAGAGCGTGAACTGTTCCTACAATTATTTTTTCTGATATTTCTTCCCCTAGTTGATTTTTTAAAATCCCTTTAATAATTGTTTTTTGTGCCGAAAAAGGTGTTACAACAGCTAAGACTTCATCAATTGGCTTGCCGTATGCTGTTTCTATTTCCTCTCTTTTACTAATAATCCATTGAACAATGGCATTGGCCTCCTTTACATTCTTCTTACTACTACCGTTATGCTTTTCGGAGCTTCCATTTACATGTATATAACCCAGAGGAGGTATTTCGTACGTATCATTACTTTTACCTCCCATTAATTTTAATGAACCACTATAAATATTGTCTTTTGAATATTCTGCAATAGGGTCTAAGCATCTTCTGTGTTCTAATAAATAAGCTCCTTTTTCCAATTTATTATTTTGATGTTTATAGATGAATGGAGTTGCATTTCTAATTATCCTCATTAGGTTTCCATTCGATGCATTGAAGCCGAGAGATGCATTTCTTTCAAACTCATCTTCAGACTTGATCACATCATATTTCTTAGCATTAAAAAAGTCTATGTTTTCCGTGACATTCCATACCGGTTCTATCTGATGCACATCACCAACAGCTAGTATCTTTTTTGTTAAGGATAATGACGGTATTGCCACTTCAGGAGATACTTGACCAGATTCGTCCACAATCATTAAATCAAATAATTCTTTGTAATATTTCTGTCCCTCTTTATGATTATAATACGTTAAAAATTTAGGTAAAGAATGAAAGGTAGCGATGTACAAAGGTGAGATTTTAGCAATTCGTCTAAGCTTTTTAGCATAACTTTTTTCTCCTAACTCCTTGTTTTCCTTTTTATACTTTTCTTCGTTTTCTTTTTTGTTTTCTAATTCTTCTATGTATTCCCATTCTCTATAGTGAGTAGAGAGCCAAAAAAGTTCATATCTATAAGAAATGTCTAGTTTTACAGCTGTATCTCTCAGTGTATCAAGGTTATTATACTCATCATTGGTTTTCTTAATTAACTTAACCCATTTCTTTGAATACGTGTCACTCCATTTTGATTTGAAGTTTTCATAAAGACTGTTTCTTGTCTTTATTTCTTTAACTAAAAGGAGGAGTTCATCTAGATTATACTGTAAGTTTTCTTGTTGTTTAATGGTGTTCAGTAAAACCTCTTCTAACCGACTATAAACTTTAAGGTAAATACTCCAGTCATTAAAATCTATGAACTCATTAATAAATGGGTGGGCAATTAACTTAAAAGAGTTGGTTTTTATTTCTTGAAATTTCCTCAAAGGCAAAAGCCTTATGAGCATAGGGAAATTAGCGTTTTTTTCTTCTAACTGATTTAATATACTTTTTAACTGTTCCTCTTTATTAGAATTTTTAATTAATTTATCCTTAAGTTGAGCTGTCTTTGAAATTAACTCTTCTGTACTTTTATAGTATTTGTCTATTAATAATTCAGGTATCTTATGCTTCTTGATCGCTATACTAATTGTCTCATGAATAGTAGTTTTAAGTGCTTTTATTCTTTTTAGTAAAAAAGCTTTAACATCAGTATCCTTATCTATGGTCTCCGTCCTGAACTGGGTTCTTAATTGTTTTAAAAAGAATTTTTTATATTCATCTATCTTTGAGTAATCTTCTAATTTCTCTAAAAAGAAATCATTTAAATACTTTGAGGTAGCAGATTGATATTTCCCTGTTTCAGCTTTGGCTTTTGAACAGAGGTAAAGGCCAAAAGAGTTTACATCTGGAATCCATCTACTATTTAAAGTATCCCCACCATCTAAGGTCATACTGTCAAGAATGTTTGTAATTGCTTGGTTGTTTGTAGAACTACCCATTATAAGAGGAGCTTCTGCAGAGTTAAGTACAGATTTACTTACAATATTAGCTATAAAACTTTGTAAGATAAATGTCTTACCTGTACCAGGAGGGCCATTAACAGCAAATGCTTTTTTATTGTATTTGGAGCTAAATTGAGCAAAAGCTACACGTTGTGATTCGGAGAGAGGATACTCACCACTCATTTGTCCACAATGATAAGGGTTAAGAAAGATTTCTTCTTCTGTTAATTCATGGTTCTTAACTTCTGGTTCTACTTCTAAAACATTATTTAATAGAGGGTATTCTGATTTGTTTTTTTTATCTGTTAAAGCATTATATAGTTGTAATATATTTTGTATTACAGAATCGTCGCTATTCTCAGCAATGGCAAATTGATAAATATCTTCTTCGTGATATTCTTTAAATTTTCTATTTGTCACTTTATAAAAAAATCTCTCACAGTCTTCCCAATATTGCTCCCAGTTTTCAATACTTATTTCAGTTTTCGCTATTGAACGATCTAGCTTTTCTATACTGGTTATGGTAGGGTAGTTACCCGGATTAGGGCTTAAAAAAACTCTAAGGAATTCAGGTGGTTTCGATTCTTTTGGCGGACTCAGTATACCTTCTTTGTTCACTCGAGCTTTTATCCAAAAAGGAAAGTGTTTTTTTGAGTCTCTTTTATTAGACCCATGTTTAACTTCTGATGCAATATAAAAAGGTGCTATTTCTATATCATTAAATAACGTTTTTTCATCTTTCTTAAAATCTTTCCAAAAGCTTTTAATTTCTGCTTCATTAAAATTAGAAATCATACTTGTATTTCGCTCAATAAAATTACGCGTAAGGGGTTTTTTATCACCTCTATTACCATCAATTAACGATGCTCTGTAATAGTTTAACCATTTACTTGTTTCCTTCATTTATTAAGTTTTTAAGATGAAATTTCTTCTAAATCTATGGTTTTAATTATAACTATAAATATTACATTTCAACTTAAAAACTAGTTAAGAAATCGTTTGGTTATATTTGTTAGTTTTTTCTTCCGCTTGCAGCTAACGTTTAGTATAAGAAACGTAGGGCAATAAATAAGCACTATCGTTTCAGTTTATTACTTAGCTAAATATAAAAATTTTGCTTTTATTTTTTTTCTATAAACGCCAAATTTTATATTTAGCGGACTTTGTAAATATGCACAGAACTTTGAATTTAGCACAAACGCCCTATGTTTTTTATACCGTGTTAGCAGCTTTTTTCTTTAATATTCCTTGCTCTTTATTTGAAATTTAAAGTTCACATCTTCCGCAGTAAGTTTTATTTCTTTGTCCTTCTTCTTCAGAATAAATTCTAATGTAGGCTCCCAACCACTTTCTTGATTAGTTTCTCCACCCAAAATCTCAACACTATAAAATCCGTTTTTCAAGATTAATTTTCGGGCGAATTCCATTTGATTTTAAAGAGTTTATTCCGTTTTCTTCAGTCCAATTTTTAAGATAAGGAATAGTCATTAAATATATTTCTTGATTAACTATTTCGAGAAAATAACCAACTCTTTTGAATTGTAAATCATTCTCATTGTTATCAAATATGGAATCCTCAGAATTAATTTGAAAAAAAATATGATATGGATAATTAGCAATTCCTGATAATGGAATTAAAGCGCCCTTTTCTACAACTAAATCTCCGCTATTATTTTCTGTAAATTCAGAAATTAGATTATTAGAAAGATTATTATCCGATTTGAATAATGAAAGTTTAGAAGGGTCTCCTAAAAAAAAGTAGTCCCAAGTGTCATTTAAACATTCGGTAAATTTTATCATTAGTAATTCTGTTTTTAATTGCTGCTAACGGCTTGGTATAATAAAAGTAAGGAGTTTAAAAGCACTTACTTTCAGTTAGTCGTTTAGCCAAATTCACAAATTTTCGTTTTAATCTGTATTTAATAAAACGTCAAATTTTTAATTTGGCGGGTTTCATTGAGAAGTACACTTTTCAATTTATTTCAAATGTCCTTATTTTTTTTATACCTTGTTGCCTGCATTGTTTTGTGTCTCTTCCAACGCCTATAACTCCATTCGCGTTAGCATCTATTTTATTTTCACAATTATTGGACTCAGGGATTTCAAATTTCTTATGTTTTCAAGTTTCTTCGAAAGGAAGTAGATAGTCTAAACTATATTTAAGGTGTTGATATATGCGTTTTTAAGTTTTTATTATATTCAAGTATTGGATTAATGTTAAATACTTTAAATAATTCTTCTCTTGTTTTTTTATTTTTCGGATTTCTAAGATCCCAACGAGTCATAAAAAAACATGTACTTTCCCAAAATGGTTTATTGCTATTATCTTGAATTGAATCCTCTATGATTGACTTTAATATTTTTAGACTCCAACCAATGCCTTCATTTCTAAATGGTGTTTCAATTGTTTTTCTAGGGTCTGAATCTTTTATTAATAAATTGTCATCATATTCTAAAATATTTTTTTCTTTATAAATCAAGCCCCATTGAATATAAACAATGTTTTTAGAATTATAATCTATTCCCTTAGAATACGAAATAGGATAATCGATATCTTCATTTTCGATAGGTAAATTTCCCACGATTTCATATTCTCCATTTCGAAAATTGGTGTCGAAGATATATTGAGAAGGAAAACTTTTGTTGCTTTTTATATCAGTTATATTTAACTCTTTTAATTTACTTATTTTATGATAAACTTTAACAATTAATGCTTTTCCAAACAAATTTTTTAAACCATAATTGTTATCATTATCAAGCGCTCCATCTTTACTTAATTTTGATATATCAGCTATAATTCTACCAAAACCATAATTTCTTCTATCAACTTTGAAGCAAAAAAAATCTCCTACTTTTATTTTTTTTTTTGTGTTTGTTTCTTTACTAAAGTCTTTGAGAGCAAGTAGGTCTTTATCATTGCTATCATTTATGTATTGCTTTATCCATTTCCTTAAACTAATATAATCTGGTATTTTAAGGTTTTCAAAAGTAGATGAATAAAAATCTCTATTAGAAATGTTATTGGTAATTGAAACTGATGAATAATTTGAAGAATAATAAAAACACATAGTTCCTTCTTTAGAGATCATAGAAGAAAAATTTATTTTTTTAGGTTTTCCTTTCTTTGTCTTTGGAATTAAAAATTTTCTATCCTCTGTTTTTTCATCTAAATCATTTTCCTGATATGTATTATGCTCATTTTGCATAAACCTTATTCGCTTTTTGATTATATTTCCATCAAAATAAAGATACATTAGATCCGATATTTTAATCTTATCCCAATTATCTTCTACTTGTCTTAAACCTAAATATTTCCTTTCTTCGTTTTGTAATTCAAAAATCATAATATTCTTTTATTAATAACTATTTTAAGCCATAATTTTAAAAACCACATGTCACGTCCTAAAATACGGCTACAGATTAATATTAGTTTTAAGCGGCATATTGATGCACGTAATTAGGTGTTTTATAATCTAAAGATAAATGCAATCTTTTAGAGTTGTATAATTTGATTGCATTTTTGGCTGCTTTTTTCGCATGTATCACGCTGGTAAAGGTTTGGTCAAGATAGAATTCATCTTTTAGAATACCGTTTACCCTTTCTGCTAGGGCATTTTCATAGCAATGGTTTTCTTCAGTCATACTGATTTTAATTTTCTTTCTTTTCAATATTTGAGTATAGACATTACTGCAATATTGAATACCTCTGTCCGAGTGATGAATAAGTTGGTCAATATTCTTGGCATTGTAAATAGCCTTATTTAAAGCTCTGACACACCCTTTTAGTTCTAGGCTATCACTTAGGTCATATCCAACGATTTTACGTGAGTACATATCTGTAATCAATGCTAGGTAACAGAATCCTTTAATGGTTCTGATGTAGGTTATATCGGAAGCCCAGACTTGATTAGGTCTATTGATTTTCAAGTCTTTTATAATATTACCATACTTATAAAACCTATGATATGAATTTGTGGTTCTAGAAGAATATTTTTTTCTTCTAACGAGTAATCGATTTTCTCTTAGGATACGGAACAGCTGGTCTCTACCGACTTTAAGGTCGTACTTTTGAAACTCATTTTTTAATGATCTCATGAGTTTTCTGGTACCTTCTCGAGGTAGTGTTCTTCTACTTTCCCGAACAAGTTGGATTACATCTTGTTCTATCTGTTTTTTGATAACAAAACGTTTTTGGAATTTGTAATAGGCATCTCTTTTCAGATCAAAGGCATTACAGATAGTACAAATTGAATAGAGCCTTTCATTACGGTTTATCGGTGCTACTTTCATTAGGGCTTTATGTTTAAGTTTTTTTTTAATTCTTCAACATCTCTATAGCCTAGGTTCTCGGCCGCTACCTCGAGATAGCTATCGGTCACCAGTTTGTCCAGGTCCTTTTTAATGAGAAGGTCCTTAAGTTGATTGAGCTCTTTTTGAAGGGCTTTGATACGGGAAAGTTCATCGTCTGTTTGCACGGTTACACGGGTATTCATTAAATCTTTACGATCATACTTTTTGATCCATACGTTTATAGTACTGGATTGAATACCGTAAGTTAATGCAATTTGTCTTTTGGAATGGTTTCCTTTGGTAAGTTCTGCCAAGACTTTGAGCTTAAAGCTCTCACTATAGCGTTTTACATATCCATCATTTTTATACATATACTTGAAGTGTTTTGTATACATATTTCAGGACGGGTCAACATTGCTGGCAACGTTTGAGCTAAGCGTAGTGCGGTAGTAAGGAAACTTTTCGTTTCCGTCTTAGCACGAAGCTAAAGCTTATTGTTTTGCTTTTTCTTTTCTTGTCCAAAGCTAAATCCATAAGATTTTGCGACTTCATAAATATACACAGACCTTTCAATTTTGCCTTAAAGTCCGTATTACGTTTAGGTTTTGTTGGTAAATCGTTTTTTACCTTTTATTTCTAGTCTTCTTATCAGGAAATCCATCTGGAGGCTCAATATTTGTTACTAGATTTACTTCAGGAAAATACTTTTTCATCAAATGTCTTAAAGGAACTTTAGTCTCTTTATTTTCCTTGAACATTAATTGTAATTTATCGCCATCCATTGTCATTCCTTCTGGCATTGCCGCCATTGTTTGGGTATTAAAAGTTGCAGAATCCATATTTTCGGCAGCAACCATTAATTCATCCATTTTATTTAGCAATTCCTCATCTTCAATAACTGACATACCAGGTGCTTGACTATGTCCAAATTTAATCAAGTCACTTGCCTCATCCATTAATTTTATGTCGATTAAGTCATATTTAGAAAATGGAATATGAAAATCATTAAACCTTATAAATGGATTATTGTCAATTAGCATTTGCATATGAAAATGGGGGAAGTCGGCATTTTTTGAAGGTGAATGTCCAGCTAAATCAGTTTTTCCAAAGTGTAGAGACCATTCTATGTTTTTATACTTTATAGTTACTTCTCTTATTTTACTTTTAGAAGTTTCACTTTCCAAGTCATTTATGTTCTTTATAAAATTTTCAGTTGTTGCAACCCACCTTAGATAACTTTCAAGTCGGAAAAATCCAATAGGTTCGGATAAATAACTTTTAAAATGCTTTTTACGGATTCCATTTGGTCTTAAAAACCAATGAAAGCAAGGTTCATCTTCATAGAATGTATCAAGCTTATTACCGCATAGAAAACAACAAGATTTTGAAAAAGCATCTTTAAATTCCGAGAACATTTCTTTATTTTCCTCAACTTGCTCTTGGTTTCTTTTCTCCACATATTCAGGTGAAAGACTTGCTAGATACTCTTTTAATTCTTTTGTATTATTTGGGTCAATCTTGCTCAAATATTCTCTTATTAAATGTTTGCCAACGTACGGCTAACCGTACAAGTACTGTTATTTTCTATTATTTCTATAAACCGTATAAATTCTTTAGTATTTTAAGGCATTACATTTGTAAATTTTTTATTTGTAAACACTACACACTAATTATAATAATACTTATACATGTTATTCGCATAAGACCCTATATTAATTATAGCTTCAATCACCAATTTTCATTTAAAATGAGTATCGCTTAAATTTTTGATCAAACATATTCTCTAAAAAGTCATTTTGAAGATAAGTATCCGTTAACTCCCATATCAAATCCATCATATCATCATCTTCCTTGATAATACCATTACCCTCGTCTTCTGCGACTTCTCCTTGCGAATAGATATACTTTCTATCAAGATTTCCTCTACTAAATTTTTCAAAGTAATATGTATCTGATACGTCTGAAATCATAAATTGTATAATCTCACCGTCAAAGTTTGAAATATCGTACACTTGTCCTAATTCAGTAATAACAAGACTTCCTGTCTCTGTTTTTAGAATATCGATAGTATTTTCTTCTCGATAACTACTCGTAGCTTTTTCCATATCTACCTCAGTAGAAAAAGTAATTTTGCTGCCGATAAACTTTTCAATTTCTGTTTCGTCTGCTTCTCCTTTAATAAGTAATCCTGCGATATTAAAACCCATTTTTTATAATTTATTTTTTAATGAGTATATGATACTCTCTATAATATTTTAAAAGCATTAAAATTTATCATATGCTCTTTTAAAGTAATTGAGATTGTAATTTCTCTTCTAATTTTTTAAACCAAAATTTATCCTCTTCAGGTTTAAATGAAAATTTAATTAGTATCCCTGTAACCAACATCAACCAAGAAATTGTATTTATTGGTTTTATGTTTTTATAACTTAAAGAGAATTTCTGTATTTCTGTAATAATTGTCCCTTTTTGGTTTTTTTCTAAATTTAATATTGTTGTGTTTTTAATGCCTGTTTGATGCCTGACAGTACTAAAACTAGTATATTCATTAACATCTGTAATTTTACAAACTACTATATCTCCCTTACAATCTTCACCTGTATGAATTTCTTTCCATTGATATCCTTTTTCTAATTTAAATGATGTATCAATCTCATTATGATAGCAAGGATCTTTTGCAAATTCAACGGCAAACTCAGGATGAATTAAAAAATTCCAAATTTGTTGTGGTTGAAATTCGCTCTGAAACTGGAAAATAGTTTTTGTGTATCTTTTTTCACTTTTCATAAAACGTAAATCTATATGTATAAACACTATTATTATTCATATAACGCTCCCTAGTATTTTAAAAACACTAAAAAACTTTGTGAGATTTTCTTTCTTTATTAAAAGATAAATATCTCTCTACTAATATATATAATATTTATAGATAATATTCGCTATAACGTCGTTTTTAGTATAAAAACAAAAAGTCCACTTATAAACTTTACTAAATGATTACATACAACTAATTAATTTTCAATATCAAACTTCTACTAAGTAAAAAATTTGCTTATTCTGTTTTCTATTAATTGAAGGTGGTGTTAACCTTAGTGTTTGATTGGGCAACCCTATTAATAATGGGTTTTTGAGATGTGCTATTTTTCTAACCTGCCAACTTGCTTTTACTACTTTGTGCGTTTTAGGTAATCTTAATTTTTGGTACTTTTTAAATGCTATAATAATTTCATATTTACTAATACATTCTGAAAGCACATAAGCATCTTCAATAGCCTGGCAAGCACCTTGCCCCATATTTGGGGTTGTTATATGAGCCGAATCTCCTATTAAACATATCTTTTCTTTATACCAGATGTTTTTTGGTTTTAAATCTGAAATTTCAGCAGTATTTATGTGTTTTTTTTGTGTAGCTTTTATAATGTTTTTAATTACTAAAATAATGCTCTAATTTATTGATTGAAAATTCATTCTTATTTTTTTCAAACGCTTTTAAAGCATACCAATACACTTTATGTTCTTCAATTTAGACAAAACCAAAACGTTTTGATTTTCCCCAAGCTTCATTTAATTCATTTTTAAATTTGTTCGGTAAATCATATTTTGTAATTCTTCGCCAACATATTTGATTTGCTTTTCTGACACTATTATTTGGCAATATATTTTTTCGAACAATAAAATTTAGTCCATCAGCGCCCAAAATGATTGAAGATTTAATTTGGTTTTCATTTTTAAATTTTAGAGAATAATTATTTTCTTTTTTGACTATTGAAATAAGTTTATGTTTTAATTCAATTTTAGCATACTTTAAACTGTCAATTAATATTTGCTGCAATTTTCCTCTATGAATCGCAATATTTTTTATATCATAAAATAAGACAAGTCAATTTTAGAAAGTGGCTTTAAATTAGGTTTGGTAATTTTCAATATAGAAATTGGATTTCCATTTTCTTCAATTACTTTTCTTAAACCTAGCCTTTCATACACTTGCATTGCATTATTGGCTAGAATAATTCCTGCTCCAACTGGTTTTAATTGTTCAGCTTGTTCAAAAATTCTTATTTTAAAACCTTTTTGTTCCAGTGCAATTGCAGTAGTTAACCCTCCTATTCCAGCTCCAATAATATCAAAATTTCATAATTATTTTATTTAAGATAATAGCTTAGCTATAAGCAAAACTTGTTAGACTTACTAACTGGTTATCTTTTACCAAAAAGATTACTTAACATTTTTATTTAGAGTAAATTCAGTTTGTAGTAATTGTCCTGATTTTTTTAAATCATATTTTAATGTAGTAGAAATAATAGATGGTATTTCAATTGTTTCTTTCATTTTAATTTTATGTATTGATTTTAGACTTGGTAACTATCATTCTATTTTCCAAATAGTTTTTTCCAGAATCCCTTTTTTTCTTCTTCTTTTTTTGGCTCTATATTGACCACTTTATATTCAATTTTTGAAGAAATCTTTCCTTCTTCTAAGTTTTCATTTTTTTCAATTTCAGCAATTTGTCCCATAGCGGCTTGCTGATAAAGTAACGGACCGTCTATATCACAATTAAATAAATTTGAATATGAAGAAGAGTTATTTAAATCAAATGGAAAAGGCTCAACTACTTCCGTCGCCTCTAATACTCCTAAATCATTGTTTTTTGCGAAATTTAAAGCTTTTAAAAAAACATCAATCCTACTATAAGAAAACAAACTATCTAACTCTTCTTTCAAATCAGAATCTGTTTCATAATCTTTTAATAACTCAACTACTTTATCTTTTGGAATATAAACACCGGATGAATAGTTTTCTGAAATTCTATTATAAAATTCACTTTTTAGTTGTTGTTTATCTAATAAAATATCATTCCACTTTTTAAAATATTTTTCGAGCAAACCACTTTCTGAGAAAGAAAGAGCCGAACCTCTAGTATAAAAGTACTGTTGAAAAAAACCTTGGACTACAGCTATAAAAAAACCATGATTTTTTTCGAATACAGCAGTATCGCCTTCTTCTAAACTTTTCTTAATTTCTAATCCGTAGTTTATTGCATTTGAGTATTTTTCTTTATAAAAATCTTCAATTTTATACTCTTTTGATAACTTATCAATTAAATTTTGATCTTCTAATACATTAAAATACCACTCTTGTATTTGACTCTCTGATATCGGATGATAACTTATATCCCAACCCATATTTTATATTTTAATTGCTACTTACTTTTTTATTTCTAAAACATATCATTTAAAAAATCAACTTCATTTCTAGTTAAAATAAAGTCTAGTTGTTATCCTCTGTTTCAACGAGTCAGGTTTTAAGCTATTTTATGCTACCTAAATTGCTTTGGTAGCAATTTTTTACTTGCATTTTCTACAATTTCTAAAATTCTCTTTTGTCTTGTTTCTTTTCTTTTAGCAGAAATAACCCAATACAACAAAATCTTTTTAACTGACTTACTTAAACTATCAAAGTATTCCTTTGCTCCGTTTTGAGTTTTAAACTCTTTTTTTAAATCTTCAGGAATTAGAAGTGCTTCTACTCCATCTAAAATAGTCCAATAACCATTTTCTTTTGCTACTTCAATGCTTTTATAACCTTCTTTTTTCATAAGTCCCTGGTCAATTAAGGTTTTTACTTTATCCTTATTTATTTTAGACCAATTACTTTTTGCTTTTCTTTTGCTAAAATATTGTTTGTATTTCTCGTCGTCTATTGTTCTTTTAGTACTGTCAATCCAACCAAAACAAAGTGCTTCATCTACAGATTCACTCCAACTCAAATTATAATTTGGAGATTTTTTCTTATAAAAAATGAGCCAAAGTGCCTCTTTTTTATTGTGATTCAATTCAAGCCATTTTCTCCAATCTTTTTTATCAAAAGGACAATAGTCTTCTATATCTTTCATACACTCATTAATAGCTTAACATAGTTTTATATGCTAAAAATAGTATTTTATTTAAGTAGCCAATTTTCCATAGCATAAGAAATAACTTTTGGTTCTTAAGGTAAATTTTTAATAAGCGATTCGCAATAATTCTTATTTACAACTTTGTCTCGCATTTTAGTTTTATCATTAAAATTGACTTTTTTGTGATTTCAAATAAATTAATTCTCCTTCTTTATTGATAAAACCTTCATTTTTTATACCACTATCGTCAATAAATTTTACAAATGCTAAACCTGAATTAAATTTATTAAGACTTAAAAAACCTTTGCCAATCAGTTTTTGATTATCTAAATTCAATAAATATTTTTTTGATTTAGAATTATTAACTCTAATTATACTATTTTCTTCAATACCTGTAATATTAAAATAACGATATGCAGTGGCTTCAATTGGTTTTAAATCTTCGAAATCATATACAATTTCTCCGTTTTTATTTATAATTCTATATCCATTATTTAGTTTTCCGGCAATTTTTTTATACTTGTGAACCCTAACTATTGCTCGATTATTTACAAAACCATAAGCTTCAACAAATTTTGTATCTATGATAAGCTCATTTTTAAGATTTATATAACCAAATTTTCCTGCTATATTTTTAACAACTGCTAAGTTGTCTTCAAAATCACCTAATGGATGTGTATATAAAAAGTCGATTACAGTGTTTCCCTCTTCATCTAAATATCCCCATTTAAAGCTTCCTGTTTCTTCATTATACTTAGAAGCTTTTATTAAACCATTTTTTGCTCTACCAAAATCATTAAAATTATATTCGGTCTCTTTATTCTCATAAATAAACTTCAATTTATATCGGTATGGATAACTATTTTTATTTGTAATTGCTATAATATTATCCGTTAAGGGTATTATAGGTATATTGTTACTTCCTAAACTACCCGAAATTTTAAATATAGATTTGCAGTTTTTATCCAGCACTTCATATTTTATATTTAAAATTTCTGATCTATCAATTAAAATATAATAACCATTACTATTTGTTATTGAGAAATTTGGTTGAACAATATAATCACCATTTGTATTTCTAATTCCCTCATTACCAATTAAACTATAACCAACTTTTTGATTAATAAATAAACCATTTTCTAACATTCCAATATTAGAACCCGTAGTAGATAATTTTAACCTTACACTATCTAACTCTAATTCAACACCTAAACTATCTATAAAGCTAGTTATGTTACCTCTTGAAACTATTGAGTACCCATTTTGAAAATCAGTTAGCTTATCTACATAAAGTTTTTTTTGACCAAAAGTCAAAAACGAAACTAAATAAAAGCTGAATAGTAAATTATTTTTAATTTTCATATTTTGAAACTTATATAAACACCTAATGTGAACACTAGTATTTTATGATACTAAAAACTACGTAGGATTTTCGTTATGTTTTGTGAGTAAAATAGTTAACTACTAATATATATAATATTTAAATACAGATAATAATCGAAATATGATTATTTGTAAACATTCTATAAAAACAAAAAGCCACTTTTTTTCAAAAGTGGCTTTTTTATAAACTTGTATATTTTGTTATTCTATAATGGCAACAACCTCATAGGCTCTAGTACCATCGTACTGTATTTTCTCATACAATACATCATTATATTCGTAAAGGGTTTCGTTATCATAAACCACTTTTTCAGCTTCGTCTGGTAATTCGTAAACTATAGTACCAATTTCTGGTTGTATTACTTCATACTCATTGTTAACATTAGAATAATACACACCATCATACGTATAATATTTTCTATTGTTTACATTTATCATTCTATACCCTACTGGTAAAGTGGTTATTCTTAAACCAACAACTGGTGCTACTGAAATATAGCGTCCATTATATTGACGGTAAAATTTATTATTACTATACTTATAGGTGTTATTGTTATGTTTAACGGTAACAGCTTTAGATGGTACAGTACGGTAGGTTACTACCTTTTTTTTAGGAGTTTTATATACAACTTTAGTTCTAGGTACAGATCTACTAACTGTACTAGAAGTTCTTGTTGTTTTTACTGTTGTAGTCGTTGTATTTTTTCTATTACGTGTTTGCGCATTAGCATCTATTGAAAAAGTTAATAGTAATATTGCTGCTATACCTAAGGTTTGTATTCTTGTTTTCATAATCGTACTATTTAATGGGTTTATATATTAGTAAGACTATGAAATTGAAATAGCGTTTAATCCATTCTCCGTTTTTAACAAAAAACTAACACAACTCAAGCCATTAACATTAAATAATACTGATACGTACCTTTTTCTTTTTTAAACGGCTATTATTCAACTTATCAACCAAAGTATGTGCTATCGTAAGCGGTACAGCTACAAAGGCACAATCTTGTTTTAACTCAATAGCACCCAATTGATCTTTATTAATACCACCTTGCTTAAAAAATAATCCAGCAATATCACCTTTCGATATTTTATCTTTTCGTCCTCCCGAAATAAATAAAGTTTCCCAATATTGCGGTTTACGTTGTGGTTTTTCGGAGATATTAGCTCTGTTTGGATTTTTAATAAACTCCGGGAAATCTTCTTTTTCCCAACGCATAACATACGCTGTACCTTTAGTATTTACACGAGCTGTTCTACCATTACGGTGTGTAAACTCTTCTACCGCACTTGGTAGTTCAAAATGTATAATTACTTTTAATTCAGGTATATCAATACCTCTAGCTGCCAGATCAGTAGCAATAAGTAACTGACTTGTTCCGTTTCTGAATTTTATCAAAGCACGGTCTCTATCATTCTGTTCCATTCCACCAGAAAAACAAGCATGGCTAATTTTATTTGTGGTTAAGAATTTGCTTAAAAATGTAATTGTTTCTTTTACATTACAAAAAATAATACCTTGCTCATTTCCTAAATGATTGATTAAATCTAATAAGGTTTGTGCTTTATTTCTTGTAGGAGAAATTACGGTCTTAATTTCTAACTTTAAGGCTTTCTTTTCTTTTAAGTAATTAATAGTTACAGGCTTATCTAAACGAACAAAACCAGGAATTTCAACACCAGATGTTGCGGAAGTTAATACTCGTTTATTAATATGTGGTAATTCTTCTAAAATACCTCTCATTTCAAACTCAAATCCACTTTCTAATGATTTATCAAACTCATCTAAAATTAAACTTTTAATGTTTGTTTTAGAAAAACGCTCGTTTGCAAAATGATCTAAAATACGACCTGGTGTACCTATTAAAATAGCTGGTGTATGCTTCAATTCAATTTTATCTTTTGCCATTGTACGGCCTCCATAAACTGCATTTACTTTAAAACCAGTACCCATATTACGCACCACTTGCTCTATTTGTATTGCCAACTCACGCGATGGTACTACAATTAAAGCTTGTACATCATCTATTTCAGGGTCTAAACGAGAAATTATTGGTAATAAAAAAGCTAAAGTTTTACCTGTACCTGTAGGTGATAAAAGAATGGTATTGGTGTTGTTTTCTATAACCGAAATAGCCTCTTCTTGCATCGGGTGCAGCTGATGGATATTCAGTTTTGATAAAATATCTTGCTGATCTTTAATACTATTTGCCATTGCTGCTCTTTAGTTTTTTATTTTTTTTGGATTTTCTTCTTTTGGTAAAATACTAGACGTTTGATCTAAGTAATTTGCCAATACTTTTTCAATCAACTCTTCTTTAGTAAGGTGATGAAAAACTGTTTTTATTTTATTTTTAAAATCGTCAGAAACTATTCTACTTGGTTTTGTTTTAAATATTTTTTTAGCCCAAAGCAATGCATTTGTTTCTTCTATACTAGCTGCATCTGCCTTTTTAGTTTTATGAAATGTAATGCCTAATTCTTTTTCAAAAACAGGAATATCTTCTAATTCTTCTTTTTGTAAAATCGTTAATGATAAACCGTTGGCTCCTGCTCTAGCCGTTCTACCACTTCTATGCACATACAAATCAAAAGTTTCTGGTAAATGGTAATTTACCACGTATGATATGTTTTTTACATCAATACCACGTGAAGCTAAATCGGTTGCTATTAAAATAGATACTCCGCCTTCTCTGAACTGCCCCATTACACGGTCTCTAATAGCCTGTGTAAGGCTACCATGTAACGCTCCTGAAGAAAATTTATTAATGGCTAAATTTTTAGCTAATTTATTTACGGCTGCTTTCGTTCTACAGAAAATGATACCTTGTTCACCTTCTCTTGAGTGTAAAAAATGTAATAAAACATCTAATTTTTCAATAGGTTCTACCACAACATATTGATGATCGATACCTTGATGACCAATAGTTTCCATATCAGCCTCTAAATGCATTACATTTTTATTCAAATAGTTCTGCACCATTTGCTTAATAGCACCTGGCATTGTTGCTGTAAATAATAATGTTCTGCGAGTTTCTGGTAATTCTTTTACAATTGGGTCTAAATCTTCTTTTAAAGCCGTAACCATTTCATCTGCCTCATCCAGTACTAAATAATCGGCATTTTTGATATTGATGGCTTGCTTCTGTATTAAATCAACCAAGCGCCCAGGTGTAGCAACTACAACATGGGTTGTGGTTTTTAATTTTTCAATTTGTGGCTTTATAGGTGTACCTCCACAAATAGAAGCTATACTTATTGCTGGGCTATGTTTTGCAAACGATACTAAGTTAGCATAAATCTGTTGCCCTAACTCGCGCGTAGGTGCCAGTATTACTGCTTGTATTGTTTTTGTATCTACATCAATTAATTGTAACAATGGAATACCAAAAGCAGCAGTTTTCCCTGTTCCTGTTTTTGCTAATGCTACAATATCTTTTTTTGCTGTTAGTATTAATGGTATTGTTTTTACTTGAATATCTGTAGGTACAGAAATTTCTAAGTCAGCTAGACTTTCTTGAAAAACAGCGTTAACTCCTAACTTGGAAAACTTTTTTGACATAAAATAATTTTCCGCAAAGATAGTTACAGTTTACGTGTTAATGGTCATAATACCATCAAAAGCTAGTTTCTACTTTTTAATTTGATAAAAAGGTGAAATTATATATATCTCAACGTTTATTTATTTTAAAAATTGATCATATAAATTTGCTAGTGATGCATCTTATTTTATATGTTCTACAACATTTTTTAAATTAATTTTCAGCATAAAAAAAGGAGCCTAATTAGGCTCCTTTTAAATATAATATAACTTGTATTTATTACAAACCACGTGCTTTTAACATTGGTTCAATTTTCGGGTCGCTACCTCTCCACTCTTTATACATATCTTTAGGTTCTAATGTATTACCTCTTGATAGTACCATATCACGAAAACGTTGTCCATTTTCACGTGTTAATCCTCCGTTATTCTCAAACCAATTGTATGCATCATGATGTAACATTTCTGTCCATAAATAAGAGTAATAACCTGCAGCGTAACCACTACCAAAAACATGTGCAAAATAAGTAGAACGGTAACGAGGTGGTACTGCACTAACAACATCTAATTTTGTAGTATGCAAAGCTTCTTTTTCGAATGCAGTTGCATCTTTTATAGTATCATCAGCCGAAATAATATGCCATTGCATATCTAAATTAGAAGCTGCTAAGTTTTCAGTTAAACTATACCCTTGGTTAAACGTGCCTGATTTTTTAATTTTGTCAATAAGCTCTTGAGGTATTTGTTTTCCTGTTTGGTAATGTAATGCGTAATTTTTTAAAATTTCAGGGTATAAAGCCCAGTTTTCATTAAACTGAGAAGGGAATTCTACAAAATCTCTTGCTACAGATGTACCTGATAAACTTGGGTATTTTTGATCTGCAAAAAAGCCGTGTAAGGCATGACCAAATTCATGAAACATTGTTTCTACTTCATCATACGTTAGTAGAGCTGGATCGCCTTCTGCTGGTTTTGGATAGTTGCATACATTATAAATAACTGGCTTTTGGTTATATAATTTAGACTGTGTTACAAAATTACTCATCCATGCGCCACCTCTTTTACTTGGTCTTGCAAAATAATCAGCATAAAACAAACCTAACTGATCTCCATTTTCTTCAAAAAGTTCATATACTAGCACATCTTCATGATAAACAGGTATATCAGTACGTTCTTTAAACGTAATTCCATATAACTTTTCAGCAGCATAAAAAACACCCTTTTCCAATACTGTTTTAGTTTCAAAATATGGTTTGATTTCGTTTTCATCTAAATCATACTTTTCTTTACGTACCATTTCAGCATAACGGTTCCAATCGCAAGCTTCTAATGTAAAGTTTTCGCCTTGTTTAGTTATCATTTCTTGAATAACAGCTGCTTCATTTTTAGCCTTTGCCGTTGCTGCAGGAATTAAACCATTAAACAAATTGAATACATTTTCTGGTTTTTGTGCCATTGTACCTTGTAAACTCCACTCGGCATAATTAGCAAAACCTAATAAACTTCCTTTTTTAGCTCTAAGTTCTGCGATTTCAGAAATTATTTTTTTAGTGTCATTATCAGAACCATCTGCCCTATACCAAGCAGCATTGAATATCTTTTCTCTAGTTTCTTTTTTCTCTAAACTTTGCAATAAAGGTTGCTGTGTTGTATTTAATAATGGAATTTTCCACCCTTCAGCATCTTTATTTTCTAAAGATTTTAATTGCGCTTCAGACAAACCTGCAAGATCTGCTTTATCGGTAAACAATACCGCGCCAGCGTTATTTGCTTCTAATAAGGTTTTATTAAATGTATTGATTAAGGTGGCTAATCGTGAATTGTATGTTTTTAATGTTTCTTTATCTTCTGCTGATAAATTAGCACCAGCTTTTTCAAAACTCTCAAAATAGTTTTCTACTAATTTTAAAGATTCTGAATCTAAATCTAAAGTATTTTTTGCTGTGTATAATGCCTTTACACGCTTAAATAACTCATCGTTTAAATAAATAGCATCATTAAGTTCCGCAAATTTCGGAGCCATTTCTTCTTGTACTGCTTGCAAGGTATCGTTTGTATGAGCCCCTGTTAAGCTAGAAAACACATTACCAACTCTGTCTAAAAGTGCATTACCTTTTTCTAAAACTAATATAGTATTGTCAAAAGTAGCTGGTTCAGTTGAACTAGTAATTTTTTCTATTGCTGCTTTCTGCTCCTCAATTCCTTTTTCTAATGCAGGTTTAAAGTGTTCATTTGTGATGTTATCAAAATCTGGAGCCAAATAAGGTAACTTACTTATGGTAAGTAATGGATTTTCTGTTGTGTTCATAGATTTTTCTGAAGTAGATTTATCCTTGCTTACATCGTCTTTACAGGCCGTAACCAACATTGTAACCAAAAATATTTTGTAAATATTTTTCATTTATTTTTAAATTAAATTAGTCTGTATAAAGGTACTGATTTACTAAATATTGAAGCACAAAATTTAAAATTCTAATCTCTTTTTAAAATATAATCTGAAAAATAGTTCTGAGAATCTGTCAGCTTTTCTTGTATGCTCAAATCAGTGTTTTCTAAAATAGAATTTATAATATTATCATTATATTTTCGTGAAATTTCAGTGTGGATTTTTTCGTCCTTTTCAAAAGTAATTTTTTTATCTAATGCTTTTATATCTACAATTTGATTTTTGGTACTAACCAAGTAACTTTTTGCAATACCCTCTACCTCTGTATATTCTGGTTGATGTTCAAAATAATTTAAATCAAAATCTGCATCAAATTCTTTATTAATTCTGTGTAGTAAATTCAAATTAAATTGAGCTGTAATACCTTGCTTATCATTATAAGCTGGTAATACAATATCTTTTGATTTTACAAGGTCTAAACCTAAAAATATTTTATCGTTTGTTTTTAAACTAGATCCTAGTTTATATAAAAAATCATATGCTTGCTTATCTTCTAAATTCCCTAAGTTAGATCCTAAAAATAAAACTATTTTAGGATGTTTAGAATCTTTAATACTATCTAAAACACCAAAATAATCGCCTTGCTTTGTGGTAACCGATAAATTAGGAATCTCTTCTTTTAATGAATTTTTTAAATTTTTTAAAGCGTGTCCTGAAATATCAATAGGCAGGTATGAAAATTTATACCCCTGTTCTACTAAAGGTTTTAAAAGCTCTTTTGTTTTAGTTCCATCACCAGCACCAAGTTCAATAAGCTCAAAATATGTATCCTTATTAATTTGTAATGCTTTTATAATTTCAGAAGTCTGATTTTTTAAAATTTCATGCTCTGCACGAGTCAAATAATACTCTGGCAAATTCATTATTTTTACAAAAAGTTGATCTCCGATCTCATCATAAAAATATCGAGATGATAAAAATTTAGGAATACAATTAAGTCCCTTATCTACATGTTCTAAAAACTCTCTATTAATTCCTATTTCGCTAGTCTGATTCCTGTGTACTGCCATCTATATTTTGGATGAAAAAAGTTTCTATATGTGTTTCTTTCGTGACCTTCACTAGTTGCAACAGAGCTGCCACGAAGCACCATTGTATTTATCATGAATTTACCGTTATATTCACCAACAGCTCCTGAAGCTATTTTAAAATTTGGATAAGGTAAATAAGCAGAATATGTCCATTCCCAACGTTTACCCCAATTAAATTTGGTAGAAGCGGCTTCCCATTCAAACTCTGTTGGTAACCTTAACCCTTTAAATGTTGCAAAGGCTTGTGCTTCATAAAATGAAACGTGACTCAGAATTGCATTCTCATCTATAGGTTGTAAACCTGATAAAGTATAATAAAACCATTTACCATCAATTTTTTTCCAATATAAAGGTGAGTTTATCTTGTTATCAGTAACCCAAGACCAACCTTCATCTAACCAAAAATTAAAATTATCATATCCACCTGCATCAATAAATTCAATATACTCAGCATTAGTTACTAAGCTTTTTGAAATTTGATAGTCATGTAAATACACTTTGTGTTGCCCGAGTTCATTATCAAAACTAAAACCATCTCCTTTATAACCAATTTCATAAACACCCTCATCCATAACAACCCAACCTTCTTCTTCATTTTTATCTTTTACAAGATTAAATTCAGGATCGTAAATAGGGTGTAATGGGTTAAATGAAAGTGTATGTTTTAAATCGGTTATTAAAAGCTCTTGATGTTGTTGTTCATGGTTAATACCTAAAACAATAAGCGTTTCAATTTCTTTAGATATAGTATTCTCTAAAAGTTTTATAATATGATTGTCTACATAAGTTCTGTACTCATATACTTGTGCTACCAAAGGTCTAGACATTGTACCACGTAACGATCGTTCTGCCCGCTCACCTACTGTTTGGTAGTAACTATTGAAGAGATATGAAAAATCTTCATCGAAAACTTTATAATTTTCAACATATTTTTTTAAAATCATTTCTTCAAAAAACCACGTAATATGCGATAAATGCCATTTTGGTGGACTCGCGAAAGCTACAGGTTGCGGCCCATAATCTTCCGTAGTCAGTGGATGACATAAGTCAACAGAATATGCTCTTGTTTTTTTAAATTGGTGAACTAGTTGATTTAAAGCCATCTATAAATATACTTATACAAAGTCGTAAAAATAAGTGCCCTTTAAAATAAAGGTTTGCTTATATGCTATAATTTTTAGTCGTAAAAAATCTAAAAAATAGCACAGACATTTAAAAAAAACAACATTTAAGTGATATTTTTAAATATAACTTAGGTAAGTGATAAAAAAATTAAGGTCAAAAAGTTTGTAAAAAGACTTATATAAAAAGCAAAATTACTGTAAGTATAATACCTCCTAAAGTAAAATAAAGTCCTTTTTTAAAAATTGGTGTTTTGGGCATGAACATCCAAAATGATGAAATAACAAAAAATAATAAAGACAACCCGAAGAAAATATTTAGAAAAAATAATGGCTGTCCTGATTTTGCTTTATGAAAATTATTCAACTTACCTAAAATAAAAGGATAATCTGTTTTTGTAACTTTTGAAGCTCCTGTAACTTTATTGTAGGTACCTTCTTTAAAATAATAAATTCCATCAAACTCTTTATCTATATGTAATTTTTTTAAACCAATTTCTTTACCTAAATTTTCTTTTGATAAATTTTTAGAGATAATTTTTTCTGTAACTGTTTCTGTTTTTAATATTTCAGAATCTCTGAATATTAAAGCAATACCACTTAAAGCATATACAGCCATTATTCCTGCCAAGAAAAAACCTAAGTATCTGTGTATTACACGAACCTTCATTGATAATTCTCTGCTATTTGCCATTGTATATGTATTTAATAAATTAAAAATGCGAATATAAATATACCCGATTAATAATCTTTGCATTTGTCACCTACAAATAATAAAATATTGTTAAAAACTTAAAAAAGAATGAACATTCATTTTTAAATTATAACTTTGCATAGAATTAAAATAAATTATGGTTAAGCTTCAAAAAAGTATTGATAAAAGAGACGCGTTGGTGAAAGCGACTATAAGCCTTGTTAATAACAATGGTTTTCATGCTACACCAATGTCTAAAATTGCTAAAATGGCAAACGTTTCTCCTGCTACGATATATTTATATTTCGAGAATAAACAAGATCTTGTAAACAAAACCTATGTAGAAGTAAAAGCAGCCTTTACAGCATATGCCTTTGCTACCTACAAAGATGATATGTCGGTAATTGAAGGTTTTGAATTGATTTGGAAACGTATAGCAGACTTTAAACTAAAAGAATGCGAGAATGCAATGTTTTTAGCACAGTGTGATAATACTCCGATGATTGATGAACCTAGCAGGCAAGAAGGTATTAAACATTTACAGCCCCTACTCGATTTATGGGAAAAAGGTAAAAAAGAAGGTATAATAAAGCCTCTTTCCGATTATATCCTTTATGCATATGCAATAAACCCTTTATCATTTTTAATGATTACACAAAAAAGAGGTGTTTTTCAATTAGATGAAGAACATATTGAAGAGGCATACCAATCTGCTTGGAATAGTATTAAAATATAAGTATAAAAATAAATTAAAATTAAGATATGGAATTATTAGAAAAATTAAAGTGGAGATACGCAGCAAAAGCAATGAACGGCGAAAAAGTTGCTGAGGATAAAGTAGAACGTATTTTAGAAGCTGCGCGTTTAGCTCCAACTTCTAGTGGTTTACAACCTTTTGAGATTTTTGTAGTGAAAAATCAAGAAATTAAAGAACAAATTAAACCAGTAGCTTGGAACCAATCTGTAATTACAGACTGTTCTCACCTACTTGTGTTTGCTGCTTGGGACACTTACACACCAGAGCGTATTAACCATATGTTCGATTTAACAAATGAAATTCGTGGATTTGAAAACGAAGGATGGGAAAATTACCGCCAAATGTTATTAGGTATGTACCCTCAAAAAGATCCAGAAGAAAACTTTAACCACGCTGCAAAACAAGCATATATTGCTTTTACTGAAGCTTTAACTGCTGCTGCTTTTGAAGGTGTTGATGCAACTCCTTTAGAAGGTTTTGAACCAGATGCTGTAGATAAAATATTAGGATTACGTGAAAAAGGATTACGTAGTGCTGTAATGCTACCAATTGGTTATAGAAAAGATGATGCAGATTGGTTAGTGAATCTTGTAAAGGTTAGAAAACCTATGGAAGAATTAGTAACTGTAATAGACTAAAAACAATTAAGATGAAGACAATTTTATTAAATAATAGACCCGAAGGAAAACCTACTGTTTCAAATTTTGAATTTGTTACTGAAGAAAAGGAACTTTCAATTTCTGAAGGAGAAATTCTTTTAGAAGCTGCTTATGTATCTGTAGATCCTTATTTAAGAGGAAGAATGAGCGATGCAAAATCTTACGTCCCTTCTTTTCAATTAAATGAGCCAGTACAATCTGGAGTTGTTGCAAAAGTTATTGCTTCAAAAAATGAAAAATTTGCTGAAGGTGACTTTGTCTCTGGCATGTTAAATTGGGCTACTCAACAAGTATCAAACGGTGAAGGCTTAAATAAAGTAGATGGTTCTAAAGCACCTTTAAGTACTTATTTAGGTGTTTTAGGGATGACAGGATTAACAGCATATTTAGGTTTAACGCAAATTGGAAAACCTAAAGCAGGAGAAACTATTGTTGTTTCTGGTGCTGCTGGAGCTGTTGGTAGTGTTGTTGGTCAAATAGCAAAAATCTTAGGACTTCATGTTATAGGAATTGCTGGAACCGATGAGAAGATTGATATGCTTAAAGATAAGTTTGGTTTCGATGCTGGTATTAATTACAATACAAGTAAAGATATAAATGCCGACATAAAAAGACTAGCTCCAAACGGTGTAGATGTTTATTTTGATAATGTTGGCGGATCAATATCTGATGCTGTTTTATTCAACATAAACCATTTTGCTAGAATAATTATTTGTGGAGCAATTTCGGTTTATAATGATACTGAAATACCAACAGGTGTAAGTGTACAGCCTTTCTTGGTTAAAAACAGTGCTTTAATGCAAGGATTTATTGTGTCTAATTATGCAGATAAATTCCCAGAAGCTATGCAACAATTATCAGGTTGGTTAGCCGACGGTAAATTAAAATATACTGAAACTATAGTTGAAGGTTTTGATAATATTCCAACTGCTTTTATCGATTTATTTGAAGGTAAAAACAAAGGAAAAATGATAGTGAAAGCTTAATTATTAAGCAATACATCATTTAACAAAAAAAAGAAAAAGAAATGAACAATTTTGAATTTAAAAATCCCACTAAAATTATTTTTGGTAAGGACTCTATAGATAAAATAAAAAATGAAATTCCTGAAGACGCTAAAGTATTATTACTTTACGGAGGAGGAAGCATCAAGAAAAACGGAATTTATGATCAAGTAAAAACTGCTTTATCAAAAGTTAATATCGTTGAGTTTGGTGGTATTCCTGCAAATCCAGAGTATTCTGTACTTATGGATGCTTTAAAGGTTATTAAAGATGAAAAAATTACATATTTATTGGCCGTAGGTGGTGGTTCTGTAATTGACGGAACTAAATTTTTATCTGCTGCTGCTTTATACGATGGTGATACACCTTGGAATATTTTAAAAAATAATATTGCAACAAAGGAAGGAATGCCTTTTGGGACTGTTCTAACGTTACCAGCAACAGGTTCTGAAATGAATTCTGGGGCAGTAATCACAAGAAAAGAAACACAAGAAAAACTTGCCATGGGTGGCCCTGGTTTATTTCCTGTATTCTCAATTCTAGATCCTCAAGTAATTGCTTCTATACCTGAACGTCAATTAGCAAACGGTATTACTGATGCTTTTACTCACGTATTAGAACAGTATATGACCTACCCTATTGGCGCTTCATTACAAGACAGATTCGCAGAAAGTATTTTACAAACATTAATTGAAGTTGCGCCTAAGGTTATAAAAGACCCTACAGATTACAAAGCAACTGCTGATTTTATGTGGAGCTGTACAATGGCTCTTAATGGTTTAATCCAAAAAGGAGTACCTGGTGATTGGGCTGTACATGCTATTGGACATGAATTAACTGCTTTATTCGGTATCGATCATGCTCGAACTTTGGCTGTTATAGCTCCAAGCCATTACAAGTATAATTTTGAAGCTAAAAAAGAAAAATTAGCACAATACGGAGAACGTGTTTGGAATATTACAGAAGGTAGTACAGATGATAAAGCGTATACTGCCATCGAAAAAACAGTTGATTTTTTCCATGGATTAGGAATTGATACTAAATTATCAGATTACACTAAAGACTATAAAGGTACTGCCGAAAAAATCTCAAAACGTTTTACTGAAAGAGGTTGGTTAGGCTTAGGAGAGCATCAATCATTATCACCAGATAAGGTTGAAGAAATTGTTAAAATGGCTTATTAAACCATACTATTAATTTTAAGTATTTATTACTTAAAACCTATCAATAATCTATACTTAAAATAAAAATGTAGCTTCTGAAATTTTTTAGAAGCTGTTAAATGTAAAAAATAAATAAAATGAAAATATTATTTGTATTAACATCTCACGATAAATTAGGAGATACAGGAAAAAAAACAGGATTTTGGGTTGAAGAATTTGCAAACCCATACTATACTTTATTAGATAAAGGAGCTGAAATTACAATTGCTACTCCAAATGGAGGTGCTGCTCCAATCGATCCTAGTAGTGATAGCCCAGATGCAGCTACAGCAGATACTGATCGTTTTAATGAAGATGCTGAGGCTAAAGAAAGAATAGCAAACACTAAAAAATTATCGGATATGAATCCAGATGATTTTGATGCTGTTTTCTATCCTGGTGGTCACGGTCCGTTATGGGATTTAGCAAATGACGAAACTTCTATTACTCTTATTGAAACATTCAATAAACAAAAGAAACCTATCGCGTTTGTATGCCACGCACCAGCTGCGCTTAAAAGTGTTAAAGATGTAGATGGTAAAACACCATTAGTAAAAGGTAAAAAAGTAACCGGGTTTACCAATAGCGAAGAAGCTGCTGTAGGTTTAACAGATGTTGTACCTTTCTTAGTTGAAGATATGTTGATTGAAAATGGAGGAATTTATTCTAAAATAGAAGATTGGGGAGCATACGCTATTCAAGATGGCAATCTTATTACAGGTCAAAACCCTGCTTCTTCCGAAAAAGTTGCTGAAAAATTATTAGAAATTTTGAAATAAGAATTTCTTAAATTTTATAAAAAAAACCTGCAAACTTTAAGTTTGCAGGTTTTTTTTGTTTTAAACTATTTAATTACACTTTAACTTGTGTAGTTTTTACTGGATAATCTAAATAACCTTCTTTACCTGGCGTGTAGAATGTATCACTATCCCATTCTGTTAAAGCCTCACTATAAATAAAGCGATCAACTAAATCTGGGTTAGAAATAAACGGTTTACCATAAGCTACCAAATCAGCACTACCCGATTCAAGAACTGCATTACCCGTTTCATACGTAAACCCTGTATTAATCATCAATGTACCATCATATAGCGGCCTAAAGTGTCTTGCAATTTCTTTAATCGCAAATGGTATTTCTGAAACATCTGTAAAAGGTTCTGATAGGTGAATATATGCTAAATCATATTCATCATTCAATTTCTTTATAATATACTCAAAAGTAGGTATGGTTTCTTCATCCATTGTAATACCAAACATGCCATCTAGCGAAGGGTTAAACCTTGCGCCAACCTTTTCTTGAGGAATTACTGATTTTATAGCCTCTAATACTTCAAAGAAAAATCGAGCTCTATTCTCGATAGATCCTCCATACTCATCAGTTCTTGTATTAGATGTTGCATTAAAAAACTGGTGAAATAAGTATCCGTTTGAAGAGTGTATTTCTACACCATCAAAACCAGCATTAATCGCATTTTTTGCTGCATTTTTAAAATCTGAAATTGTGGTTTTTATATCTTCTTTAGTCATTGCCTTTGGCGTAACAGTATCTTTAAACCCAGTTGGTGTATATGCTTGAGCATTTGGGTTGATGGCAGAAGGCGCTAAAGGAAGTTCACCATCATGAAAATCAGGATGAGAAATTCTACCTACATGCCATAGTTGAATAAAAATCTTACCATCTTTATCGTGTACTTTTTTAACTACCTTTTTCCAACCTTCGACCTGCTCTTCAGTAAAAATACCTGGAGTATTTACATAGCCAACTGCATCTTGTGAAACTTGAGAACCTTCTGTAATTATTAATCCGGCTGATGCTCGTTGTGCGTAGTACTCTCCTTGCAGGTCTTCTGTAGCAACATTGCCTTTATTTGCTGCTCTTGAACGTGTCATAGGAGCCATTACAATTTTGTTTTTTAGTATAATATCTTTTAATTGATATGCTTCAAATATCTTATCCTTCATAGTCGTATATTTTTGATATAAAGTTACGGATAAGCTTAATTTTTATTAACGCATTTAGCATATTCTTATGACTGTAATGCTCTTTGGTTGTATCTTTCCATCTTCAAATGAAAAAACACCTTCACTATAAAATTTACAAGCCTTTTGGCATGTTAAGTCAGTTTATCTCAAATGATAAAAAAGAAGCGCGTAAAAAGCTTTTTCTAGGAGAATTATATAATTTTCCTGAAGGAATTATGCCTGTAGGGCGCTTAGATGAAAAATCTGAAGGATTGTTATTATTAACGACTGATGGAAAATTAAGTGACACTATAAATCAATCTGGAATTGAAAAAGAATATTATGCACAATTAGATGGCGAAATATCTCATGAAGATATACAGCAGTTAGAACGAGGAGTTATTATTGGATTTTCTGGTAAAAAATACATTACAAAACCTTGTACAGTAAAAGCTCTTATTGATGCTCCGCTCTTAGCCGAACCAAATAAAAAATTGCGTATTGGAACGCATCGCCCCAATTCATGGATTAGCATTACTATTACCGAAGGTAAATTTAGGCAAATTCGTAAAATGACTGCTTCCGTTGGGTATCCAACCTTACGATTAATTCGAGTTAGAATAGGTACGGAAATTTTAGAAAACCTAAAACCTGGTGTTGTTGAGCAAATAGATTCCCTTTTATGAATACTACTCAGTAAATTCAGATATTAGAATTAGATCTAGTGTCTTAAATTCTACTTCATTACCTTCTTTCTAAGGAATATCAACATGTCTACCATTTAAGTTCTCACTCTTAAAGAATGTAGTTTTTGATTTTCCACAACTAAATAAAAAAATATAAGTAGTAATAATAAGATGTTTTAAATTTTTGATAGAATTCAAACTTAGAATTTCAGATTTAAATGACAATCTATAGTTATTATTCTATAGGTTTACCTTTAAGCTTACCTCTAAAACGTGAAAACATTACCAACTTTTTTTTAGTGTTGATAAAGTAAACACCTGTTAACAAAATTGCTGCTGCGACAATTGATTGTTTTGTTATATTTTCATCTAAAACATACCAACCTAACAGCAATGCAATAACTGGATTTACGTAACTAGATGTCGCGACTTTATCAGGAGAAACTGTTTTTAATAAATAATTAAATGCAGTAAAGGCTACTATACTACCTAATATAATAAGCATACTCATAGATAGTTGTACCCTTGGTGACCAATCTGTTGGCCATGACCAGTGTTCGCCTAAAAGTAAACTAGTTATAAAAAGTGTAATACCTGCTGTAACCATTTGATACGCTGTATTAACCAAATAACTTTGTGGTAAATTGGCTTTTGAAACAAACAGACTACCAAATGACCAACCTAAAACACAGAAAAAAATAATAACCATACCTAATAATGATTCTTCTTGTTGTGTAATTTGTTTTTGACTTACCAATAAATAAATACCTATTACTCCTAAAACTACCCCAACAACTGACATGGCTTGTATTTTTTTACCATCTATTACGCGCATTAATATGAGTACAATAAGTGGCATTGCTGCAACCTCTAAAGCTGCAAAACTGCTATCGACATATTTGAGGCCCCAAACAAAAACACCATTACCGAAAGTTAAAAACAAAAACCCTGCAATAAATGAATTTCTAAACTGCCTTTTAGTAACCCTTATAGGTATTTTCATCAATTTACAAATACCAAAAATTAAAAGTCCGGCAGTTACGAAACGTATTGATGCCAACATGTAAGCAGGTAGTTCTGTTACCGCTATTTTATTCATAAGGTATGTAGATCCCCAGATGATATAAATAGCAATAAATGCAAATACAATCAGTAGAGTTTGTGATGATTTAGCCATAATTATTCGACTAGTTTTAGTTCTTTACAAGAATAAGAATAACTTTTATAAAATAGGGCAATCTTATTCGTTTAGTTATTATTAATTTCTGAGTTTTTAAAAAACTTTTTTAATGACGAAAAATGTTTAAACAATTTGGAAGGTAAAATTTCTGAGAAAGAAAAAGAAGCGTTTTTCAAAAATCGAAAATTGGATATATTGTTTGAATTACATAATACACCTAAACAAGAGTTATGGTAGAAAAATTTATAACAAAATTATTTTTTAAAAAGTAAACCTATTATACAAACAAACCCTATAAGAATGAACTTATAGGGTTTGTTATATTTATATATTGAAACCTTTATTAAGCCTCTTGTAATGTCTTTTTAGACTTACGGTATATGTAGCTATTAAAAATACTACGCTTAGCAAAACGATATTGTTTTGGCGAGTTTATTAACTTTACATAAATAGTTTTTGGAACACCAAAGTACTCGTAAGTTGTACCATCTAAAAAAGTAATTTCTAACAATAAACCTTTATGTTGAAAATCTAAAATTCCAGACTCCGTAGTTAATGCTTTATACTCTTCTAAAGTAGCAATTTTTGTTTCCGGAGCGATACTTACTAAAAAGTGATACCCATCAATGATTTTTCTACTCATTAATTCAGCTTCTTCTTTTTTAGCATCATCAGCCTGAAATTTATCAGGGTGCCATTGTTTTACTAATCCTCTATATGTAGATTTTAATTCTTTTAAATCTAGCTCCTTCTCTACAGAAAACAACTTTTTATACTCGTTAATACGTTTCATTTTGCTAACTTTTTCTAAATCAGCCGCGAAACTACGTTTTTTTATTGGTTTGAATTACTTTTTAGAGTAGTTTTTAATAACTGATTTACAAACTTAAATAAATAAGATTCGCAATAAAACATATACTTTTCATCGGTTATTCTTGTTTTCTGCCAAATAAACTTCATTATTAGCATATAATAACGCAATTTGTTGATTATTAACCAATTCCAAGCCAAGATGAGAAAATCTATACTCTTATTTATTTTACTAGTAATTACTTTAACAATTGCATCTACTTCAACTCTTTAAAGTATTTTTGTTTTTTATAACCGAGAATTATATACACATTTTGAAAAAGATTTTTACGATTACTTTACTAGCTATTTTGGCTTCGTGCTCTACTTCTACCGAAGATATTGAAAAAGAAATAATAATAGAAATACCCGAAGAATCAGAAGAAAATGAAGTTTGGGAAATAGTTTCTATTCCTGCTAGCTCTCAACGAAATGGAGATATTGAAACTGGAAGAGAGTATCTTTTTTCTGGAGACTACATGAGTTCAGGCATACCGTATAATGTTTATTTAGCTATTTATGGACAGAATACTGAAAACTTACTAAACAGAACAGGAGACAACGCTATAATAGCTTACGATTATACTGTATTAACCTCAAACAATGCAAAAGTTGTTGCTCCTAATTGTTTAAATTGCCATTCTGCTAAAATTAATAATGAATATGTTGTTGGCCTAGGTAACCATAGTGGTAATTTTACAGTAAACAGGGCTTTATTAGAACCCTTATTAACTAGTGGTGTTAATCAAGCATATGGATCAGATAGCCCCGAAGCTAAAGCATACGAGCAGTTCAGAAAAAGTATAATTGCTATTGGCCCTAAAACCCAAACAGAAACTATAGGTGTTAATTCTGCTAATAAAATTGCGGAAGTATTAATCTCTCACAGAGATAAAAATTCATTAGAGTGGAATGATACTCCATATGTAAACGTTGATTCTGAAGTTATACCTTCAGATGTGCCTGCATGGTGGTTGTTAAAAAAGAAAAACGCGATGTTTTATACTGCTTTAGGTAGACAAGATTTTTGCAAATCATTTATAGGTGCTGCTTTACTTACGTTAGATAATGTTGATAAAGCAATTGAAGTTGATGAAAAAATGCCAGATGTTCTTGCTTATTTAAATAGTATTGAGCCTCCTAAATATCCTTTTAACATTGATAATACATTAGCAAATACTGGAGAACCTATATTTAATAATAAATGTTCTAGTTGCCATGGTACTTATGATGATAACCCGACTTATCCAAACTCATTAGTTGCGTTAAATACAATTCAAACAGATCCTGAATTATCGAACCACTATACTCAAAATTCAGAACTTAATACTTATTTTTTCGATTGGTTCAATACAGGGTATATGGGTACAGATGATAATAATATTAAATTAGAAGCTGAAGGTGGCTATATAGCTCCTCCATTAGATGGCGTTTGGGCTACCGCTCCATATTTTCATAACGGATCAGTACCCACTATTGATGATGTTTTAAACAGCTCGAATAGACCTGAACTTTGGAGTCGTACTTTTATTGATACAGATTACGACCAAATAAAATTAGGGTGGAATTATACAACCGAAAATACTAAGCAAAATATTAAAACATACGACACTACTTTAAAAGGTTATGGCAATGGCGGGCACACTTTTGGAGATGAACTAACAGAAACTGAACGATTAGCTGTTTTAGAATATCTTAAAACTTTATAGACCCTATAATATTTTTACTTCTTAAAAAGCTTTCAAAACAAAAAAACCAACACATAAAGTGTTGGTTTTTTTTTAATATTTTAGACTAATTCCGCAAGCATTCTATATAATATACGTTTCACTTTTAATCCTAGATCTCGAAATCTTAAAAAAATATATTATTTTAAAACTTTAGCTGTTTTCTTTTTCTAAAGCTTTGATATCTATAGTCAATTGTGACATTGAAGCTCTATTTAATCCGTTATAAATACCTCTAATATGTTTGTTTTTATCTATTAATAAAAAGTTTTCTGAATGTAAAAAGTCATTTATATCTTTTGGGACCCCTAAATCATTTTCTACAAAGTATTGATTTCTCCCCAAGTCATAAATCTCAGTTTTATCGCCTGTAACTAGGTGCCATTTATTATCTATTACCCCAAACCTTGTCGCGTATTTTTTTAGTTCTTCAACAGTATCAAGTGTTGGTGTTACGGAATGTGACAAAAATAAAATACCTGAATCATTTTTAAACTCTTCTTGTAGCTTAAACATGCTATCTGTCATCTGCGGACAAATACCTGGACAACTTGTAAAAAAGAAATCTGTAATGTAAATTTTATTTTCAAAAGTGTTTTGAGTAATTGTATCCCCTAATTGATTAATAAGTTCGAAATCTTTTACTGTATGAAAACTTTTTTCTTCTGAACTATTAGGTGTTATCCAATGTGGTGTAAAAGATTCATCATTATAATAAGGTAGATAATCGACCCTACTCACCTCTTCTACTTTTATATTTTCTTTTTTGACAGCCTCTTTACAACCAACATTTATTATAAAAAAACAAAGCAAAGTATAACGTACAATTTTATTCTGTAATAACTTTTTCATCTTCTAATTGATAACATAAATTAGCTCTTAATAATCCGAATATTCTACCATTCTTGGCTTCATAGTTTACATACAATGTTCCATTTTTAAGCCATGCTTTCTGCATTCCGCTTTCATTGCCTTTTACAAGGTTACGAAATTTAGATAGTTGACCATCTGGATACCATTGCTTTTCTTCACCATCTTTAAATCCTTTTATATAAAAAGATTCTTCTGCTAAAGCTCCGTTTTCCCACCAGCTTCTATACAAACCAACTAGCTTATTTTCATGATAGTTTGATTCTACTCTAAGCACTCCTTTGTCTGACCATCTTTTTGCAACGCCTTCTCGCTTACCTTTATAGAAACCTAATTTTTCTTCTACAATACCATTGTTGTATATTTTTGTGGCAAAACCATTGAAAGGTACATTTTTATAATACCATTTTCCTTCTACTGGATTTAGTTTTAAGTCTTTTTTATCAACTGTAATATCTTCAATAGAAATTAATTCTTTTTCCTCTACAGTTACATTACTATTTTTAGTAGTATTAATAAAAAAGTCTTTATTACCTATTACTAAAATCATCAAAAAGAAAAATGATACAATACCTTTCAACATAATTTTATTTTTAATATCCTTGGTAAGGACCTGCAAATGCAATATATGATCCTGTTGTAGAATAAATTTCGTTTATAATATGGTAATGATATTCTTCTTCACCATTTGTATATTGTGTTGTTGTTGTATGACCACCTGAAGCATCTAAATCTGTTGGGTATGTTTCAGTTGAATCACATTTTCTTCCATAAAGAAAAACACCATCTAATAAAATTCCTACTAAATTAGCATCATCATTTGTAAATGCCTTTGGCTCTAAATGATAGTGATAAACTCCAGGGCCAATATGAGCTCCTGTCCAATCTAAACTACCTGCTGCCTCATTTAATGCCCCATTACCTTCTTGATCATTAAATATAGATGCACCACTAACTGCAATACCTATAGTATTAACTTGTGTCGATACTGTACTACCTGTTAAGTTTGGTGTTGCATCTACCGTAATAGTTGTTGCATTATTGTTACTTGACATGATGCTTGGCGTTAAATCAACATCTGGCTCATCTCTATAAAGTTCATTGCCTTCTCCCCAATAAACAGATTCATGATTTGGCAAGCCTGTTGTTTCTATAACAATATCTGAACCATCAATATATATAGTTGTAGCATCTGTATTAAAAGCAGCAAAAGCTGCATGCAATTCTGTAACGACTTCTTCATCATCTACAATAACATCATCATCGTCGGTTATAGAATCACTACTACAGGCTATAAATGCCAATATAATAGTTGCTGATATTGCTAATACAGGAACTATTTTAAAAAATAAATTATTCTTTTTCATAGGTGTTATTTTAATTAGTTTGTTGTAGTATTTTAAATTGATACAATGTAAAGTTGAGAAAAAGAACAATATATAAAAGATGAAATCTGTGAACAGCGTTATTTAATCAGTGAATGACTAAATTGAATCGGTGAACAGTTCTTGTCAATCAAATAAGAGAGTATAATTTCAATAAACATTAATTATATTTTACTTTAATTTGTCTTGCCTAAGAAAGCTATAGTTTAACTTAAACCTGATTATTAAATACAATTACACATGAAAACATCAAGTAGATTTTGGTTTCAGAGTTTATTTTGGCTTACACTTTGGCTTATATTCTGGTTTTTTGAAGATGGTAACTTAGAGTTTATTAAAAAAAATTTACTGATTTTCATTTCTCAAATTGTATTACTTGCTGCCCTTATTTATTACGCTGCACCTAAACTTTTACTACAAAAAAAATACGGCAAATTTTTATTTTTTTCTGCAATTACAATCTTATTTCTTTGCTTTCTATCATCTGGAATTGAGACTAAACCTATAGGGCCTCCAAGACCTTTTTTTGGAAATTTACCTAAAAACATATCTAATGATTTACATCCAGAAAGACCTATTTCTCGCTTCTTTATCAATTTGCTTATTTTAAGTATATCTACCGTAACTGCTACCTTTTTAGAGACACTATCTTTTGCACAAAAAAAAGAAGAAGAAAATATTAAAAGTAAAAATGAAAAGTTACAGACAGAATTAAAGCTTTTAAAATCTCAAATAAACCCACATTTTTTATTTAATACTCTAAATAATATTTATGCCTTATCTGCTATTAATACTCAAAAAACGCAAGACAGTATAAGTTATTTATCAAACATGTTACGTTATGTGTTGTATGAGTGTGATCAGCCTCTTGTTCCTATATATAAAGAGGTTGAGTATATTGAAAATTATATAAAACTATTTACAACTAAAAGCAGTAAAAAATATCCTATTACTACACGTTTTAATATTAGTAATAAAGCTACACCTATTGCTCCTATGCTTTTAATTCCTTTTTTAGAAAATGCAATTAAACATAGTAATATTGAAAAAATAACTGGTACTTTTATTAATATACTTATAACAAGCGATGATAACCAAATATATTTTGAAATAGAAAATAGTATATCAGACTTGCCTGTTATTAAAGATGAAGTCGGAGGTATTGGATTAGAAAACGTAAATAAGAGATTAACCATTCTTTACCCTAACAAACATGAGTTATCTATAAATAATGGTGATGCTAGTTTTAAAGCGAGCCTTAAGCTATTTTTAAAATGAAAAAAATTAATTGTCTTGTAATTGATGATGAAGAATTAGCTAGATCGTTATTAAAAACATATATTAATAAAGTTGATGATTTAGAATTTATTGCTGAATTTGAAAACCCGCTTGAAGCGCTGCCTAAAATAAAAGAAGGAACGATAAACCTTATTTTTTTAGATATTCAAATGCCTGAAATTAAAGGAACTGATTTTGCGAAAATAATTGGTTCTGAAACTAAAATCATATTTACAACTGCATATAGCGAGTACGCATTAGAAGGTTTTAACTTAAATGCTTTAGATTATTTATTAAAACCAATCACATTCCCTCGATTTTTAGAAGCTGTTCAAAAGTTTAAAAAAACAATAACCAACACTAATTCTGAAACTGAGCAAACTATTACTATAAAGTCTGGTTACGACTTATATAAAGTAAATTATGCTGATATACTTTATATAAAAAGTGATAGTGAATATGTTACATTTTATACTTCTGATAAAAAAATAATGAGTTTACAATCATTAAAAAAATTAGAGAGTGTTATTCCTAGTTCTATGTTTTTACGTGTACACCGTTCATATATTATAAATAAAACAAAAGTAACGGCTTTAAAAGGTCGAGATTTGATGTTATCAGATATAGAAATACCTATCAGTGATTCTTATTATGAAAAAGTAAAATCAGAATTATTTTAAATAAACATACTAGTTACAATAAAAAAAGACCAGCAATATGCTGGTCTTTTTAATAATCTATATAACAAATATTACTTATTTACATCAGTAATAAATAATTTTCTGTACTTACGAAATTGCAACAAGTTCTAAGTCAAAAGTCAATTCTTGTCCTGCTAAAGGATGGTTAGCATCAATAATGATACTTTCTTCCTTAACATCTGCAATTCTTAATTGACGCTCAGTTCCATCAGCATTTTGAGCCATTAAGCCCATACCAACTTCTGGCTTAATTTCTTGAGGAAGATCTGCTTTAGGTACTTCTTGAAACAATTCTTTGTTAATGTCTCCATAAGCTTCTTCCATAGGAATAACGATTGTTTTTTTCTCGTTAACTGCCATATCTAATAACCCTTTTTCGAAACCAGGAATTAAACTTTTTTGACCCAAAGTAACTTTTATAGGCTCTCTTTCTAAAGAACTATCAAAAACTTCTCCGTTTTGTAATTTTCCAGTATAATGAACTTCAACAGTGTCATTCTCTTTTACTTTACTCATAATCTCTATATTTTCTATTTATCAATCTATAGTTTTGCAAACTTAAAAGATGTATAATGGTTCAAAGAATATATTTGAATTAATTGCCGTTTTTTTTAAAAACCTTAACAATTTTATATAAAAAATGATTCTATTTAATTGAATATTAGTTTTTTGACATAAAAAAAGCGATACTCAAAGTATCGCTTTTTAATTTATTTATTTTATTCCTCAGGCGGATATCCGTGTATTTCCTCGAATACTTCATCAAAATTCTGACGTAAATAACTACTAAGTTTTGCTTTATAATCGTCTTTCAACCATTTTAAGAAGTTAAAAGTACTTCTACTTATACATTTTGCATAACTGGCAATTCTATTATCTATATCTGAATCTAAAATTTTTGATAATGCCAATGCATCATAAACATCTTCACTATTTTCAATACAAATTCTACCATGTTGCTCTATAGATCTTTCTAAAACAACTTTTGAAGATTCACCTTTAAAGGTAGCATCGGTATAAACCTGTTTAATATCAAAATATACTTCTTCTGATTTAGCAAATTGAACTCTGATTTCTTCTGGCATTTCGTGTCTGAAATTGCTTTCGATATCATCATCGTTCTGTAAACGCTCCATATAAAAATTAGGAGACTTAAAGATCATTTGCCAATCTAAATCTGCACCCCAAGGGCCAAATCGATGGTAGTTATTACCTAAATCTATTACTTTAAAAGAAGATTTGTTGTTTAAAATACGAGAACCCCTACCAATCATTTGATAGTATAGTGTTAACGATTTTGTAGCTCTGTTTAAAATAATTGTGTCTATCGTAGGTTCATCAAAACCTGTGGTAAGTATACTAACTGAAGATAAAATAGCATCAGGTGTTTCTTTAAACCAAGTTAAAATTTGCTTACGCTGCTTTTTAGTAGCTGTATTATCTAAATGCATTACAGGTAAACCTGCTGCTTTAAATGTGTAATATATTTGTATTGAAGTATTAATACCGTTATTAAATATTAATGCTTTTTTACCTTTTGAATGTTTCAAATACGCCTGTAATGTTTTATCTAACATTGCAGTACTTGTATATAAATCTTCAGAAGATTTAACCGTATAATCACCGTTAGAACCTACTTCTAAAGACGTTAACCCCATGTCATACTGAAAAACTTCAGCACGTGCTAAAAATTCATTTTCAATAAGAGATTCTATAGATTCACCTGAAATAAGTTCATCATAATTATCTTTCATCGGAAGTTCTTTACTAGAACTCAACGGTGTTGCGGTAACTCCTAAGATAAAAGAGTTTTCAAAAAATTTAAATAATTTTGTAAAAGAATTGTAATGCGCTTCATCAATAATAACAAGGCCAATATCTGAAATATCTAATTTATCATCATTTAAACGATTGTTAAGAGTTTCTACCATGGCAACAAAACAACTATAACGATCTTGATCATCTAGGTTTGCTTTACTGTTAACCACTTTATTAGGCACACCAAAACTTGTAAGCATTGTAGATGTTTGGTTACAAAGCTCTACACGGTGTGTCATTACCAACACCTTTTTATTATGATTTTTCAGGTACTGACGCACCATTTCAGAGAAAATAACTGTCTTTCCCCCTCCTGTTGGTAATTGATAAAGTAAATGGTAGTTATCTGGTTCTGTATCGAATTTTTCGAAAATCTTGTTTATAGCACCTTGCTGATAACTATATAATTCTTTATCCGTCTTTCTATCTTGCAATCCAATTGCTGTCTCCGTCATAATATCCTTTTCTAAGGGGCTACAAAATTAACCCCTTTATAGGGGATAACAAATAATTATTCAAAAACTATATGTTTTTTTGATTAAAAGCTTGTTTTTAATGTTGAATGTTTTATAAATTCAACTACCTAACTAACCTTCTTAAAACTACCCATTGCTTTAACATGTCTCTAGAGTTGCAAGCAGGATAACCTAATACTGTTTTACCTGCAGCAACATCATTCATAACACCTGACCCTGCACCTACAATAACACCTGAATGTAATGTGGTATGATCTTTAATAGATGCACTACCACCAATAATGACACCATCACCTAGTGTTACAGATCCAGCCAAACCGCTATGGCCTGCCATAATACAAGACCTACCCATAATAGAGTTATGGCCTATTTGTACTAGGTTGTCTATTTTAGAGCCATCTCCGATGATTGTAGAGCTGAATTTACCACGATCTACACAAGAATTTGCTCCTATCTCAACGCCATTGCCAATAATTACATTTCCTATTTGTGGAATTTTCACTAAGCCCCTACCATCAGTACTTGGTCTAAAACCAAAACCATCAGCACCAATACTCACATTTATATGAAAAATACACTGATGTCCAATTTCTGAACGTTCACGAATAACAGTTCCTGACCAAATAATACAACCGTTTCCTATTTTGGTATCATCCATTATAGTAACATTAGGGTATAAAATAGTTTGATCACCTAAAACTACATTTTTACCAACATAACAATTGGCACCTACTCGAACATCTTTACCTAAAAATGCAGTAGAATGAATAACTGCTGTAGGGTGAATTTCATTTTCTAAAACAGGAAGACCTGGATCAAAAAGCTCTAATATTTGAGCCATTGCTAAATCAGCATTTTTTACTTTAATTAAAACACGATTTTCACCTGGTTCTAATTCTATTTTTTCGTCAATTACTGCCGCACTTGCTTTTGAGGTTGCCCAAAGCTTTCCATATTTTCTGTTACCGATAAAGGTTATGTGATTAATTTCTGCTTTTTCTAATTGTTCTGGAGCATTTATTTTTTGATTTGTAATACCTATAAGTTCTCCTTTTAAAACAGCATTAATTTCTGATACAGTAAATGACTTCATATAGTTTTAGTGGTTGTGTTTTGTATAAATATAAGAAATCTACTTATTTTTTATTATTACGCTTATTGTAATTTTTATCACCTTTAGTTTTAGGTTTCTTATATTTTTTTGCAATTATTCTTTGATAAGAACCTCCTTGATTTACTTTCTTATTTTTTTCCTTTTTTTCATGAAAGCTACCTTGTGAAGCTAATGTAGTTTGATCTGGGTTATCAGCTTCTAATATTCTTGGTCGCTCTTCAGGTCTTAATTCTTCTGATATTTCTACATTACTTGGTATAGTTAATGCAGGAATTTCATAATTCATTAAATCTTCAATAGCTTCTTTAAAAGGTTCTTCTTTTTCTGTGTAAAACAAAATAGAATTTCCCTTATGTTCTGCCCTACCCGTTCTACCAATACGGTGCATATAGTTTTCTGGGTAATTTGGCGTATCAAAATTAATTACATGGGTGATTTTATCTAAATCTAAACCACGAGCCATTACATCTGTTGTAACTAGAATTCTATTCTTTCCTTCATCAAACTGGCGAATAGAACGCATTCTGTAGTTCTGTGTTTTGTTAGAGTGAATCACACAAGATTCTCCTCCAAAAAACTCTTCAACTGCTTCAAAAACAACATCTGCGCTTCTTTTATTCGAAACAAAAACTAATGCTTTCTTATAAGTATCCTTATCTTTTAAAAGACGGGTTAATAAATTAACCTTTGTATAAAAATTAGGTACAGCATAACATTCTTGAGAAATATTTTCTAATGGAGTACCACTTACTGCTATTGAGACCTTTTCTGGTGCTATAAAAAAGTCATCAATTAATGCCTCTACATCTGAAGTCATTGTAGCAGAGAACATAATATTTTGCCTTTTATTAGGTAGCAATTCAAAAATATTAATCAACTGAAATCGAAAGCCTAAATCAAGCATTACATCGACTTCATCGATTACTAACTTTTTTATTTCTTTAAGTTTTACAGCTTTAGAAAGCGCTAAATCATATAAACGACCAGGTGTCGCTACTAAAATATCTGTTCCTTGAGCACAAAGCTGTTTTTGTGTATTTATGTTTGTTCCACCATAAACACCTAAAACACGAACATTTATATACTTAGCAAAACTTTCAATATTTTCAACAACCTGTAATACAAGTTCACGTGTCGGAACCATTACTAAAATACGAGGGTGTATTTGTTTTGAAAAAGTTAATTCTTGTAATAATGGCAACATATATGCCATAGTTTTACCTGTACCTGTTTGTGCAATACCTACGATATCTTTACCAGACATTACTACTGAAAAAGCCTGCTCTTGTATAGGAGTAGGTTTTTCAAAACGTAAATCTTCAATAGCGTAATTTAGCTGTTTTTTTAAATTGAAATCTTCAAAAGAACTCATTCTTAATCTCGTTTATTTTTGCAAAGGTATGGTATTCTACGTTGTCATGGTAAAGCCATATAACATACCTATCTTTACAAATTAAAAATAGCCTTTGCATCCAAATAATATTCATAACGCGCCTTACAATTTTCAAAAATTAATTTCTAACCACCAACAATTACTTGATTTTGTAATTAATAATAAGTTTGGTATAGAAACGATTGAGTTTTCTAACTCTGAAGCTGTATTACATTTAAATAAAGCTTTACTAAAAACTTATTACTCAGTTAATGAGTGGAATATCCCTGAAGGATATCTTTGCCCTCCTATTCCTGGCAGGTTAGATTATTTGCTTTATATAAAAGATTTAATAGTTGATAAAAAAACTAATATAAAAGGTCTTGATATCGGTGTTGGTGCTAATTGTATTTACCCTATTTTAGCTAGCCAATTATTAAACTGGGATATGGTTGGTGCTGATATTGATGTTACAGCAGTAGCATCTGCAAATGAAAACTCATCTGAATTTAAAGAAAAAATAGAAATTCGACATCAAGAAAATAATTCTGATATTTTTAAAGGCATTATTAATGAAGATGAATATTTCGATTTCACTATTTGCAATCCTCCTTTTCATGCCTCTGAAAAAGAAGCCACTAAAGGTACTTTACGAAAGCTTAAAAATTTAAAAAATGATACTGCGTTTAAATTGAATTTTGGTGGGCAAGCAAATGAATTATGGTGTAACGGTGGTGAAGCTCTTTTTATAAAAAGAATGATTCGTGAAAGTGTGGCTTTTAAAACACAAGTAGGTTGGTTTACAACACTTGTATCAAAAAATGATAATTTAAAGGCAATTTACAAGCAATTATCAAAATTGAATGCCGAATATACAACTGTTGACATGGAACAAGGAAATAAAAAAAGTAGGTTTGTTGCCTGGAAATTTCCTTCATAATTCTTTAAATTTCTATTTATTAAGTTTCATTTCCTGTAATTTTACATTCTAGATTTTAGTACATGCCAGTTAAAGATTATAAAGAGCAATTAATACCCACATTAAAGAAGTATTTTGGTTATGATAGTTTCAGACCACAGCAAGAAGAAATTATAACTTCTCTATTAGAAAAAAAAGATGGACTTGTAATTATGCCAACTGGTGGTGGTAAATCTATGTGTTTTCAATTACCATCTTTACTGTTTTCTAAAGCAACACTTGTTGTTTCTCCTTTAATTGCACTAATGAAAGACCAAGTAGATGGTTGTAATGCAAACGGTATACCTGCTGCTTATTTTAATAGTAGCCAGTCATCAGAAGAACAACAAGAAATTATATTAAAAATTACTAAGGCTGAGCTAAAACTTATTTATGTAGCTCCAGAAAGTATGCCTTCGTTAAATAATATTATCAACGAAAATTACATAAGTTGTATTGCTATTGATGAAGCTCATTGTATATCATCATGGGGACACGATTTTAGACCATCATATCAGCAACTAAGTTTTCTTAAAAAATCACTACCAAACACACCTATAATAGCTTTAACAGCGACTGCAGATAAAGCTACTCGACAAGATATTGCTGAGCAATTAGGCATTGCAAATGCAAAACAATTTATCACCTCTTTTGATCGTAAAAATATAAGTTTAACTGTTAGGCCTGCTGATGGTAGAGTTGAACAAATTTTAAACTTTATAGGAAAAAGACCCAATACTTCAGGAATTATATATTGTTTGAGTAGAAAAACTACGGAGCAATTAGTTGCTAAACTAAAAGCAAAAAAACTAAAAGCAGATGCTTACCATGCTGGATTAAATTTTGATGAACGAAGTAAAGTGCAAGAAGATTTTATTTTTGATAAAACTAAGATTGTTTGTGCCACTGTTGCCTTTGGTATGGGTATAGATAAATCGAATGTACGTTGGGTTATACATTATAACATGCCTAAAAACATAGAAGGGTATTATCAAGAAATTGGTCGTGGAGGAAGAGATGGTTTGGCTGCGAGTGCCCTACTCTTTCATAGTTATGCTGATGTAATACAGTTGCGTCGTTTTACAGAAGGTTCCAAAAACCAAGATGTGCAAATAGCAAAGCTTGAACGCATGAAACAATTTGCTGAAGCTACTACCTGCCGAAGAAAAATATTATTGAGTTATTTTGGTGAGTTGTTAGCTGAAAATTGTGGTAATTGTGATGTTTGTAAAAGTCCGCCAACTGTTTTTGATGGTACTATTATCGCTCAAAAAATACTATCAACCATTGCCCGTGTTAAAGAAAACGAAGCAACTGGTGCTATTATAGATGTATTGCGAGGTGCTAAAAATGCTACTGTTTTAGATAAGGGCTTAGAAAAAATAAAAACATATGGTATAGGGCAAGATACTTCTTGGAAAGATTGGCAACATTATATTATTCAATTAATAAACCAAGGGTATGCCGAAATTGCTTTTCAAAATCACAATGCGTTACAGCTTACTGAGTTCTCTAAAAATGTACTATTTAATGGCGCTAAAGTTTCATTAACAAAACCGATTGATGCTCTTGAAAAAATTGGCAATCCTAAAGAGAAAACTACCAAAAAGAAAAAAAGTTCAGAACTTTATGAGCGTTTGCGTTCGCTACGTCATAAAATAGCTTTAGATGAAGATATACCTGCTTATTTGGTTTTTAGTGATGCTACATTATTAGAAATTGAAAGAGCTAGACCATTAACTGACGATGATTTCTTAGAAATTAGTGGTGTAGGGCAACGTAAATTAGAAGTATATGGCGATTTATTTATTGCAGAAGTAATCGCTTTTAATAAAGAAAAGTCTATAAAAAAATCGGACACTCATAAAGTCACATACCAACTTTATAAAGAAGGTTTGTCTATTGATGAAATTGCTATAAAACGTAATTTAAAATCTCCAACCATATATTCTCATATTGCTAAATTATATAGCGAAGGGAAACCCATAAATATTTTTGACTTTGTATCAAAAAGTGAAGTTGCATCTATAAAAAAAGCAAAAACAGAACTTGAGAGTCCACCTGCGTTAAAGCCTTATTTCGATCATTTTGAAGAACAAATTGATTATTTCAAAATTCGCTTAGCACTGGCTGTTATTGACAAAGAAGCATAAAAAAAGGGTCATTCGATTGAATTGACCCTTTTATATTTTATATGTTTAGATTTAAACCTTTTTAACACGAACGGCATTCATACCTTTCATCCCTTTTTCAAGTTCAAACTGCACCATATTGTTTTCTTTGATTTCTTCTAAGCAACCGTTAATATGTACAAAGAATTTTTCTTGTGTATCTGTATCCTTAATAAATCCATAACCTTTAGAATCGTTGAAAAACTCAACTCTACCTTTACGTACTGGATCTATTTCTTCGTCACTTTCTTCCTTTTTAGGTATTCCAAGAACAATGCTTTCAGCATCTACTTTTACTTTTTTAGTAGGGTCTGGAGGAGTATCTACTAAATGCCCATTCTCATCAACATAAACAAACATGTTATCTGGTTCCCCATTTGCTTTACGTTGTTCTTTTTTCTTCGCCTTTTCTTCACGCTTTTTTAAACGCTTTTTTTCTCGTTCTTTTTTCCCAAAGGTTTCTTGTGCTCTCGCCATTAAAATAATAAGTTAAAATTAATAATTGACTTGCTTGTGATAAGCCGTCGTGAAGTCATTGAATTTCAAAATGAACGATTGGAAAATAAAACTTAATTTGCCTAATAATCTATAAAGAAGTTGCAATAACGCGCACCATAAATGGTTATTATACCCTACTTGTGCTGATACAAAGATAAGTAGCTTTTTTTGATATAAAAAATAGTTTCTATATACCTACTAAAAAAAGAGTTATATGGAATACTTAAAGGCTTAATTAATGTGCTTTTTTAAAAGATTTAAAAAAATGACAATAAAATCTTCTAGATGTTTTCAAATTATATTTAATTAAGAAAATAATAGTAAATCTTCTGTAACTATAGTAAAACCTAATACTTATGAATAAATAACACTTTGTTATATATTTCCTAAATGTGAATTAAATATTAAAAAAACAACATGTTGGCGAGTAAAAGTTAAATAATAACTAATTTTACCCCAGTAAATACAACAATTGATTTAGGTTTACGTTTTATAATAGAGTATAATTAAATTTTACGTTATGACTTTTTTATCACCAGAAATTCAAGCTTTAGCTAAAGCAAACGAAACGAAGAGTTTATTTAAAAGAGAAATATCATGTGGTATTTTTCAAGATTGTGGTAATGACGATTACAGCAATCAAGATATGCAAAGTACTACTGTATAATCTATTTATTTAAATAGATTATTACTTTAGATTACTATTGCCTTTATATCTTTTATCTATTAGTCTAGATGAAGTTATAAAATTCTACATGTAGTTGTTTTAAATAAAAAAATAACCCAAAATACACTTCTACCCTATAATTTTAGATTTCTAAATAAATCATTATATACTTCTATAGTATCTACATCTGTAGTGTTACCCTTTATTACTGAAGCATTAACTGTGGCAAGAATATGTTTTGCACCAAAATCTTCTTCAAGGTTCGTTAATTTATCAAAATATTTTTTTCCAAAAATAGCAGGCACACCTTTTTTAGTTCCATACTCAGTTGCAGCTAACTTTTCAGAACTTTTTTTATAAGCTTCAATTAAACTATTATAATGCTCCATACCTAAAAAAGGTTGATCAGCTAAAACTATAAGCACAACTTCACATTTTTCTATCGTTTTATTAATATGATTAACAGCAAAAGCTATAGAGCTCCCTAAACCTATGCTCCAGTTTCTATTATTAATAATTGAATAATTTTCCTCATTTAGTTTAGAGTTTATCTTTTCATAATTTGCTCCTAAAACAACAAAAACTGCATCTGCCTCAGAACTAAGTGCCTCTTTTATCGTATGCTCTAATAAAGTTGTTTTATTCCATGGAAGAAGTTGTTTAATATCATTCTCCATTCTAGATGAATTTCCTGCTGCTAAAATTACTAGTGCAACTTTTTTCATGATTTAGAAATGCTATTGATTTTATTTCTTAATGAAATTGGGGTTTCTTTACGTATCACCGTTAATATTTCTGCTATAATTGATATAGCAATTTCTTGTGGTGTAATCGAGCCTATATTTAAACCTGAAGGCCCATATATAGCTTCGATAAATTGATCTTCAATATCTAAATTATTTTCAATCAGCTCATTTAAAATCTTTTCTCTTCGTGCAGCTGGACCTAAAATACCGATATAAGCTACTTCGCAATTTTTTAAAGCTTTTAAAAAGCTTAAATCTTTAGAGTAACTATGATTCATTAAAACGATTGCCGTTTGAGCATCGATATTTTTAGAAATAAAAGTATCAGGAGTAAACAATTGAAAATCAAAAATACCAGGAAAATATTCTGCTTTTTTTTCATCTGCAGGGTTTGCAAACACAATAACTTCCCACCCCATATTTGCTGCCAATGTACTCAATATAACAGCATCATGTTCTGTTCCAAAAATTAGAAGTCTAAAACATGGCTTCATATTCTGCTCTAATACATTAATTTCATTATTTATAGAATGAGTTAAACATATAGGTATTGTTTTACTTTGAAATTGCACTTTTGTACCAAAGCTAGAATCTATAGCTTCTTCTTTTTTATAATAGGAGGAAATTTTAAATAGTTCTCTATTTTGTATCGCTTTAGAAAAAGTTTCTAAAAATAGAGTACTCAAGTTTATGGGTTCTATCAAAATATACAAAACACCTTCACACCCCAGTCTATACCGGCCATCATACGTCATAATTTTCGGTATAGAAGTTTCGAATACGCTTTTAGATTGCCTTATGATTTCTTTTTCTACACAACCACCACTAACTGCACCAACCATTTGTTCGTTCTCTAAAAGTAACATTCGAACTCCAGGTTTTCTATATGAAGAGCCTTCTAGTGCTACAACTGTTACTAGTACTGATTTTATACCATTCTTATTTGCTGATAAAAAAGCACTAATAATTTTTTTAAATTCATGTGTCATAATTTATCCCACAATTACTTTTTGAGGAATTTTCAATAATTCTGGATATTTAGAAAAGGGTTGTTTTAATAATCTGTTACCCGTTGCTGCTTTTATTGCATTTGCTAAAGCTGCACCTGCAGGTGGCAATGTAGGTTCTCCTAAACCTGTAGGTGCCAAATCACTCTCTATAAAATAAGCATCAATTTTTGGTATTTCATTCATTCGAATTAAACGATATTGATCAAAATTTTGAGCACTAGGTTTACCTTCTGAAAAACTAAAATCACCATACATAGCATGCCCAATCCCATCAATAACACCACCTTCAACTTGGTTCATTGCTCCTAATGGGTTTACTACAATACCACAGTCTATAACACAAGTAACTTTTTTAACAACAGGCATTCCTTTTTCAATAACAACATCTGCAACTTCAGCTACATGGGTGTTATGACAATAATAAGCTGCAAAACCTTGGTAAGTTCCTTCTTTTTCTTTTCCCCAACCTGATTTATCAACTGCTTTTTTAATTACAGCTTGCATACGTTCAGGTGAGTATTGTATGCGACTATCTGTAGTTCCCTTTACTTTATCAAGTAAATCTAACCGCATTTGTATTTTATCAACATTCATTACTTCTGCTAGTTCATCAAAAAAACTTTGTTCTGCAAAAGCTAAAAAATTAGTATATGGTGCCCTCCATGCTCCGGTAGTAATATTACTTTCATATTTAGCAACATCAACTTGATAATTTTCTATCGCCCCTGCAGGGAAAAAGTTAGGTATCAATCCGTACATATTAGAGTCTATTGCAGCTTCTTTTAATTGATACCCTGTAATTTCACCTCCTTTAATAGATGCTTTTATACGATATTTAGTTGCTGGTCTATAAATTCCATCTGTCATGTCATCTTCTCTTGAAAAAATAACTTTTATTGGCTTTCTTGAAATATTAGATATTTCAGCAGCTTCTATTGCAAAATCGCCATATAAACGACGACCAAAACCACCACCCATTCTTGTCATTTCTAAATGTACATCTTCAAAAGGGCGTTCTAATTTAGCTGCGATGCCCTTAGCTGTACCTTCTGGAGTTTGTATAGGCCCGACAAGGTGAATTTTTTTATCTGTTACATTTGCATAGAAATTCATTGGTTCCATACAATTATGCGGCAAAAATGGAGCTTCATAAGTTCGTTCTAAAACAGTATCAGCTTCAGCAAATGCTTTCTCTACATCTCCATCTTTACGCAGTGTTTCAAAATTACTTCCATCTAAAAGATCTATTAATATTTGATCATGATCTGCTGAACTTTCCAGTTTAGTGTCCGTTACCCATTCTGCCCTCAATGCTTTTTTTCCTTTCATTGCCGACCAAGTATTACTTGCTAAAACCGCTACTTTATCTCCAAATTGATGTACAGCAATAACTCCTTCAATAGTTTTTGTTTCTGAATCATTAAAAGATTGTAGTTTTTGCCCGAATGCTGGTGCGCGTAAAACAGAAGCATAAACCATACCCTCAGCCTTATAATCTAAACCAAATAAAGGTTTACCGGTTATTATTTTATCTATGTCAACGTTCTGAGCATCTGTACCTATAATTTTAAAATCTTTTGGTTTTTTTAAAATAAATTCTTCTGGTACTTCAAGCTGTGCTGCTTCTTTTACTACATCACCATAGCCTAATGTTTCTCCTTTTGCATTTGTAATAACCCCTTCACTTGTTGTACATTCTTTTGCATCTACACCCCATCGTGCAGCTGCAGCATTAATTAACATTTGACGCGTTGTTGCACCTGTTTGCCTTAAAGGTTCCCATGCTAAACGTATAGAATTACTACCACCTGCATATTGGTTTTTATAGTTATCAGTATCTAAAAGCCCTTGTTGCACATAAACATTTTCCCAAGCAACGTCTAATTCTTCTGCAATTAGCATAGGCATAGATGTTTTGACACCTTGACCTATTTCTGGATTTGGAGAAAATATAGTAACCATACCATTATCTGCTATCTTTATAAAAGCATTAAAATCGTTAAAATTTAGTTTTGAAATATCAATAGGTGGTTTTACAGAATCTTTACAAGCCGTAAAAAAATTAAAACCTACTAATAAACCTCCACTAGCTAGAGATGATGTTCTTATAAAGGCTCTTCTGTTGAATGATATAGATGACATGTTTTTTTATTTAATAAGATTTAAAAATGGTTGCTATGAATTAAATCATATTTTCAGACGCTTTTTTTACTGCTTTTTCAATTCTAGTGTAAGATGCACACCTGCAAATATTACCATGCATTGCATTTTTAATTTGCTTTTCTGAAGGAGTAGTGTTTTTAGCTAAAAAAGCTGATGCAGTCATCATTTGCCCTGCTTGACAATACCCACATTGGGGCACATCTATTTCTTTCCACGCTACTTGAACAGGGTGAGAACCATCTTCTGATAAACCTTCTATTGTTGTTATTGATTTTCCTTCAACTTGAGAAATAGTTAGCATACAACTACGTACTGCTGTACCATCTAAATGAACCGTACAAGCCCCACATTGTGCTATACCACACCCAAACTTTGTACCTACTAAATTTAATTGATCTCGAAGTATCCATAATATTGGAGAATCTTCACTAGCAGCAACAGTTTTTGCTTCTCCATTAACTTTTAATGTATACGATGGCATAAATAAAATTTTTAGTTTAATATGTAACTCTTACAAGATATCAAAAATAATAGCAAGTTTATACTTCTAAGTAATGATAAAAATAAATTAACATAATAAAGGTTTTTAGCTTATGGGGTTTGATTTTGAAGCTCTTATTTAAATTAACATTCTTTAACATTTTATTTCTTTATTCACACATAATTTTGGCGTGATTAATGCGTTTAAACGCTTGAACATTTAATATTATGAAAATGAAATTTATTTTAAAACCAATAGTATATCTTTTTGTGCTTGCACTAGCTCTTTCCTGTGGTAATGCTGAAAATGATATTTTTTCAAATACGGGTTCTACTACTGGTAGTGACCTTGGCGAAGGTAAAGTTGTTGATGACTGTTTAGATTTAGGAGAAAACCAATTAACACTTTCTATTCAAGATCAATTCACCACATTGCCTGGTAAAGTTTCTGTTTTTTTTAAAGTATCTGATACAGATGGTAATCCTGTTTCTGGTTTAACGGCTAATGAATTTACAATTTATGAGCAAGGTAGAAATGATGATTGTTTTAATAGAATATCGACTTCTGAATCGCAAGCCCGAATTTCTCCAAACTCACAAATTTTCAATAACAATACTCTTTTGGTATTAGATTTAAGTAATAGTGTATTAAGTAGTAGCCTTGAAGAATTAAAAACCGGTTCTATCAGTTTTATTAATAATGTAATGCCTTCTCCTGAAAGTCAAGCTGTAAAAATGGCTATATACTGGTTTGATGGTGAAAATGAGTTACATTTATTAAATGACTTAACATCTTCTAAAGATGATTTAATATCTGCTATTGATAGTATTGACGAAAATATTAGTAATGACCCTTCTACTGATTTATATGGTGCCGTAATTAAGTCTACAGATATTGCGGAAAAATTACTTAATGACACTAAAGACAATGAAATTATAGGTGCCGCTTCTATTGTAATATTTACAGATGGTACTGATCAGGCTTCTAGATTTACAGAAAAAGCCGCTACTGATAAAGTGAAAAATGCAAATTTAAACATCTCATTTTTTACAATTGGTTTAGGTAGTGAAATTGACACAGAAGTTTTAGCTACTATTGGTAAAACATCAAGTGTGTTTGCTGGTAATAAGGCTGAGTTAGAAAAAACTTTTAATGATATTTCTTTATTAGTATCACAAAGAGCTAATAGCTTCTACTTATTCGAGTACTGTAGTCCAAAACGTGATGGTAGCGGAGAGAACAATTTAGCTATCCAAGTAACTTCTGGATCAAAACAAGGTGCTGTTCAGACAAAATTTTCTGCTAATGGTTTTACTGGCGGATGTAACTAATTGTTAGATATTTAACCTCTTTTCACAAAGGCTATTCAATTGAATAGCCTTTCTTTTTTTATGCATTTAACATCTATTTCATCCATTTGACCGTAGATAGTTATGTAGAATACCAAAAATTATATTGAGTAACTAAAATTTTAAAAATGAAAAAAATAACATTAATTGCAGTTGTAACAATAGCTACTTTAAGCTCATGTGTATCTAAGAAAAAATATGTGGCTTTAGAGTCTGATTTAAATGACACTAAAAGTAGATTAACTAAAACTCAAGTTGAGAAAGAAGACTTAGAGTCTAAAATGACAAAAATTGAAGCTAGAGTTGCTGAATACAATGAAAAATTAAATTCTTTAAAAGAAATTAATGATTCTCAGCTTACTTCTATCAATGATGTTGCTGTTATGAGTAATAATACAAAAGAGAAAATGAGAAAAACTTTAACTAAAGTTGATCCTGCTCTTTTAGCTGATGCTAAAACATTAGAAGATTCAATTAATGTTGCTATCTCATACAATTTAAAAAAGTCTATTACTGATGAAGATGATGATATCAACATCAATATTGACAAAACAGTTGTAATGATCAATATTTCTGATAAATTATTATTTAACAGTGGTAGTTATAAAGTTAGTTCTAAGGCAAATAATATTTTAAGTAAAATTGCTGAGGTTATCAATTCTGAGCCAAGTATGGAAGTAATGGTTGAAGGTCATACAGATTCTAAAACTATTCAAACTCCAATGTTTTCTGACAACTGGGATTTAAGTGTAAAAAGAGCAACTTCAGTAGTTCGTATTTTACAAACTAAATATAATGTAGCACCAGAAAAAATGATTGCTTCTGGTAGAAGCAGCTATATGCCTTTAGTAGAAAACGATTCTAAAGAAAATAGATCTAAAAACAGAAGAACTAAGATTATCATTATTCCTAATCTTAATAAATTCTTTGCTCTTTTAGATTCTGACAATCTTTAATTGACAAATAACATATGAATAAAAAAGGATGCTTATTAGCATCCTTTTTTTATTTGTACAAGTCAACAAAATCAGTTAAGAAATCTTTCTTTTGCAAAGAATTATAAATGATATACAATGTGTAATACAGCACTAATTACAGGAGCTAGTAGTGGAATTGGTAAAGAGTTCGCTCGCATACATGCCAAAAATGGAGGTGATTTAGTAATAGTTGCCAGAAATGAGAATAAGCTAAATGAACTTAAAGTTGAATTAGAACAAAAATATAAAGTAACCGTTTTGGTTATTAAAAAAGATTTGACAGAAAAAAATGCATGTAACGAAGTGTATAATAAAGTTATCAGTTCTGGTATTCGTGTAAACATTTTAATAAATAATGCAGGTTTTGGAGGACTTGGAAAGTTCAACGAAAGAAGGTTAGAAGACGATATGTCGATGATAGACTTAAATATTTCTGCATTAACGAAAATGACTCATCTTTTTTTAAATGATTTTATAAAATACAATGAAGGTAGAATACTAAATGTATCTTCTACGGCCAGCTTAATGCCTGGACCGCTACAAGCTGTCTATTTTGCAACAAAAGCTTATGTAAGGTCTTTTACCAATGCTATTGCTGAAGAACTGCATGATACAAATATTACTGTAACAAACTTAATGCCTGGAGCGACAGAATCAGATTTTGGAAAAACCTCTGGTATGGATAAAACTTCTGCATTCGAAAGCCCCGCAGATGCTAAAAGTGTTGCATTAGATGGTTATAATGCTATGATGAATGGAGATTTAGATGTAATTACAGGCTTACCTTTCGCTATGAAAGTAATAACTAAACTTTTACCATTTATACCTAAAAAAGTACTTTTAAAACAAGTACGAAAAATGCAAGATGTAAGTTAAAATCAAATATATTAAAACATAAAAAAAGCTAGAACAAATATGTTCTAGCTTTTTTTTATGTTACTATTACAGAATAGCCTATCTAAAAATCATAGCATTTTTAAATGCTCCTTTCTTAGTTTTTAAATTAATTAAAAAACCATTAATTACAGCATAGTCTATGCTTCCATTTTTTTGTAATAAAAAGGTAGGGTTTATACCAACATTTAATCTTAAATCGCTAGATACTTTATAAGCTCCTGTAACAATGTGCAATGGTAATGGAGACTCTAATTGCCCTGTTGGGATAGTTTCTACTGCTACATAAGCATATCCTTTACTTAATAACTCAAAAGGATCTAATTTTAAAAACTCAGCCATGTTTTTAACCTTAGTTGGGTATTTTTTACCACTAATCATAGTATAACCTGTAGCATCAAGTGTATCGTACCCGTAATAAGTAGATAAATCTCCTTGATCCATAATTCTACTGCTATACCAAAAATCTTTATTACCCTCCTTGCCTACTTCTAACCTTTGTACTCCTATATCTAATTTATAAGTTTTACCTAAAAGCTTATAATTTGCATTTTCTATCTTTAAATCAAAAAGTTTTCTATCGTTCTGGGGTATTTTTTCATATTCTGAAATCGCAATATTTTTATAACTACCTTTTGAAATGGTATAAATTGCAGAAAGAATAGAAACGTAATTCAGTTTACGAATTTCTTGTTTTTCAACATCATTCTTAAAGCCACCTGATTCTATTAAAATAGCACTAGTACCCCACTTTTGAATATTATCGCCAAAAGCTCTTGGTTCAAAGTCATCATTATACCTACCTACTTGCCCTGGCGCATATTTTTGAATAATACTATTCATAAAAACAATAATTTTCATAGCATTGCCACGCACATCATTAATGTCTTTTTCATAGTTATAAGCAGGTGCTAAGTATGATATCGTTGCTGGCTTCGCTGTTCGTTCTGCATTATAATAAGTACTCTGATCGTGTAAATTAAAACCAAAATCAGCATTCAAACTATCACGTACTCTTTTTAAAATTCTACCTTCAGGAGATTGTAATTGTAGAGCATCTCTATTAATATCAATACCTAATGTATTTCTACGTTGGTAAACCTCTGCCCCATCAGGATTTAACATCGGCATAAAATGAAGTGTAAGATTATTTAAAATATTATCCTTTTCTACTTTAAAATCATTACTTGATAAAAAGTTTAAAATATCAAATATAGCTTGCGTAGCCGTTGGTTCATCGCCATGCATTTGTGACCATAAAAAAACATTTGTAGTACCTGTACCTACACTTATTAAAGATATTGAACGCCCTTCTATAGATTTTCCAACAGTTTGTACTTTATACCCTTGCCTGTCTTTAAATTTGCTAATTAAAGGTTGAATTTCAGTATGTTTGATTCTTCTTTTTGAAAGCGTAGATTCTTTATACGTATTATATGTATCATATAATTTTGAAGTAATGTCTTTTTCTTGACTATACATTAATATAGTACTTAAAAAAGTAAGTAGTGTTAAAGCTAATTTCATTATTGAGGGAGTGATTTAAAATTTAATTTTTCAGTAGCAGATCTAACTTTCTTCATAAAATCTTCACCTGGATCCGTTTTTATTGTTCTGTAATCGTTATTTTTTTCTAACCAGAGTTCATGGTCTTCAAATTTTTGATATTCATAATGGCCAATCAAATAATCAATATCATATTTCTTTTTTAAATATTTAACAAGCCAAATATTAGATATTAATTGTGCTTCCGTAAGTGGTAAATCGTCTGTACCACCAACATTCTCTACTCCAATTGCACAATGATTTAAACCAATTACATGGCGAGCCATTTTAGTTTCGGGCATCAATCTATAAATAATACCATCTTGATCAATTAAAAAATGTGATGAAACATTTAAACCACTAACGTTTTTAATATCTGGTCTCCAATTTGGTAATTTTGGATCATTAAATGCTTTGAAAGATTTTTCTAATGTCGGAATTACTGTCCAATGCAGAACAATCATTTTAGGAATAATAACTGAAGATTCTTGTTCTATTCCGTATCTAGTTGATAAATAATCGAGTGTTAATTGTTCTCTTTCTGTATTAAAAACTATAGGTTTATTTACTATTTTTTTTGTAGTACTACAAGAAATCAAAAGAGATAAAAATAAAAATACAATGCTAAATTTCTTCATCAATAATCTAGAATAAATTAAAGCATTAAAAATACAAAAATCAATTGCTATTTTCACCTATAACAACACTATCCTTTTGTTCTGCATAAAATATAGTTAGCTTTTTTCGTCCCCAATCTAAAGCCTTTTGTTTATTACGACCCATGTAAATATCTATTTTATTCCGGTGTCGATAATGCATTTTATCTTTTACTAAAAAAGTATCTGGCAAGGTATCTATACGAACCATCGTATTATACTTTAATCCTTTTCGCATCAAATCTCTAGAAACAGCAATTACTTTCATACCTGGTTTTAAAGTATCACCCCAAGCAGCTACATTTGGGTCTATCGTTGTGGTTTGTGATGGAAAAGAGTTGTAGGCCGTTATAGTAACTTTTAGCGGTTTCCAATGGTGTAAATCTAGCTTTTCTTTTTTTTGATGTGTACATCCTGAAATAAAAAGCAGACCCAAAACAATTCCATATTTATAAATACACGCCATTTATTTAAATAAGATTAATCTCTAAAGTACATTATTTTTTTTAAACACATAAATTTCAAAAAAACAGCGTAAATTAAATAATATATCAATTCAAATACATATTAATATAGTTATATTTAAATCATTTTACATAAAATTACACGCATGAAAAATTTAAAAAGAGGTCTCTTTTTTTTCCTATTTGTTATAGTAATATTACTTTACCTTAATTACCCAAAATTGAATTTAATTTCTGGTTTTGCTTCTAAAAGCATGGCTTCTAGTGTATTTATAGGCAAACAAACAGCTGAATCAGTTTCTCTAAATGAAAATAACTTTCATTTAATTAAAATGGCCGATGCAACGGTTAACACTAATACTGCTACAAGTTCTGTTTTTGGATTAATGAAAAGAAAAAGTGTTTACCGCGAAGGTTTAGGCTGTGTTCTTGTTAATGATGATTATAATGAAAATGAACCTTATCAAAAGCCAAATCGATTTATAAAAAAAGATACACTGCCCTACCCATTTGGTCATCAAAAAGAAAAGGATACAATTTTTGAGAATGTAGATTATGGTAAATTGAATGCCGCCATAGAAAACAGTTTTTCTGAGCCTGATGTTAAAAAAACAAGAACCGTTTTAGTTGCTTATAAAAACAATATTATTAGCGAAAAATATATTGACGGGTTTAATGAGGGTACATCTATATTAGGTTGGTCGATGAGTAAAAGTATTATCGCTACATTATATGGTATACTACAATACCAAGGTAAATTAGATGTAAATAGCCGAGCACCTATAGCTGAATGGCAAAAAGACGATAGAAAAAATATTACAATTAACCATTTACTACGTATGCAAAGTGGTTTGGCTTGGGAAGAAGATTATACAAAAATATCAGATGTTACTAAAATGCTTTTTTTAGATGCTGATATGACGAAAGCACAAATACAAAAAGAAGCAATTGCTAAACCTACTGAAGTATGGAATTACTCTTCAGGAACATCAAACTTACTTTCTGGTATTTTAAAAACCCAATTTAAAACACACCAAGAATATTTAGATTTTCCTTACCAACAATTAATCGATAAAATAGGAATGAACTCTATGCTTATTGAAGCTGATATGAATGGTAACTACATAGGCTCTTCATATGCTTGGGCAACAACGAGAGATTGGGCCAAATTTGGCTTACTATACTTAAATAACGGAAAATGGGGAAATGAACGGTTATTTGATGAAGATTGGGTTAAATACATCACAAAACCTACACAACATTCTAACGGTACTTATGGTGGGCATTTTTGGTTGAACGCAAACGGAAAATACCCAGATGTTCCGAAGGATATGTATTCTGCAAATGGTTTTCAAGGGCAACGGGTATTTATAATACCATCTAAAGATTTAGTAATTGTGAGAACAGGTTTAGCAGAAGAGCCTGATTTTAATATAAATACCTTTTTAAAAGAAATTTTAAGCGCTATAAACTAAAATCGTTAATTGACAACAACTTTTAATGACTTGACAACAATAGTTTCATAAACATGTATATGAAATATATCTTTGAAGTATAGTTAAAAAAAGTTTAGTTAGTTAGTTATTCATTTTTCAAATAGTGTTCTCAAAAAAAGAGCTTTGATTCCATATCAAAGCTCTTTTTTATTATTCTAATTTCAGAATTATTTTGTTTCTATAATATGAGCATTATACATAAAAATACTTCTCAAACGCTCCATTCTTTCATCAAAAACAGTAGAGAACACAATATATTGACATTTTTCAAGACTTTCAGGTGTTCTAATTAAATCTGAATACGCACTAGCTTTTACCAAAAACTCAGCATCATCTACCATGAATAATTTTAACTGACTTAAGTTAATACCATTTAAAAAGAAAATTTTATTCAATCGTTTTGGTGTTGCTATTACAACATCTACTCCATCATAAATATCTGCCCTTTGGTCTTCTAGGTTTTGTTCATCGTAAGCACAATAAACTCTAATATCCATTCTTTTTGTAAACTTTTCAAATTCGCCTGCAAGAGTTAAAGCTTCTTGTTTATCTCTCACAAAAATTAATGCTCTCGGAGCATCTTCAAAAGCCTTACACTCTAATTTTTGAAGTGTAGCTATAACTATTGCAGTACTTTTACCAGCTCCATCAGGTGCTATACCATATAAACTAGCACCTCCTTTTATTTTAGAAAGAACATTTTTTTGAAAAACTGTAGGTTCTTTTATCTCTAAGTTTTCTAAAGCTTCTTTTAATTCAGGTTGTAATTTTTTAAATGACATAAGTTAATTTACAGCGTATTAATACTTCTATTTTTTCTAAATAACAGGTTTTCCTTAGTTCACCACAATAAATGTGATTTTGACAACAATAATTACAAAGAAACGAACAACAAGTGTAGATTAGCAGTATAATAAAGAAATAAAATTTTTCATTTTCATATAGTGTTCTCGTAAAAGACCTTATCTTAATTGATAAGGTCTTTTTTAATATATGAAAGTTTTGTTTTTAAACCTCTTAGCTTTTACTTTTATGGAATCCAATTGTTTTTACCAAAATCAGGCTTACGTTTTTCTAAAAATGCATTTCTACCTTCTTTAGCTTCATCTGTCATATAGGCTAAACGTGTAGCCTCACCAGCAAATACCTGCTGCCCCACCATACCATCATCAGTCAAATTCATTGCAAATTTCAACATTTTAATAGATGTAGGCGATTTTTCTAATATTTCTTGAGCCCATTGGTATGCTGTATTTTCTAACTCATCATGAGGAATAACTGCGTTTACCATACCCATTTCGAACGCTTCTTGAGCAGAATAATTACGACCTAAAAAGAAAATTTCTCTTGCCTTCTTCTGCCCTACCATTTTAGCTAAATAAGCAGAACCATAACCACCATCAAAACTAGTAACATCGGCATCTGTTTGTTTAAAAATAGCATGCTCTTTACTTGCTAAAGTTAAATCGCAGACTACGTGTAAACTATGACCACCACCTACTGCCCAACCTGGCACAACAGCAATTACAGCTTTAGGCATAAAACGAATTAAACGTTGTACTTCTAATATATTTAAACGATGCATACCATCTTCACCAACATAGCCTTTATGACCCCTTGCTTTTTGATCGCCACCACTACAAAATGAATAGATACCATCTTTAGTAGATGGGCCTTCTGCGGAAAGTAAAATAACCCCTATTGAGGTATCTTCTTGCGCATCATAAAAAGCCTGATACAACTCACTCGTAGTTTTTGGCCTGAAAGCATTACGTACATTTGGCCTGTTGAATGCTATACGAGCAACACCATTGCATTTTTTATAGGTTATATCTTCAAACTCTTTAACAGTTTTCCAGTCGATTTCTTTCATCTGCTGATTTTATTTTATTTATCCCTTTTAAAAGGTTAAAGATACAGGAAATTAAAGAAAAATGGTTTTTAGCGTTAGTAGATTTAAGAGATGGTTTTTCTTATAAATTAAGAAGTGAAAATTGATTATGTATTTTCTATTTATTTAAAGAGGAAAAGGAATTAAATTAACCCAAGACCAAAGTGGATATACTATTTCAGGATAAAATATAATAACGAAAAAACCTATAAAAGCACTTATTTCTGTTATTAATAACCCTGACAATTGAGGATTTTCAAATACAGTTGGGTTCTTTATTTTATTTTATTTTCTTTAAATTCTAAATTTGCTTTATATCGAATTTGTTGAATTGTTCCAATCAGAAATATGAAACAAATTATCCACATAAAGTATTCGTTCACATCTTTGTGTTTTATTAATAATCTTGAAAAACCTATTATATATCATAAATGATAGATATAAATATGATTGTCCAATTCCTGAAATTAGGCTATCAATAATAAATTTAGTTTCTTTTTTTTACTGTAATTAACTCCTATTACAGCTTTTGAAAGACCTATAATATTCAAAACTAAAGGACCTAATAGGTTAGAAAATAAATATAAGTAATTACATATTTTTCAAATTCTTAATTTCAATCCATTTCGACATAAATTTACTGCTCTGCATAGTTTGGTGTTGTAATAAACTACCTATAAAATTAGAAGCTCTGTGTTTTTTTAAATTTTCAGTTACAGTTTGCACTGCGTTTATAAAACGTTCTGATATAGCATCTAAATTATACAATTGGTTTAAAATGTCTTTACCATTTTGTTGTGCTATACTAAATTGCTCTTCACTTTTATAGAGCAAAACTGCATTGGCTGCAAAAGCGACTGCATCATCTGATACTCTGCCATTAAAAGGTAATGCACCTGCCATACCTTCTACTCCTATTTTGGTAGTGATATTTGGTGTTCCAAAGCGCATACCATCTATCAACTTACCTTTTAAACCTGCACCAAAACGCAATGGAGCCAAATTTATTCGTGCATTTGTAAAAGTATTTTCTAAATCAGCTGTAAAACCTTCTACATAAAAGCCTTCGTTCGGTTTATGCATTTGCACCACTTGCTGTGGAAAATAAGAGCCGTAAATATGTAGATTAGCCTCCGGAAGTTGCTTTTTAATTAAAGGCCAAATAGTAGTTTTTAGCCAAATAATAGCATCTACATTGGGTGCATGTTTGCCGTTACCTATACAGATAAAATCTTTTCGCTCTTTAAATGATGGGTATGATTGAAAAACTTCGTTTGAAATAGCATCAACCATAAACGGTAAATGCAATAATAAACTGGAGTCTATCTTTAAATGCTCTTTTAAAAGTTGCATTTCAAAACTTGAAATAACTAATGAAATATCACAACGATAAATGCTTGCAATTTCTCGCTTTGTCACATCTTCTTGAAGCCAAGCATCTACCGAAAAATCTTGTTTATTTTTAAAAAGCTTTTGACGAACAGTTCTAAGACTGTGTAAATCTTCAGTATCTAGTATTTTTACTGCATTTGGTGCATTTTCAGTAACACGCCAACCAAACTGTTCTTCTGTTAAAAAACGATCGTAAACTACCACAGTTGGCGCTAAACCAGCTATAAATATATCGAAACTAGAATCGTTTAATTTAATACTAGCTTTAGTAAGCTCAAGCTTATTTAAGTCAAACGATAATTCTGATTCAGCTGCGGTACTAGCGAAAGTAACTTCATTTTTATTATTTAAAAAGGTATGAATCAATTTCATGATTCGCGTACCTGCTGCTGTAGAGGGTTCTGGCCAATTAACACCTATAAAGAGTACTTTTTGCATGTTACATTATAACTTATCTGAAAACTTTTGAGAAATTCTTAAACGTAATTTACGCTCATAATCTTCAGCTAACCACTCTTTATAATTCTTTGTATTATTCATAATACAGTACGAGTACAAGCGAACTCGATATTCTATATCATCTTTTAATTGTTTGGCTAGAATACGTGCATCAAAAACATCTTCGCTATTTTCAATACATATTTTTGCATGCTGATCTAAGCTAAGTTCTAAAACTAATTTCGATTTTTTACCTGCATCAAATACTTTTTGATATTCTTCTTTTACATCAAAAGTTAAGTGGGTAGAATTTGCGAACTTGGCTTTTAACTTATCAGGCATTTCATAAACAAACTCACGCTCAATATCTTCATCATTCTTAATATTCTCCAAGTAAAAATCTGGAAACAAGAAAATTTCTTTCCAATCTATAGGGGCATCCCACATACCAAAACGGGCAACGTTATTACCCATGTCTAACACCGTAAAACTATCTTTATTTGGTAAAATACGTGACCCTCTACCAATCATTTGAAAGTATAAGGTTAACGACTTTGTTGCTCTATTTAAAATAATTGTTTCTACTGTTGGCTCATCAAAACCAGTAGTTAAAATACTTACAGAAGTTAAAATAGCATCGGGTGTATTTGAAAACCACTGTAAAATTTCTTTACGCTCTGTAGCGTTATTTTTATTATCTAAGTGACGAATATTATAACCTGCTTTTTTAAAGGTTTCGTATACATATTTTGAGGTATTGATTCCGTTATTGAAAATCAAAGTTTTGGTACCTAAAGCAACATCTTCATAAGTAGAAACTAACTTACTAAGCATATTGTAATTACCGTACAACTCATCAGATGATTTTACCGTATAATCGCCACCAACACCTAATTTCAGTGTTTTTAAGCTTACATCTTTATTGTAAACATCAGCCTTTGCCAAAAAGTTTTTATCGATTAACGATTGTATAGATTCTCCGATAATTAGCTTTTTGTAATTATCTTTCATCGGTAGTTTTATATTAGAGCTCAGCGGCGTTGCCGTTACCCCTAATATAATTGCCTTATCGAAATATTTAAAGAGTTTTCGGAACGAATTATAATGTGCTTCATCAATAATTACTAGTCCTATATTATTTATTTCAATTTTTTCTTCTTGAATTCTGTTGTTTAACGTTTCAACCATAGCAACAAAACACATGTACTCGTTTTGGTCTACCAGCTCTTTTACATTGCTGTTAATAATTTTGTTTTTTACTCCAAACCCATTCAACATCCTTGATGTTTGAGCTCCAAGTTCTATTCGATGTGTAAGTACAACTACTTTTTTCTTTCTTTCACTGATAAAACGGCGACAAATTTCAGAAAAAACCACAGTTTTACCGCCACCTGTAGGCAGCTGATATAATAAATTCACATTATCTTCAGACTCATTTAAATAATCAAAAATCTCATTTAAATCCTTCTCTTGGTAATCGTAAAGTTTTTTTTCAGAAACGTTTTGTTGTAATTTCAAAAGCTATATTACTATTAATTCTTACTCTAGTTGTATGTTGACTATTACAAAAATGCCAATCTTACAAAACTAGTAGAATTTTAGCCTTAAAAGAAATTATCATCGTTAAAAACAAAAAAAATAATAAAGTGTTGTATTAATCTATTTGATCTAAAACTCTTGAAAAATCTTCAAGGTTAGGCCATTTCTGATTTTCTACTTCTTGATAGATTTTAACGATTCTATTTTTAAAACTTTCTAACAGGCCATGTTGTGATATAAAAACCACTGCTTGATCAAAAGAGTTTACCATACTTTTATAGAACGTATCTGCTACCTTTTTTTCTGAAGAAAATGATTGTGCAATTTCAATATTGTATAGCATTAGGTCTGTAATTAAATTTACATCCATACCTAATTTTATATAATGCTTTATAAAATTCTGAGCGATAGAACGACGCATTTTTGGTCTTTTTCTACGAACCGGATAATACTCATTCGAAATTTTAATTTTAGCATCTTGCATGAGCTTATCTTCTTTTGGGTTGAAGATAAAATTGTAATATTCCTTTACAGGAGAAAACCTCTCATAAAGATCTATTAACTGTAGTTCTAGTTCTTTTTTAGGTAAGCTAGACACATACTCTTTTAATGCTCTTTTACTCATGATGTCAAAGATACAATTCGTATTGCATTTTCAGTAATTTTCTGGTTCTCTTAAATTTTTCACAAATTAGATAGATATACTACATATAACTTGGAAAAATCAGCAAAAAAGCTTAGCTTGTAAGTTTGAACTATAAATATATATATGAGGCAGCTAAAGATAATTAAGCAGGTTACGAATAGAGAATCAAAATCGTTAGATAAGTACTTGCAAGATATCAGTAAAATTGATTTAATTACTGCTAATGAAGAGGTAGATTTAGCGCAGCGTATACGTGAAGGAGATCAGGTTGCATTAGAAAAATTAACAACAGCTAACTTACGTTTTGTTGTATCTGTTGCAAAACAATATCAAAACCAAGGATTAACTTTACCTGATTTAATTAACGAAGGAAACGTTGGTTTAGTAAAAGCTGCAAAACGTTTTGATGAAACTAGAGGTTTTAAATTTATATCATATGCTGTATGGTGGATTAGACAATCAATTTTACAGGCACTAGCTGAACAATCGAGAATTGTAAGGTTACCTTTAAACAAAATTGGCTCTATTAATAAAATTAAGAAAGCTTTTTCTTATTTAGAACAAGCACATGAAAGACCTCCTTCTGAAGATGAAATTGCAAAAGAATTAGAGCTTAGCGTTTCTGAAGTTAGACAGTCTTTAAAAAATACAGGTAGACACGTATCAATGGATGCTCCTTTACTTGAAGGAGAAGATTCTAACTTATATAATGTAATTGGTTCTGGCGATTCGCCTAACCCTGACAAGTTGCTTTTACAACAATCTTTAAACATTGAAATAAATAGAGCTCTTGAAACATTATCGCAACGTGAAGCTGATGTTGTTAAGTTATATTATGGTATCGGAGACCAACATTCAATGACTTTAGAAGAAATTGGACAAACTTTTGATTTAACAAGAGAAAGAGTTCGTCAAATACGAGAAAAAGCTATTAGAAAGCTTAAGCATAACTCTCGAAGTAAGATTTTAAAAACTTATTTAGGTTAAATAAAAAAGGCTCACTAAATGTGAGCCTTTTTTATTTGTATTTTATTATGAACCACCAAGTTCATTAATATTATAATTTCCTAAAATTTCATTTAAATTATTGATGAAATTTACATAAGACGAGTTTTCTGGTTGTTTGTTTGCCATGACTTTATATTTTTAATTTGGGTTTAAAAAAAATCTAATTCTACTAATTCATTCAAGTTTAAAATCTCGTTAAGATCTTGCAAGAATATCAAGTATTCTTCTCCGTAGGTATCGTATAACATTTTGTAAGATTTGGTTAAATTACATTATAAAGATATAGAGGTAAGACGCTTTAAAAAATATAATGTGGTGTAATTGATGATTTTTGTTGTGAAAACAATAAATCATTTAGTCACGATAAATTTTACTTGAATTTTATCTCATAGGTAAGACCAACTGTACCTGCTAAGAAAAAATTACCAGGATTAAAGCTTATTTCTTGCCTTGTAATACCCAAAACACCCTTCATTACATTGGCGCTATTTTTACCTGTAAACTGGTACTCAAGCAGTAATTGCTGAGATTCTAAGTATAATAATGTTTCTGCTAATACAACATCTCCAGTTTTAAATTGCTTTAAATCTGTTGCTACGCCATAACTAGCATTCAAGCCTATATAATTGTATTTATCTTTTAAATATCTACGAGCAATAATAGAGCCTGAAAGGTTAAACTTATTATTATCTGAAGGCGTTATATAAGGTCTTAACGAAAAGAAGTAATTGCCCCTGTATGCACCAAAAGAACCTGTATAAATAAAAACCTTGTTTGTTTTAAAATCTAAATATCTAATACCACCAGAAACCTCAATAGCTTTGGGTAGGTTTACATATAACTCTGCTCCTGCTCTGTTACTTGGAAATATTTCAGAATCAGAAAAACCATAATTTAAATATGCATATGTTTTATTAGAAAATTTCGGGTATCCATCTACTTCAAACTGAACACCGTTTGTTTGAAACCTATTACTATAATTTACTCTCGGTATTATTGTACCATATTTTGTTTCTCTACTATAGCTAATACTAGCATTATACATCGGATCGAAAATAGCATCAAAAACATCTGTAGAAGCCGTTAGTATTATCTTATTTTTTTGAAGAGAATCTATTACCATCGCACTTACCCCCTGCTCTTCAACCTTTTGTTGCTTTGATGGCTCATTCAAATTATCTGTAGCTTGTTGTTTTAATAATAAAATCTCTGCATCTTCTTTTAAATACAATAATGCTTTATTTGATAAACCGATTGCTATGCTATAATTTTCGGCATATAATTCATTTTTAATAGTTGATAACCAAACATCTTTATTTTGCTTTTCTTTAGATGTAATTCTATTAAAATGTTTTCTAGCTTCGTCATAATCACCATCCCAACTATAGGTTTTTGCCATTAAATTATGTACATCTACATAGTCTGGGTATTTTGACAATATTTGCTTTAAAGTATCTCTAGCTATAGCTCTATTGCCTGCAAAAGCAATTTCTCTAGCTGATATAAAAGAAGCATCAGGGTCTCCATTATAAAATGTGCTTTGAGCATTTGAAACTACAAATGACAAAACTAAAATTATAAATATGTATTTTTTTATACTATACATGTTTTACTGTGCAGAAGCTAATTCTGCCTCTTTTTTAAGATTAACTTTAGCTGTACTTACTACTTCCTCTTTATTTTTAAGTTGTAAAAAAGCTCTTTCTACTTTTAAATTTAATTCTGCATTATCAATATTATTTTTTTTAATTTCTTTAGATATTCCAATTACTTCTTCGTTATTATCTGACCAATACCAAACGTCTAACAGTGCACAATATGTATCGTGATATGAAGGGTTTGTCACTAAACATTCTTTAAAAATAAGTTCTGCCTCATTATAATCGCCCTGCCAAGCATTTGCTCTCCCCATTAGTATTTTTGCATCTATTTGAGTGGGTACTTTTGATAAAATAAATTTCAACAGTAAAATAGCCTTATCAAAGTCTTTATTAAATGCTAATTGACGTGCGGTGTTATATGCGTTATCATAATCATTACCATTAAACTGACTATTAATCCATACCATCTCAGCTTTAGAAAAGTTTTCTCTTTTCATCTTATAGATCACTAAACTATTAGGAATAACTTTATTTTGTTGAGTAACATATGTATTTACAGACTTAAAATTATTTAATAAATAATTTAGGCTACTATCATCTATTTCAGATTCTTGTAGTTTTAAATTATCAAGAATAGTATACATATCACCATCTGAATAAAAGTGTTCGTTTGAAATAAAATCTTTCAATTCATTTTTATTGCGCATTAACGCAATGTTTTTATTAATTCTGAAATTTTCATTCATATCAATGCCATTACCCAGCCAAGCTGTTTGCAACGGAACATCTATATCATATTTTTTAGAGAGCATTGCTATCAATGTTGGTACAACATCAAAATGAGATGACACTGAACTTATTTTTTTTGCCGATTTTAACATCGGACTGTACATCATAAACGGTACATGAAAACGACTTAAACCATTGTCTTGAGGCACAGGTACTAACCTATGGTCTCCAGTAATAATAAATATGGTATTATTAAATTCTGGTTTTGACTTGTAAGTAGTCATAAAATCACGTAAAGCTTCATCCCCATATAAAAGACTACCAAAAACACCTTTATTGTTATTTATGATTTTTTTTGTTCTATCATTAAATTTTGATTTTGAAACTAAAATTTCTTCAACTTTGTTCTCGTAATACTCTTCATTTGGTGGTATAAATGGTTCATGAGCTGTTAAGGTCATGAAAACATCTAATTTTGGTTGTTTTTCTGTATTATAAACTGAAAATGCTTTTTTATATAATTCCTTGTCAGGATAACCCCACGAAGCACCTGCAGCATCTGAAGGTTGCAATTCATATGCTAACTCAAATTTACTTCTGTCTAAAATATAATCGATATTTTCACTTTTAAGAAAATTATCCATATTATTAAAAGAACTATTAGATCCCATGTAAAACGATGTACGGTAACCGTTATTTTTTAAAATACTAAACAATGTATTTTTATTTGGCATATCCTCTACATCCATAAATCCGTTTTCACCAAACGGCAAAGAGCCTAATAAAGAAGGAATAACACCGTAATTCCTCCCTGTATTACTTAAAAAATTATCCCAGTATAATGATTTTTCAAGTAAGCCATCTATATAAGGTGTAAAACCACCAAATTCTGCCTTATCACCAACAAAATCAGCCCCTAAACCCTCTACTATAACAAAAACTAAGTTTGGTTTCTGTTCTTGTAAATTAAAATAATCGCCTAAAACATCTGTATGTTCTGTATTTTTCAACAAAGGGTATTCAATATCTGATTCATAAGAAGAGTTACCAAATGCTGCTGCTATTAAATTATAAAACATGTATTGTGTTTTATTATCATTAATAGGTTTTCTGGCCGTCATTAAAGTGGCTAAAAACAAGCTTAATAATATAAAGGTGAATGGAAATAATTTGCTTATATATTTATAAAATGTTTTTGTGAATTTGAAAAGATGATAAAACACAAAAGCCATAAAAGCAAATGCAATAATTGCATACCCCGAAAAGCCTCCTGACTTTAATACCGTAGAAATAATATCATTAAAGCTATACCCAAGTATGTTAGCGCCTAAAGGCACGTAAGTTATTGTAAAATAACCTATTAGAGCAGACTCTATACTTAATAAGATTAATAGCATTACAAAACAAAAATTAAAACCTAATTGAGGTTTAAAATTCTCTAACACATTAAAAGGCCCTACTAAAAATAACCCTACTAAAGCACTAAACCCGATATGGTGTACAATAGCTAATACATAACTAATACCAAAAATTTGATCTATTACTCCTTTTGAAAAAAGAACAATATATTGATAAGTAGATAGTATAATTAAACAAAGTAAATATGCTATTATTAACCTTGTATAACCACGTAAAGTTGCCCTATGTAAAACTTTTACTTTTATATCCATCTTACGTTGTTGTTTTAGCAAATCCTTTTCGGGTAATAGTACCCCAACCAGATTGGATTTTGAATAATTTTTTATAATTACCGCGCACTGCCGCAAAAACTACAATCGGATGAAAAACAAAAGGCTCGATAAGAGCACACCCCATTAAGGTTAAAATATCTTTAACTTTAGTGTATTCGTTATATGAGTATACTTCCCACAGTATCGCATAAAAACTAAACATTATAGAATACAAATAAATCATTGACGTAATGGCTATAAAAAATTCAACATTCAATATTCCTAAATAGTAAAATAGAATTATTGAAAAGAAACCAAAAAATTCTAATAAGGGAGCAAGCCATTCGTAAAAAAACCAATAAGGATAACTAATCATCCCTAACCTCCCATATTTTGGATTAAAAAACATTTCGCGATGCTTTAATAAGGTCTCAAAGTTTCCTCTAGACCATCTATCTCTTTGATTTACAAGTATTTTTCTACTTTCAGGTACTTCTGTCCAACATAAAGGATCCGGGATGTATTCAATTGTATGTGGTTGCTTATTTTCAACCATATACCTTCTCATTCTAAAAACAATTTCCATGTCTTCGCCAACAGTACCAGTATCATAACCACCGCATGCTAATGCAATTTCTCTATCAAAAAAACCAAAAGCTCCTGAAATAATTAACAAACTATCCATTCTACCAAAAGCCATTCTACCCAATAAAAAAGATCTTGTGTACTCAAGTAATTGAAATTTTGCTAACCAATTCTTAGGCAATCTAATTTCTTCTAAAGCACCACCATTTATAACGCATGAATTTGCAACTCTAATAACACCACCAACAGCAATTACTCTTTTTTCTGTTCTTTGATAAAATGATTTCACCACATGCAACAAAGCATCCGGAAGTAATAAACAATCAACATCTATACAACCAATATATTGATTTTCAGAAAGATGCATACCTGTATTTAACGCATCAGACTTACCACCATTTTCTTTATCAATTACCGTTAATTTAGAAAATGATTGTTGTTTTGATTTGTATATACCCCTTATTGGTTTTGATTGCCAGTTAGGATCTATTTCTTGTTCAATTTTAATAAGATCATAGGCATCAATCATTTTTTGTAACGTATCATCTTTACTACCATCATTAACTACCATTACTTCGTAGTTCACATATTTTAATGATAATAATGATCTTATGTTTTCAACAATCGTCATTCCTTCATTATATGCAGGAGCAACTATAGTAAGGCTTGGTGCTAATGGTGAAGCCATTACTTTAGATAAATCTCCAAAACTATTCTTGTTTTTATAATGAATTGAATTTCGTGTGGATAAATACCCCATTACGGTAAATAATGTAAACAAGACCGTTGTAAATACGAAAAAGACAATATTTATATAATCAAGTAGCAAAGAAAAAAAACTACTATCCATTTATATCGTCTTTAATGGTTAAGGGGAAATGCAATAACTGTTGAAAAAAATTATGCTCTTCTTTAGTTAATCCACTATCGTCTTTAGTTGGATGATTAGAAGTTAGAGTGTCTCCCTTATTAAATTTAGAAGCATTATCTATAGAATAATCAAAATCGAAATTGATTTCGAAAATACTTTTAGTTCTAGGGGCTTTTATACCTAATTCTCCTAATAAAAAACAATACTCTAATGGTAGTAAGTTTTCTACTGTTTCTGTTATTTCAGTTTCTTTATATATTCTTGTAGGTAATTTAACTTTAGTTGATTCTTTTAAATCAGAAACTTGAACGTTTAAACTTTCAACAATTTCAACAACAGACTGTTCAATATCAATTTCCGGATTTAATTTAGCTTCTAAGGCAACTTTTATAACTAGTGCTTTGTCTTGAATTTCAATATTCTGGTGATTTGCTAGACTCTCTAAATAAGTAATTTCTCGTTGGTCACCTACATTTAAAATTTCATCTAATAATAATAATTGACAATAATGATCTGAAACATCAAAAAGAGATTTAAAAACACTAACACTATAATCTCTTTGTTTTAAAATAGATTCTCCTACAGGTTCTATTACATCTTTACTCTCCGATTTTACAGACACTTCTAAATCAGATTTTTCAACATCATTAATCACTGTTATTACTTCATCAACTTCATTTGCAAAAACTTCTGTAGGGTCATTTATAATTTGTTTTTCATTACCTATAGGCTCTACAATTACAGGTGTATTTATAATTGTAGTTTTTTCTTCAACTTTAGCTACAATTTTACCTTTTAAGCTTGCAGGAATTTCATCTAAATTTTCTGAAGGAATAACATGTCCTGGATATATTGTATTAATAGCACTTAAAGCCTTACTCTTTACTGTAAAATTAAAATCTTTACGATATACTTTTTCTAAAAACTTAATATCTTCCTTATTCTCAAAAGATGCTAAAGCATCTAAAATGGCTAGTTTTATATGAGAATTATTCGTTTTAAAAATTGCTTTTAAAATTGATCTAGAGCTTTTAAAATTAAATTTCTTAATACAATCTATAGCTTCATTTTTAATCTTATTGTCTCTATGTCTAACTAATGAGATAATAGATTCTTCACTTTCGTTTTGATCATAATGCTTTATCAATCGCAAAGAAAACAAAACAACATCTCTATTATTTGATGTTAACCACTTATTAAACCTAGGAGGCTCAAAACCTTTAACACCAGATATTACCTCTAATATTTTAAGTTGTTGCCATTCTGATATTTGATATTTTGTAGTATCCAAAAAATATGAAATACCCTCATCCATTAAGGTTACTGTAGATATTTCAGCCTGTTTTCTAACCACCGATCGCTTATCGTTAATAAAGCGGCTAATAAAACTATAAGACTCTTTTACTTGCATTTGAGTTAACTCAAACATTCCTTGAGAAATTTTTTGCCATTTAAAACTTCTTAATTTTTCAAATGCTTTTATCTCTAAGTTTAAATCTTTATAAAGTTTAAAAAGACTTTTCATTGTATCTCCTGAAACATCTTTTCTTAAATCTAAAAGAATTTCGGACAAAACATTTTCATTTCTTTTATCCTTTAGCAACTCCCTTATTGCTATTTTTTGTTCTATATAACTATTATTTTCCTCTTTTGTACCTTCATTTTCTTGATAAAACAAAAACTCACTAACCATAGGGGCTAGTTCTTTTTTTCTCTTTGCTGTATCTGCCGAATTCTTCTTAAATTTTATCCTATAATAAAAAATAGCAGAAAAGTATACTAAAGCTAAAACAGAAAATAAAATAGACAGGTCCCACAAAAGATTGGTATGAACTTTTGGAGCTGTAATCAAATTATATAGTTTTAGTTGAATAAACTTCAAAGGATATATAAGTTTTTAAAAATTAGGCTAATTCTTTTGTTAATCTTAATAATAATTCGGCTGGACTTACTGGTTTGGGCAAAAAATCATTCGCACCTAACTTAAATGCGTTCAATACATTTTCTTCATTACCCGCTGATGATAGAATAATAATTGGTATTTTTAGGTTTAATTGATTTCTAACATAATCTGTTACCTCTAAGCCTGAAAAATAAGGCATCATAATATCAGAAACGATAACATCTGGTGTATGATCTTTTAAGTATTCTTTTACTTTTTTTCCATCAACACATAGTATAACTTCATAACCAGCTTTTTTTAAACGAAAATCTAGCAATGAAGCCAGTAACTCATCATCTTCTGCTAACAATAATTTTAATTTATCCATCTAGTTATTTATTTTTATAAGTATCCATAGCTAAATCAATCGCTTTTTCAACTGCGGGGTATTCATTTAAAAAACAATCATATAAAAATCGTAAGTATTTAATATCCTTATCTTCTAAACAAATTTTATGCATTTGCTCAACAATTTTATGAAGACTTGGTGTTTGCATCATATTCAAACCTGATTTAAGCTTATGCGCATTAAACCTAATGCCTTCTATATTTTCTGATTTGAGGTCAACTTTTGTTTTACCTATAAATTCTATCGCATTCGATTTAAATAAAACCACAAGTTGTTCTAGCATTTCCAAATCACCAAAACACTCTTCTAAAACAGGTTCTAAGTCAATTTCATCAATATATAAATGATCAATTTTCGAAACTATGGGTTGTGTTTTCATAGCTATATTATTATTTAATTTATTTGTGTTTAATCGTATTTTTCTAAATAACTCTTCGGGGTTGAAAGGTTTAAGCAAATAATCATTTATACCACTTTCTAGACATAAATCACTATCCTTTACAGTAAAATCAGCTGTTAAAGCTATTATTGGCACTGATCTTATTTCTTTACTGCTATTGTTTCTTATCTTTTTTGAAATATTAAAGCCAGTTGTATTAGTCAAGTGCAAATCCATTATAATAAGTTCTATACTTTCATTTTTTAAAATAAGTAACCCATCATTTTCATTGTCTGTTATAAAAACATTACATCCCCAATTATCAAGTCTATTTTTAATCAATTTTTGACTTAAAACACTATCTTCAAAAACTAATACTTTTAAGTTTTCTAGTAATTTTCTTTTAGGGTTTTGGTTTTGGCTTCCTTTTTTATTTTCAATTTCAATGTGTTCAATAATGCTATAGGGAATAGAAAAATTAAACTCGGTACCTACACCTATTTTACTTTTAACTGTAATATTACCTCCCAAGTGTTCAATAATATTTTTTATAATACCTAATTCTAAATCTGATCTTTCGTGATTTTCGTGATTATTTTTGATTATTTTAGGCTCATAATTAAAAATATCATCTAATTGATTTTGGCTCATCCCTAAGCCTGTATCTTTAATTTTAAAATTTAAAAATACGTGACTTTTAACGTTGGATTCAAGCGATACATTGACATCTACAGTACCTTTGTTTGTAACCTTTATAGCATTACCTACTAGGTTTAAAATAATTTGAAATAACTTAGATGGATCGCCTATTACTATTTTAGGAATTTCATCTGAAATAAATATATTTAAAGTAACTCCTTCATTAACAATTAGTGTTTTTAATAAAAAAATAACTTCCTTTAAAACATTATGAAAATTAAATTCAATTGCTTCAAAACTTACATTACCTAGACTACGTTTTGAAAACTCAGACAGCTCGTTAATAATATTTAAAAGAGTATTAGATACTGATTTTATATCATTTACATACGTATTTTGTAAAGTCGTAAGTTTTTCTTCTGCTAATAAATCTGCAGAATTTAAGATAGCGTTTAAAGGAGTTCTAAGTTCATTACTTAGGTTTGATAAAAGAAGGTCTTGTTTATCTTTTTTATTAAAAGGTTTACTCTCTATTGAATTTAAATCTATTTTCTTTATACCTCCTGAATTTAGCTCATTAGGTTTTAATTCTTTTTTACCTTTTAAATTTTCTTTAAAAGATTGAAAAGATTTTTTTAGGCTAGAAGCCTGATCAGAAGTTAGTTCTTCAAAAGAAAAGCTATTTAGCTTCGACTCTAAATCGTTTATATAGGTTAGTAGCTCGTTTGATTTCAAAATTAATTTAGATTTGGGTCTAAATTTTTACTTTAACTTGAAAAAACAATCAAATTAAAACAAGATCTAGGGGGTTATTTCATATAAAGTTCCCTTAATAGCTCTTGTAAACCAATAAAATGTTACCTAACTAGCTATAGTTGTTGTAAAAACACAAAAATTGGAGGTTTAAAACATATATGATTTATGTATTTGAACCGAAAAGAAGGTGATTTTAACAGATAAAAATGCATTTATAAAAATGAAAAACAAACATAAGATACTGAAAAACAGAAGTTTAACAAACGTTTGCAGAAACTTTACATAAACTATGTAAAAGAAAAAGTCTTAATTTAAAATTATAAATTAAGACTTTTAATTAATTGAAAATCAGATAATTACTTATTCTTGAGATGCTAATCGGTCTTTAACATATTCAATTTTTGTTTTATGATGAGCAAGAGGTTTACCTTCTGCATCTAAATTTACCATAATAATATTATCAACTGTAACAATAGTTTCATGCGTCATTTTATTACGAACTTCACAATTTAAAGTTAAAGATGATACACCGAATTTAACTACTTCAATACCAATTTCAACAATATCGCCTTTAACAGCAGTACTCATAAAATTAATTTCTGACATGTATTTTGTTACTACTTTTTTATTCTCTAATTGAATAATGCTGTAAAGAGCAGCTTCCTCATCAATCCAAGCTAAAAGTGTACCTCCAAAAAGTGTTTCGTTAGCATTTAAGTCTTCTGGTTTTACCCATTTTCTAGTATGAAATCTCATAACCTTGTATTTTTTGTGTAAAATTAATGAAACATTTAATGGTTAGAATAACAATGAGCCAGAATCCGTAAGCGTTTTGGGAATACTTAAATTAGTCCCTAGCTTTTTATTTAAATTAGTAATAAAGTGTGCCGATAATAATGGAGACTCCAATTCCATATTTTGATGAATAAAGAAATGAATGTTATTCAAACCTTTTACCTTCCAATCTTGTAATTTAAGTATCCAATCATCTAACCTATCTTTATCACTTGGGTGGTTTGCACCAACATAACGTATAAAAGCTTCATTATTTGTTAAACGCATATGCATAATATCTCTTCTGCCTGCTGTATCAACAAGTATGTTAGTTATATTATTTTCTTCTAACAAATGATATAATTCTTGAGATACTACTTTATCATTAAACCAATCTGTATGTCTGAACTCCATCGCCAATGGATATTCTTTTGGCCAATATTCAACAAATTTCACTACTCTATCCCAATTTTTAGGCCCGAAATTATTATGCATTTGCAAAAATATGGTTCCTAATTTTTCTTTTAAATGAGCTGATACATTTAAAAACTCATCTATATATGGGTATGCATCATCATTTAACCTTCTTAAATGACTGACATTTTGTACTATTTTAGGAAAGAATTTAAAATCAGAAGGTGTTTTATCGTACCATTTTTGATGTTGCTCGGCAGGAAAAATTCTGTAAAAAGTAGCATTTAATTCTATACTATTAAATTGAGTAGCATAATAAGCTAACTCATCTTTTGTACCCTTTGGATAGAAATTTTTTAAATCTTGTTTATTCCATTTAGCACAGCCAACTGAAACATTAAATGTAGTAATATCTTTATATTTAGATAAATTAACCTCTGTATATGGGTCATCAACTGGTATTGTAAAATCAATTAAATCGGGGTTTTCAACCTTTCCAAATTTCATAAATCAAATTAGATTATTAAAATAATTACTTTCAAATTTAACGAACGTTAGCCAAAATTGTTTATAAGAGCGTTAAAAACTAAACAAATAAATAGAGAAATAGCATTTTGTATTTTATATCTTTAAACAAAACTGTACTGATGAACGAAAGAAATCATAGCATGTTAAAAATTCGACCAGAAATTGCTACGGCTCGAATTACAGAAAATATGAGTAGTAACGAATATTTTCAAAATAAAACATTAAGACCTATTTTAAAAGCACAAAACCCACTTTTACTTGCTGTTTTTAAAAATTATATTAAAAAACATAAAAACAATTATTATACTTTTTCCTTAGAAAAAAGATTAGGTTTTATAGAGAATGCAATACAAAAAGATATAAAGTTTAGAAATTCTTTAAAAGGTATTTTAATAGGCCTATTTACATTAGACGAGTACGAATTATATATACAAAACTCATCTGCTTTAAATAAACGAATGATGGGTATGGTTATAGATCGCTTAAAAGATCAAATTCAGTTTTTTGAAGAAGAGAAAACATTAATCAAATAACGATTCTCCGTTTAAGTCTGTTGTCAAAATATCACTCATTAAATCAAAAAACGGTCTAATAGCTTTAAAAGAGGCAACTGTATTTTCTGAAAATTTTGAAGAGATCACTTCTTTATCTGTTACATTTTTAACAAAAATAAATTGCTTTTTTTTAATTAAATCGATGTCTTTATGTTCCTTATCAAAATTTCTAGGTGCTGTTTTTAATTCATCTCCTGTAATATTACCCCATACTTTTTTTAGCGAAGGCTCATTTATAGTTTGTCTAAACTCATCAGCATCTAACTCCAACTCCTTTCTAACCCTTAATAAATCTTCTTTATTCGGTTCCCAAAAACCTGCTGCAATAAAACTTTCTCTTGGTTTTATTCTAACATAATATCCCCCTCTAAGCTTAGCTCCTGCTCTTGTAAACGAACAAGCAAAATGTTCTTTATAAGGTGTTTTATCTTTCGAAAAACGAACATCTCTGTAAATACGAAAAAGCTTCATTTTTTCTATCTCATCTGTAGTATTAAGCCCTTCCATAACAGCCTTATTAAAACTTTTTATTAAAGTCTCTTTTTCTTTAAACAAAGGTTTATGCTCATCAAACCACTCACGTGTATTATTTTTCTTTAAATTCTCTAAAAAATCTAACACATCTTTTGTTAGTACTACCTTTTCCATGCGACTTAAAAATTTTAAACAAATTTATAGAGAAAGTTAACCATTTTAATCAAGCAGCTATTAAAATATTGGTTAATTTTGACATATACTATCTTATACCATGGATTCGAAATCAATTATAGACAAGATAAATCACCATAAAAAACAACCTAACTTAAGATTTAAACTTAAAGAAAAGGTTCAATCTTTTACCGATAAGCTTTTTTATACGCTTTTCGATATTGATACCCCAGTTGAGAAAAATCTATTAGAATTAGAACTACTTTTTGACGAACTAGTTGATTTAGGCTGTTGGGATATAGATAAGCCTTGTAAAAAAGTGTGGGATAGTTATGTAGTTAAGCTTCCTGAGGTATTAGAAATGCTGAATTTAGATGCCGAAGCTTTTGTAAATTGTGACCCTGCCTCTTCCTCTATTGAAGAAATATATATGGCATACCCTGGGTTTTACGCTATCGCAATTTATAGACTAGCTCATGAGTTATATGTAGAAGGTTTCCCATTAGTACCAAGATTAATGACTGAATATGCACACCGCCAAACAGGTGTAGATATAAACCCTGGTGCACAAATTGGAAAATCATTTTTTATAGATCATGGAACTGGTGTTGTTATTGGTGAAGCTGCTATCATTAAAAATGATGTTAGAATATACCAAGGGGTTACTTTAGGTGGTCTTTATGTTGCTAAAAACCTTAGAAAAACAAAACGTCACCCAACCATCGAAAGTAATGTTACTATTTATGCCAATGCTACTATTTTAGGTGGTAAAACAGTTATTGGAGAGAATAGTATCATTGGAGGAAATGCTTTTATAACATCATCAGTACCTGCAAACTCTACCGTATATCACACATCAGAAGTTAAAATAAAAACATTACCAAATGTCTCATAATATTTTAGATTTAATAGGAAATACTCCCTTAGTAGAATCTCGTGTTTTAAACACAAACCCTAACGTTAAATTGTTTTTTAAATTAGAAGGACAAAACCCTGGTGGTAGCGTTAAAGATAGAGCAGCTTACAACATGATTAAAAGTGCTTTAGATAGAGGTGATATTTCTGAAAAAACAAAATTAATAGAAGCTACCAGTGGTAATACTGGTATTGCTTTGGCTATGATTGCTGGTATTTTTAATTTAGATATCGAACTTGTAATGCCTGAAAACTCTACCATTGAACGCGTACAAACGATGAGAGCTTATGGTGCTAAGGTTACCTTAACATCTAAAGAAGTTGGTATTGAAGGTGCTAGAGATTATGCTGAGCAAAAAGTGGCTAAGGATGGTTACTTTATGTTAAACCAATTTGAAAATAACGATAACTGGAAAGCACACTACAAAACTACAGGCCCTGAAATTTGGAGAGATACAAAAGGAGAAATTACTCACTTTGTATCATCAATGGGAACTACAGGTACTATTATGGGTACTTCAACATATTTAAAAGAACAATCTAAGGCAGTACAAATTGTAGGAGTGCAACCAACAGATGGTTCTAGCATACCTGGTATTAGAAAATGGCCTCAAGAATATCTTCCAAAGATATTTAACCCTAGTAAAGTTGATATCGTTATGGAGGTTAGTCAAGAACAAGCGGTTGAAACAACTTTACGACTGGCTACTGAAGAAGCTATTTTTGCAGGTATGAGTAGTGGTGGTGCAACAGCTGCAGCTATTCAATTAGCTAACACATTAGAAAGTGGCGTTATCGTAAGTATTATATGTGATAGAGGCGATAGATATTTATCTTCTGGGATATTTGAACAAAACTAAAGCCAGTTTTTTCTTTTAAAATAAATTAGCATTCCTATAAAAGTAACAATCATAACTCCCCAAACCATTGCGTAACCATGTTCCCAATGTAGTTCGGGTATTTTGTCAAAATTCATTCCGTAAACACCAGCTATAAAAGTTAACGGAATGAAAATGGATGCCATTATGGTTAACACCTTCATTACTTCATTCATTTTATTACTCATATTACTCATATACATTTCCATCAAACTCATAGACATTTCTCTATAAATTTGTAAACTCTCATTAATTTCAATACAGTGATCATGTATATCTCTCAAAAACAACTTTGTATCTTTTGATATCAATTTAGATTCAGAATCAACTAGTCTAGAAACTAACTCTTTAACAGGGAATATATATCTTCTAATTTTAAGCACTTCTTTTTTCAATTCTTGAATACGTTGTGCTACTTCTGGCCTAGGATTATCATAAACCTCTTCTTCTAATTCTTCTATTTTATGATTTATACCTTCTAAAATTTCGAAGTAATTATCTACAACGGCATCTAAAAGAGCAAAAAATAAATAATCTGCTCCACGAGTTCTAATTCTGCCTGATTTTGTTTTAATACGCTCTCTAACACCATTAAAAACATCATCTTTTAATTCTTGAAAAACAACAACTGATGATTCAAATAAAGTTATTGCTAAATGCTCATAAACAATTTCTTGTTTATCATTTAAATACAGCATTTTAAAAACTCCAAAAATATAATCGTCATATTCATCAATTTTAGGCCTTTGTTGCGTGTTGACAGCATCTTCAAGTACTAAAGAGTTAAGTCCTAAGAGCTTTCCTAAATCATCTATATAACTTTCGTCACTAATACCTGTTACATCAATCCAAGTTGTAAGCTTCGAATTTTTAAAAAAATTTATCTCTTCAATTGTTTTAGGTTTTTCTACAATAAATTTATTTTCATCATAATCAATAACCGACACTACAGACAATGCATTTTCTCTGAGGCCTGTATAGGTAACTGTGCCTGGAGCTTTCCCTTTTTTTCTTAAAATTTGAGAACTTTTTTTTAAATGAGTTTTAATTTTAGGCTTTTTCATAGACACTTACTAATTTAAAATAAAATAAATCGTTAAACTCTTCTTTTTTACTTAAAATTTAATTGATTTAATAACAAACCAGAACCTGGTGCTACAAATGGTAACTTAACGTCGCTAGTTTCTAATAAAGAATGTTCAACATCTTCTATCGTAAGTTCTCCTTTACCTACTTGTACTAGTACCCCCATTATCATTCTAATTTGATAACGCATAAAACCCTCCCCTTTTACATGAAGTGCATATGTTTTTTTAGGAAAAAAATTTGCCTCGATTATTGTGTTTTCAATTATTTTACAAGAATTTACTGTTCTAACAAATATGGTATTATTTTTAATTCTAGCTGTATATGATTTAAAACTATGAGTTCCTTCAAATAATTTTGCAGCTTTAATCATAACATCGATATCTAAATCTCCTAAAAAAGTTACTAAATATGGAGCGCAAAAAGGATGGCTTTTTTCGCCAAAAGCAAATAAATAAACATATTCCTTTTCTTTTGCATGATGAATGATATTAAATTTTTCTTCAGCCTTATCTATAGAAAGAATTTTAATGTCTGGAGGAAGATTAATATTGAACGTATACAAAAACTCTTCAATATCCTCTAAAGGTTCATCGTCTAAATAAAGTTCAAAAGCAGCTTCTAAAGCAGATACCTTAGCATCTGTTCTACCCGCCCCTAATATTTTATAACTTCTTTCTGGTAATATATATTTAAGTGTTTTCAAAAGCATAGATTCTATAGTTTTATGACCTGGCTGTTTTTGCCAACCACTATACCTAAAACCTAAAAACTGTAACCTAATAAGGTAGTAATTCCTTTTTTTCTTCATTAAAATTTTATTCAACACTCAAAAATACTATTAATATAAAAAACCGACTAATTATATGAAACAAGAGAACTATTTAGCTAAAAAAGATAAACTTTTAATGAAAAACGAACTCAATTATGCTATGATTATATTGTTTATTCTTAATCAAATAAGCTTTTTTATTAAAAATACTTAGGCAGTTTAACCATATAATACTACGTTTTCTCAACGATAACTGCGTTTTAACGAGTATTTTAAGATATCTAAATATAGTTCACGTTTTTTGCACCATAGCTCCCAAAAGCTAATAAAAGCTACTTATGCAAACTATATTACGACTTTTCCCCCTAAGGGTCATTTTAATAACATCAATATTTCTTTTACTTACACTTGATGTTCTTAGTTTTTATGGCATTTATACAAATACATTCTATTTTTTAAAATTTGATAATTATATATTTCCTGTTCTAAGTATTGTTCACTTTATATACCTATACTCTATTTGGTTTAAAATAAAAGTTAACGAACCGGGTGACCTTCAAATGAAAAATGTTGAATACATTCTTTACTTTATATATCTGATATATATATTCAAATTTATAGAGTCTATTTATAAATTAGCTACCTATACTGATTTTGAAGATCATTTTATACCTGAGACATTTATACCTATAGGAGTAACTTTAGTTGTATTATATTTCTTGTTATTAGTAATTACAGTCATTACTTTTTTCTTCAGATTAAACAAAATAAGCTCTTATAATTTTGATGATATAAATAATCATTCAGATCATTGGTAAAAAACAATGATCAATTCTAATAAAAAAAAAGCCTTGCTAATTACTATAGAAAGGCTTTTTTTTATACTCTATATTCAAGCTTTGTAAATATTATAAAGGTAGATTTTTTCTAAGTGTAAAAAGTTAATTCTACGTAAAAACAAAACGAGTATTTTTTTATTTTACTATAAGTTTTTTAATTTAAACTAAAATCAAAAAAGCCCTTTTAAATTAAAAGGGCTTTTTTTTAAATGTCGTTTAATAAACTACTATAGAGATCTTTAAACTGATATCCATCATCAAACCTATGTTTATTTAGCTTTTTGTAAGCAACTAAGCCCCAAAGCAAAATTTCTTTAAGAAAATAAATATCTTCTTTACTATAATCAGGTTGGTGTTCTTTAATTAATTGCGTTAAAGCTGGTATATCGTCTAATGCTCTTTTGTACTCCTCATCAGTATAATCATCTAAAAGCTCAAAACCTTCTCCTTGAAAAAACCAATGTAACAACTCATCATAAGGGGTTTCTTCTCCTTTTTTCTCTAATTTATTAATCTCAGGAAAATAGACCGGAAATAAAGATTTTACGGCATCATCTATTAATATCGCAGCAACACCATCAGCTCCTTCTTGTTCTCCTTCATAAACCAATTCTATTTTTCCTGTAATTGAAGGTATAATCCCTAAAAAGTCACTTAACCTAACCATTGTAGTATCTGCTCCACTTAATAATGCTCTGCGCTCAGCTGTACTTAATAAATTTTCAAATGCTGTAATACTTGTTCTTGCACTAACCCCACTTTTGGCATCTACATATTCGCTATCACGAGCTTCAAAGCTAATTTGCTCCAATAAATCTTTAGCTAAATCTGGCACGTACACAGCTTCTGATTGTCTACTATCTAATTTAGACTCTTGTTCTGTAATTTTTCGAGCAGTCTCAATATCATCTGGGTAATGTGTTAATATTTGAGACCCTATTCTATCTTTTAAAGGTGTAACAATACTACCTCTATTCGTATAATCTTCAGGGTTAGCAGTAAATACAAATTGTAAATCAAGTGGTAAGCGTAATTTAAAACCTCTAATTTGAATATCGCCCTCTTGTAATATATTAAATAGTGATACCTGAATTCGTGCTTGTAAATCAGGTAATTCGTTTATTACAAAAATACAGCGATTAGCACGCGGTATCATCCCAAAATGAATAACACGGTCATCAGCGTATGATAATTTTAAATTTGCGGCTTTAATCGGGTCTACATCTCCTATTAAATCTGCTACAGTAACATCCGGAGTTGCTAATTTTTCATAAAAACGATCATCTTTATGTAACCAAGAAATAGGAGTATCATCCCCCTTTTCCTTTATAAGTTCTATTGCATAACGAGACATTGGCTTTAAAGGGTCATCATTAATTTCAGAACCCTCAATAACAGGTATATAGTCGTCTAGTAAATTAACCATCAATCGGGCTAAACGTGTTTTAGCCTGCCCTCTCAGACCTAATAAATTAATATTATGCCTAGATAATATAGCTCTTTCTAATTCAGGTATTACTGAATTTTCGTAACCCCATACTCCTGAAAAAGTTTCTTCTCCGTTTTTAATTTTATCTCTTAAGTTATCTCTAAGCTCATCTTTTATAGATTTACTTTGATAACCTGATGCTTTTAAAGCACTTAATGTTTTTATTTTACTATGTTCTATTTTCATCTATTCTTTTTCTTTTACAATTTTATTTTTTTAATAACCCTATGTACTGTGAATGGTTATGTACTAAAAAATAATTAAATTCTGCTTATTAATATCACACCTACTTAAAGATAGCTACTAATTATTTTATTCTTTTTTTTCTATTTGCTTCGTAATCTTCAAAAATCATTTCACCAAGACCTTTTAAGCCTGTAAAAAATGCTTTTCCTTTATTAGCTTCAGTAAAATGACGAATAAATTGCATTAAATAAGGATCTTGTGCAATCATAAACGTTGTTATAGGTACATGCATTTTTCTTGCTTGACGGGCCATATTATAGCACTTTTCAACAATATAATCATCTAAACCAACACTGTTTTTATAATAAGTGCCATCTGGCATTCTTAAGCAACTAGGCTTACCATCGGTAATCATAAAAATTTGTTTGTTTGTGTTACGCTTTCTTCTAAGCATATCCATAGCTAACTGTAAACCTGCAACAGTATTAGTGTGGTAAGGGCCTACTTTCAAATATGGTAAATCCTTAATAGGTATAGGCCAAGCATCATTTCCGAACACTAATATATCTAAAGTATCTTTTGGATATCGTGTCGTAATTAACTCAGCAAGAGCCATTGCCACTTTTTTAGCTGGCGTTATACGATCTTCTCCATACAAAATCATACTATGACTGATATCAATCATTAAAATAGTACTCATTTGTGCTTTGTGGTTGGTATCTTCTACCACTAAATCATCTTCATTTAGCGTAAAATCTCCTATCCCATTGTTAATTTGAGCATTTTTAAGGCTTTCTGTCATAGAAATGTGTTCTAAGCCATCTCCATATCTATAAGACCTAAACTCTCCTGTACGCTCATCTCCTTGACCAGATTTACCTGTTTTATGGTTACCTGAGCCATTGCGTTTGATTTTACCGAAAATCTGATCTAAAGCTCTTTTTCTAATTAAGCGCTCCATTTTTGCTGTGATAGACAAATTACCATCACCTTCACCTTCTTCTTTATTACTACCATCACCACCTCCATCTTCAAATTCTTCTCGCAAAAAACCTCTTGCTTTTAAATCTTCAATAAAGTCTTCAATAGTATAATTTTCATCTGTAAGTTCATATTCCTTATCTAACTCTCGTAACCAATCAAGAGCCTCATCAACATCACCTGAGGTATGTGTAATCAGTTCTTGGAAAATATCAAAAAGTTTTTCGAAAGGAGATTGTTCCGGCGCTTCATAAGTTGCAAATCGGAACCCTTTTCTTGTATTCATAACCATACTATAAAAATAACACTTTTAACAAAAGAATACTACCTATTTAAGAAACCTTAACGCTTTGTTGTAACTTTCGCACTTATGAATTTAAAACATGTAGAAGGGTTTTTACACACCCAAGAATTATGGAATAGTACATTTGACAATGTACCACAATTTATTTTTCCTAAAATTGATTTGAAGAAATTTAATCTAAAACCTATTCCAGAAAACATTAGGTTAGGACAACAAATTGAATATATTTTTCAACACTTAATAACCTCTTCTTTAAATTATAAAACGCTAATTTTCAATCAACCCATACGAAGTGAAAATAGGACATTAGGTGAAATAGATTTTATATTACAAAACACTAATAATCAAGAGATAACACACGTAGAATTAACGTATAAGTTTTACATTATAGATGATACTATTTCTGATGAAATACATCAACTAGTTGGGCCAAACAGAAAAGATGCTTTCTTTGAAAAAGTTCAAAAAATTAAGAACAAGCAATTTTCTCTTTTAAAAACTAATGAAGCTTTAAAATTCTTAGAATTGAACAATATTGATCCTAATAAAATAACATCAAAAGCTTGTTTTAAAGCACAACTTTTCAAACCTTTTAACAAACACATAACGCTACAAAATTTAAATCAAAATTGTATAATTGGCTCTTGGTTAAAATTTACAGATTTTGATTTTTTAGTTTTTAAAGAATGTGAATACTATGTACTCACTAAACAAGAATGGATTGTTATACCGAACACGAAAGTTAATTGGGTAACACATGATACCGCTTTAAAAACAATTAAAATAGCGCATGAATTAAAACGAGCACCAATGTTATGGATGAAAAGTTCAACTAATAAAATATCTAAACTATTTATTGTGTGGTGGTAAGCACTAATTATTCAAAAAACACGTTATATGTAGATATTTTCCTACTTAAATAAATTCTATGGCTAAATTAGCAATTATCTTCTGTATTCTATTTTCTTTTCAATTTACAAATACAGAACCAGAGTGGGACATGATTTATACTAAAGCAACATATGCCTTAAACCATACTAAAAAAGCCTTAAGTTCTAATAATTTCGATCATCAAAAATATTATTCAGAAAAAGCATTAGATGCCTATACCGATATTTCTTATTACATAAAAAATTATGATGATGAAGAGATGAAATTAAAAATCAAAAACACAATAAGTGACTTAGAACATGCAGTAGACGCTCCTGACTGGGATCGAGGTCGATTTTACAGTAAAAGAATTTATAAAAACACACAAGATTTTATTACCGAATTAGATCTTAAATCCGTAGAAACTGCCGAAAACTAGATTTTTTCATATCTAAATTACTTTTATCTAATCTATAAAGTTTAAAGTACCTTTGGTCTGCTATTTTATATTTATGGATAATAAACTTAAGATTTTTAAATCAGTTGCCCACCACTCTAGCTTTACTAAAGCGGCCGAACAACTATTTATATCGCAACCTGCAATTTCTAAAGCAATTAGAAATTTAGAAGATGAATACAATACCACATTCTTTATTCGAAATAGAAATTCTATTGAACTTACTGAAGACGGAAAGTCATTTTTGGTTTATGTGAAAAGAATTCTTGATGTTTATGAAGAAATTGAAAATCAATTTATCCATAAAGATAACCAACTACCAGATATTATAACATTTGGTGCTAGCACTACTCTAGCAAGTTATATTATTCCTAAAATCATTGCTAAATTCAGAACTCAGTACCCAAAAACAAGTTTTCAAATAGAAAGTGACAACTCTGAGCATATTGAGAATTTAATACTAAACCAACAATTAAACTTCGGAGTTACAGAGGGAAAAAACTCAAACCCGAAACTATCTTTTAAAAAACTTATAAAAGATGAAATTGTTTTAGTCACTAGTGCTAAAAACAACAAAATCAATAAAGAGAATATCTCCTTAAAAAAATTACAAGAAATACAAATAATTAAAAGAGAGTCTGGCTCAGGCACACGCGAAATAATACAAGAAACTTTACAAAAGCACAATATAAATTCTTTAAATATTGCTGTAACATTAAATAGCACAGAAGCCATAAAAAATTATTTATACTATTCTGATGCTTATGCTTTGCTATCTATACATGCTGTTCGTGAAGACTTAATTAATAATAAACTTAAAATTATAGACGTTAAAGGGTTTTCGGTAGAAAGGTGGTTTTACTTTGTATCAAGAACAGGTTACAAATCTAACATGATGGATTATTTTGAGAAATTCATCCTGAAGAACTATAACTTTTAGTTATTATAGATTCGAATTAAATTTGCTTAAAAGTTATCATTAACTATTAATTTTGTCTTATCAAATTAATAAACAATGAAGCAAGTTGTATCTCTTTCTATCTTTATAGGCATTATCATAATTGCTTTGTTTGGCTTTATCAATAGCCCCACAGCATTACTTCTTGGCTTTATATTTTCCTTATTTTTTAAAAGCTCTTTTGATAAATTAATCCATAATTCAATTCAAATACTTTTAAAAATTTCTATAATTGGATTGGGTTTTGGTATGTATTTAAAAGATACAATAGAAACAAGTTCTGATGGTTTAGGCCTTACATTTTTCTCTATTCTATTTACTGTCGGCCTAGGATTCTTATTAACCCGATTATTAAAAATAGATAAAAACTTAGGGCATTTAATTACTTCAGGAACATCAATTTGTGGAGGAAGCGCTATTGCAGCAATTTCACCTGTTATTCGTGCGAACAGTAAAACTATTAGTGTTGCTTTAGGTGTTGTTTTTACATTAAACGCAATTGCATTGTTTGTTTTTCCTCTATTAGGACATTTACTAAACTTAAACCAGCATCAATTTGGTTTATGGTGTGCAATTGCTATTCATGATACGAGCTCTGTTGTAGGCGCTGCTCTGGGTTATGGCGATGAGGCTTTACGCATTGCCACAACTGTTAAACTATCAAGAACTCTTTGGATTGTACCTTTATCAGTAATATCTATGTTTATTTTTAAAACTAAAGGAGAACGCATTAAAATACCTTATTTTATATTACTTTTCATCATCGCAATAACTATTAATAGCTATAATTTTTTACCTGAAATTGCTACCCAGTCAATTGTAACTATATCTAAAAAATTATTAATAGTAACACTCTTTTTAGTTGGTAGTACTATTTCAATTAAAGATTTAATATCAACAGGCTACAAACCTATACTTTTAGCATTCAGTCTTTGGGTTTTTATAGCTATTTTTTCTCTTATATACATCACTTTCTAAAACAAAAAAAAGCCGCATCATATAATATGATGCGGCTTTCTATTAATATATTTTTAATTAAGATGCTAATTCTCTAGTTAACCAACCTCTTCTGCTTGCAGTTGCAATTGCATATGGAGTAATCCAGAACAAACCAAAAGTAAATAATATGCTATACGAATATGCCCAAAAAGCTTCTGATAAGTTATATCGTTTCGCATAAAATAACACAGGGAATGTAGATACAATTAATATACCCAAAAGAGTAGAACTAATAAACAAAATTGGATGTGTTATAATGAAGAACAACATAAATAATAAGAACGGGTAAGTCATTATAATTTTTAATGCTTGACCAATAAATAAAAGTCTTGATCCAAATTTAGATTCTTTTCTAAAGTTTGTAAATACATATTTAGACATTGCAATGTTTTCTCTAACATTACTTCTACCCCATCTAATAAACATTTTGTACAAACCTGTATATTGTTCAGGAACGTTTGTATAAGCATATGCATTTCTTTGAAACAATACATGATATCCTTGCTTTAATATCATATTTGTCATCGCTCTATCTTCTCCGATATCAGATGGCTGACCCATAAAAGTTTGATTAATCCACTCATCAAGACAACCAAAAACTGCTGTAGATCTATAAGCTGCTAATGCTCCTGGAGTACACAATACAGAATCTAAACTACTTTCTGCTGAACGCTTAAACTCAAAACTCATTACAAAACTCACATTAAGCATTTTTGGTAATAATGCTTTTTTATTATTTAACACCTGAATATTACCAGCTACTGCACCACATTTTTCGTTTACAACAAACGGACTCACTAAATTTCTTAATGTATCTGTATTTACTACTGAATCACTATCAACTGTTATAAATATCTCTCCCTTTCCTAAATTAAAACCACGGTATAAAGCATGACGTTTACCCATGTTTTTAGGTTGTTGCATGATAGTAACTCTATCTCCTAAAACTTTTTTAGCTTCTTTCATCCAGTGCCAAGTATCATCCTTACTACCATCATCAATAGCTAATAATTCTAATTTATGTTCTGGATATTCACTTTTAGACAAACTCATTAATGTTGCCCAAACTTGTTTCCCTTCATTGTAAGCAGGAACAATAACAGTACACGTTGGCAACTCTTCATCTTTAACAGACTCTATAGGCTTATACTTAAAGTATAAGAATAAATTATAAGCAAAGAATAATGCTTTAAATACAAACAATGATGCTGCAACAACAAAAAATGCAAACCCCCAACTTGTATTAAATCTTTCTACATTAAATTTAGAAAAATCGTCTTGTAAAATATAAACTAGATAAGCCGCTCCAATCATTAATATAAATGAACTAACCAAGACTACTATAGCCCATGGATTAGATAATTTTACTGCAGATTTGGCTTGGCTACTTCCATTAACTAATTTGTCGTTAACAGAAGAATAAAATTCTTTTAAAGTAATAGATCCTGTTTTCATTTTATGCGTTCTTTAAATTTTGTATCAATTCTATTTAGGTATTTGCAAGTTTTATACCATTTGAAATAAAACCCTTTTTACTGGGTGTTTGCGAGGTATTTCAGTTTAAAAGTGTATAATTTTTACACACTCTATGTGTAATTACACAGCTTTTACACAGTTACAAAACAATCCAAAATTTCATTAACCCATTGATATACGTAACAAAACACAAAATGGCTCTCGAACTATGCTTTTTTATATAAAAAAAGCAGGAACTACCATTTAGTGATAATTCCTGCTTTTAAAAATTTTAAGTTTATTATTTAATGCCTACTCTTCAATACTTTTTCAATATCTTTTAAAGTGAAGCCTTTTGCTTGAAGTAAAATTAAATAATGAAATAGTAAATCCGAGCTTTCATCTAAAAATAGCTTATCATCATTATCTTTTGCCTCAATTACAACCTCTACTGCTTCCTCTCCTACTTTCTGTGCCACCTTATTAATTCCTTTTCTAAAAAGAGAAGCTACATAACTATCTTTATTTTCAGGGTTGTCTTTTCTATCTTTAATAATAGCCTCTAATTCTGATAAAAAACCGAAAGAACTATCATTATCTTCTTTCCAACACGTATCTGAACCTGTATGACATGTTGGCCCTGTTGGATTTACCATTATCAAAAGCGTATCATTGTCACAATCGTTTTTAACTGAAACCAGGTTCAAAAAATTACCACTTTCCTCTCCTTTTGTCCATAAACGGTTTTTGGTACGGCTGAAAAAAGTAACTTTTTTAGTTTCTTGAGTTTTATCAAACGCTTCTTGATTCATATACCCTAACATTAACACATTCTTAGTTGCTGCATCTTGAATAATTGCTGGTACTAATCCGTCTGAATTTTTATCGAAATCTATTTTCATAATCTTATAATCTAACTAGAATATTATTTTTAGCCAACTCTACTTTCAAATCTTTTATTTCTATTTCTTTAAAATGAAAAACACTTGCTGCTAATGCTGCGTCTGCTTTTCCTTTTATAAATGTATCTGTAAAGTGTTGCATATTACCAGCACCACCAGATGCAATAATCGGAATATTTAAGTCTGTAGATAATTTTGCTAAAGCTTCATTTGCAAATCCATCTTTAGTTCCATCATTATCCATAGAAGTAAACAGAATTTCACCTGCACCACGTTCTTCAACCTCTTTTGCCCAGTCAAACAAATTAAGTTCTGTTGGCACTTTTCCTCCTACTAAATGTACTATCCACACTCCATCTATCAACTTAGCATCTATAGCAACAACTATACATTGCGAACCAAACTTAGCTGATAAATCATTTATTAATTGCGGATTTTTTACTGCTGATGAATTTATAGATACCTTATCTGCTCCATTTTGAAGCAAGATATCTACATCTTCAATTGAAGATATACCACCACCTACAGTAAACGGAATATTAACTTTCTCAGCTACACGATATACTAAGTCTGCCAAAGTTTTACGTCTTTCTTCTGTTGCCGAAATATCTAAGAACACTAATTCATCTGCTCCTGAATTCGCATATATTTCTGCCAATTCAACCGGATCTCCTGCGTCACGTAAATCAACGAAGTTAACACCTTTTACAGTCCTTCCATTTTTAATATCTAAACAAGGAATTATTCGTTTTGTAAGCATTTTCGTTTTTATTTATTTAAAATAAAATTTTCTAATTGTTTTAAGCTGATTCTATTTTCATAAATAGCTTTTCCTATAATTGTTCCTTCACAACCTAGTTCAGCTAACCTTGGCAACTCATCAAAAGTTGAAATACCACCTGAAGCTATTAAATTTATTCCTGAACCATCAATACCTTTTGTCGTTTGGTTTAATATTTTTTCATACAAATCAAACGAAGGACCTTCTAACATACCATCTTTACTAATATCAGTACATATTACAAAAACAATTCCTTTACCTTGATATGCCTGTATAAACGGTATCAATTCTTCTTTAGAATCTTCTTGCCAGCCTGAAACTGCAATCTTTTCATTTAGAGCATCAGCTCCTAAGATGATTTTTTCTGCCCCATAGGTTTCTATCCAACCTAAAAAAGTTTCTCTATCCTTCACTGCGATACTACCACCTGTAATTTGAGAAGCTCCACTATCAAATGCTATACGTAGATCATCATTTGTCTTTAAACCACCTCCAAAATCAATTTTTAAAGCTGTTTGAGAAGCTATTTGCTCTAAAATCTTATGATTTACAATGTGTTTAGATTTAGCGCCATCTAAATCCACTAAATGCAAATACTCAATCCCATGAGCTTCAAATTCTTTAGCTACCTCTAAAGGGCTTTCATTATATATTTTTTTTGTATTGTAATCTCCTTTCGAAAGTCGAACACATTTACCGTCTATAATATCAATTGCAGGTATAATTCTCATAACTACTTATTAATTTAGATTTAAAAAATTCTTTAGAATTTTTTCCCCAACACTACTACTCTTTTCTGGGTGAAATTGAGTTCCGTAAAAATTATCTTTTTTCAAAGCTGCACTATAAACAAGCTCATAATCAGATTCAGCTATAGTTTCATTACAAAGCGGAGCATAAAAACTATGCACTAAATAAATATACTCTTCTTCTGAAATTTCTTTAAATAAATCTGATTTCAAATTTTTAATCTGATTCCAACCTATCTGGGGCACTTTAACTTTGTTTGTAAATTTCAAGACATCAATATTAAAAATACCCAAGCCTTTTGTATCACCTTCTTTAGTTGAATTACACATTAACTGCATTCCTAAACAAATACCCAAAACAGGTTGTTTTAATTTAGGAACCAACTTATCTAATCCACTAGCTCGTAATTTTTTCATAGCACTACTAGCCTCTCCCACACCTGGAAAAATAACTTTATCAGCCGCTAGAATTTCATTTACATCATCCGTTAAAACAGCCTCAAAACCAATACGTTGTATTGCAAATTTAATACTTTGAATATTTCCTGCTCCGTAATTTATAATTACAATTTTCATTGATATGTTTTATAACATTCCTTTTGTAGATGGTAATACCATTTTTTCTACATCTCTTTTTACTGCCATTTTAATTGCTTTAGCAAAAGCCTTAAAAATTGCTTCAATTTTATGATGTTCGTTATCGCCTTCTGCTTTTATATTCAGGTTAGCTTTTGCACCATCGCTAAATGATTTAAAAAAATGTAAAAACATTTCTGTTGGCATATCACCTACTTTTTCTCTTTTAAAATCAGCTGCCCAAACCAACCAGTTTCTACCTCCAAAATCTATAGCCACTTGTGCCAAGCAATCATCCATTGGCAAACAAAAACCATAACGTTCAATACCTAATTTAGTACCAAGTGCTTTATGAAAAACCTCCCCTAAAGCAATTGCAGTATCTTCAATAGTGTGGTGTTCATCTACTTCTAAATCACCATTTACCTTAATATCTAAATCCATTTGACCATGACGAGCCAGTTGATCTAACATATGATCGAAAAAAGCTAAACCAGTAGAAATACTGCTTTTACCTGTACCATCTAAATTTACTTTTATTTGAATATCTGTTTCATTTGTTTTCCTACTAATTTCAGAAACTCTGTCTTTCAACTTCAAAAATTCGTAAATTTTTTCCCAATCATTTGTTTCTATATCAATAAAAGCATCTAAATCATCACGCTTTACTGTAATTTCCCCTGTACCAAGATTAGTTTCATCGTTTATAAAAATACCTTTAGCACCAAGGTTTTTCGCCAACTCCATGTCTGTTAAGCGATCACCTATAACAAAAGAATTTGCTAAATCATACGCTTCAGTGAAATACTCAGTTAACAAACCTGTACCTGGTTTACGTGTATCTGCATTTTCATGCGGAAAAGTTCTATCTAAAAATACTTTATCAAAAACTACACCTTCATTTTCAAAAGAATTCATGATAAAATTATGAACTGGCCAAAAAGTATCTTCCGGAAAAACATCCGTACCTAAACCATCTTGATTAGTAATCATTACCAATTCATAATCTAGCTCTTTTGCTATTTTGCCCAAAAAAGTAAATGCCTTCGGATAGAATGTCATTTTTTCGAAACCATCAATTTGCTCATCGATAGTTTCTTTAATAATAGTTCCATCTCTATCTATAAAAAGTACTTTTTTCATCTCAATTAATATCTTTTAAAACTTCTATTAGTCTTTGATTTTCGCTTTTTGTACCCACCGTAAAACGAAGTGTATTCTCGCATAATGGCTGTGTAGTTCTATTACGCACAACAACACCTTTTTTTAATAATTGATGGTAACGCTCTGTAGCATCATCAACCTTTGCTAGTATAAAATTAGCATCTGATTCATAAACTTTAACTATGAATTTTAGCTGAAGTAATGCTTTAGATAACAACTTTCTTTCAATAAGTATATCAGATACTTCCGAATTTACTCTATCTATATCTAAAATTCGGTCTAATGCTCTCTTTTGCGTTAATTCATTTACGTTATAAGGAGGCTTAATTTTATTAAGAACACTTACAATTTCATCTGAAGCATAACAAACACCTAACCTAATCCCTGCCATTCCACATGCTTTAGAAAAAGTTTGGGTTACAATTAAATTATTAAAAGCGCTTAATTTACTAATCCAGCTTTCTTCATCCGAAAAATCAATATAAGCCTCGTCAATAACTACAATACCTTTGAAGGTATTTAATAGTTTTTGCACACTATCTGAATTAAAGCTATTAGCTGTTGGATTATTAGGCGAACATAGGAACAATAATTTAGAATTTGAATCTACTGTATTTAGAATAGCATCTACATCAGGTTCAAAATCAGAAGTTAAAAGCACTTCTCTATTTTCTATATCATTTATACCAGATAACACCTTGTACATTCCATATGTAGGTGGAAGTGTAATAACATTATCTTTTTTAGGTTCACAAAAAGCTCTAAAAATAAGGTCTAAAACTTCATCACTACCATTACCAAAAAGGATATTACTTGCGTTAACCCCCTTTTGCTTTGCTAAAACTTCTTTTAGACTTCTTTGCTGAGGATCAGGATATCTATTAACTCCATTCTCAAAAGGGTTCTCGTTGGCATCTAAAAAAACCATCTTAGAACCGTCAGAAACATACTCATCACGAGCTGAAGAATAAGGACTAAGTCCTTTTACATTCTCACGAACAAGTCCGATTATATCTACCTTATTCATCATCTAAGCTATTTAAACGTAACGTAACTGCATTTTTATGCGCCTGAAGCCCTTCCGCTTCTGCCATTAATTCAATTGCACTACCTATTTCTTGTATTCCCTGTTTAGAAATTTTTTGAAAAGTCATGCTTTTCATAAAACTATCTAAATTCACACCACTATATTGTTTTGCATAGCCATTTGTAGGTAAAGTGTGGTTTGTGCCTGAAGCGTAATCTCCTGCACTTTCTGGTGTATAGTTACCAATAAAAACAGATCCTGCGTTCGTAATTGCGCTTAGGTACGAACCTTCATCTTCAACACAAACAATGTAATGTTCCGGCCCGTATTCATTAATTAATTCTTGTGCTGTTTCAGCATCTTCAATATAAATTAACTTACTATTATCTATTGCTTGTTGTGCAATTTCTTTACGTGGTAAATCTTGAATTTGTTCCTCAATAGCTTTTTCTACATTTTCAAGCAACACTTTAGATAAAGATACTAATATAACCTGACTATCAATTCCATGCTCTGCTTGACTTAATAAATCTGAAGCTACAAATTCAGCATTAGCTGTATCATCTGCTACAACCAAAAGCTCACTTGGTCCTGCTGGCATATCAATAGCCACACCATGTTTAGTTGCTATTTGTTTTGCTACGGTTACGTATTGATTTCCTGGTCCGAATATTTTATATACTTGCGGTACGCTCTCTGTTCCGAAAGTCATTGCTGCAATCGCTTGAATACCTCCTACTTTAAATATTTTAGTAACACCACATAAATTTGCTGTGTACAAAATAGCAGGATGTATCTTACCCTCTTTATTTGGTGGAGAACATAATACAATTTCATTACAACCTGCAATATTTGCAGGAACAGCCAACATTAAAATTGTTGAAAACAAGGGTGCCGTACCTCCCGGAATGTATAAGCCAACTTTTTGAATCGGTCTTTTTACTTGCCAACACTGTACCCCTGGACTTGTCTCTACTTCAATACCCTCAGTTTTTTGAGCAGAATGAAATGTATCTATATTCTCTTTTGCTAAAAGAATAGCTTCTTTTAATTCTACAGAAACTAAACTATTTGCTTCCACTATTTCATCATCAGAGACTAAAAAATCAGTAATCGAGACACCATCAAATTTCTCTGTATATTTTTTTACAATAGTATCACCACCACCTTTAACTTCTTCAAAAACCTGATTCACAGTAGCTTCTATATCGGCAACTGTTTTAGTAGGTCGTTCTAATATAGCTTTCCAATCTTCTTTTTTAGGATTATATATTTTATTCATCTGTCTTAATCAAATTTCTTAATCATGTGATATCCTAAAGGCTGAAAACCTTCGCGTTCCCAAAACTTTTTACCTTTCTCGTTATGTACGTAGCAATTTACTTCTGCCCCAACACAATCAATACTTTTAGCATAATTAAAAAGCCAATTCATCATTAACTCTCCAATTTTTTTACCTCGATACTCTGCTTCAACAAAAACATTATCCGGCTCTACATGCTTACCTGCGTATAATTTATTTAAAACCCAAAAACCACAACATGCAATAAGTTTTTGCTCATCATAAACACCAATACATTTATAGCTATCCATAACCAACATATCTTTTAAACGGCTTCTTAAAACCTCTAGCGGATACTTTCCCTTATTAAGTTGAATTACCAAAGGAAGAATAGATTCCATATTCTCGTAAGGAATTAATTCTAATTTAAAATTGTTATTCATCAAAACAAATATTAAAGGACCATTTTCTCAATAGGACAAACAAGAATACCTTCCGCACCTACTTTTTTCAACTCATCAATCACTTCCCAAAATTTATCTTTATTCAAAACAGTATGAACAGAGCTCCACCCCTCTTCAGCTAACGGCAAAACAGTAGGACTCCTCATACCCGGAAGCAGTGCTAAAACCTCGTCTAATTTATCATTTGGAGCATTTAAAAGCACGTATTTCGACTGTCGAGCTCTTAACACCGATTGTATTCTAAATTGAAGTTTAGATAAAATATCTTTTCTTTCGTCAGATATTTGAGGAGAAACAGCTAAAACAGCTTCACTAGTTAACATTACTTCAACTTCTTTCAAATTATTTTTAAAAAGAGTACTACCACTAGAAACAATATCACAGATAGCATCTGCTAAGCCAATATTAGGTGCTATTTCTACAGAACCATTAATAATATGTATATCTGACTTTACACCTTTATCTGCTAAATAATTTATAACTGTATTAGGATAAGATGTTGCTATACGTTTACCTTCAAAATCTTTTACTGAAGTATATTTTACAGACTTTGGTACGGCTAGTGATACTTTACATTTAGAGAAACCTAATCTTTCTGCTATAGAAATATCCTCTCCTTTTTCAATAAGAACGTTCTCGCCGATAATAGCTATATCAACAACTCCATCACGTAAATACTGAGGAATATCCCCATTTCTCAAGTAAAAAACTTCCATCGGAAAATTTCGAGAAGAAGCTTTTAATTGATCTTTCCCATTATCGATTGAGATACCACAATCTTTAAGAATCTCAATAGATTCTTCATTTAAACGTCCTGATTTCTGAATAGCAATTCTAATTTTTGTCATTTTCTTTTTAGTTTGTGTCTGGCAATCAAAAAAAGTTTAAAAATAAAACCCGTTTGATTGCTCAAACGGGTTTAAAATATGTTGCACTACTACAATACATTTCTACCTCGCTTGAAAGCAAGTATAAAAATGATGATGATGTGTAGTTGTATTTTTCATTCTGATGTAAAAGTAAAATTATTTTATGTGTTAAAAAACAAAAATCTATTTTTTTAACAACTGTTCTTGTTTTTATTCAAAAACTAACAGATTAATTGTTCCCTAAAATCAAAGGTAATCCAGATTCTCCTCCACCAACTACAACAACTTTAGTGTTTGGTGATTTAGAAAGCTCCAAAGTAGCATCTATACCTTTATCTTTCAAAATTTGATCATTTAATGATGCACTCAATATACGGTTGGCATCTGCCTTACCTTGAGCTTCTATTGTTACTTTTTCTGCTTCTTTCTTAGCAGTAACTAAGCGGAACTCATACTCTAAAGATTCTTGCTCCTGGCGTAATTTACGCTCAATAGCCTCCTTGATCGTTGGCGGTAAAGTTACATCGCGCACTAAAATTTCATTAAGTTGAATATATTCTCCTTCTACAATCTTCTTTGTCTCATCAAAAATCTCTTGCTGTATAGCATCACGCTTACTAGAATATAATTGTTCTGGAGTATAACGACCTACCACAGAACGTGCAGCAGAACGTATTGTAGGCAATAAAACTCTTTGAATATAATCTTCTCCCTTTTCTTGGTGCAACTTTCCTAATTCACTACGCACAGGCTCAAACCAAGCCGAAGCTTCTAGTTTAATATCCAAACCATTGCTAGATAAAACATTCATTTTCTCTAACACTTCTTGCTGCCTTACCTCATAGATAAACACTTTATTCCATGGAGCTACAAAATGAAAACCTTCTCCTAAAGGCGGCTCATCTGTAACCACACCACCTTGAAATTGTTTGTACAACACACCCGCCTGACCAGAGTCAACCGTGACGGTAGATTTTGAAATTAAAACTACTATTATAATAAGAATAAATACTGCTGGTAAAGCAATTTTTGGTAATTTGTCCATTTTAAAATAATCTGTAAATATTTATATTAATCCGTTATATTTTCTAATAAACCACTCTAATGCTAGAGCCACTATAATAATAGCTAATAGAATCCGGAAGTCTATCAAAGATACGACATTTTCAGTGCTTTTTTGAATAGGAACATACCTATTATCCGAATTCAACCTGTCAATAAGTTGTATGATTCCTGAAGGATAAATTAACTCTGATTTAGTTGCTAAAGCTACTTTTTCTAGTTTTTTATAGTTTGATGATAAAAACTGCTGTTCTACATCAAAATCTAATATTGTAAACTTACCCCCCCTTTTTATAGTTCCTTTATTAACCGTAACTGAAAAATTATAATTCCCAGGTTTTAGATAGCTTAAATCTGCTTCGAAATATTCATTTTTCAAAAGCATTGGTATCTCTTTATTATTTATGGTAAGAATTAAACTTGCATTGGTATCAAAAACAAAAGTCTCGTCAAAGTATGAGGCTGCAATCTTCGCTTTACCTATACCTTCATAAATAGATTGATATTCTAAATTCAATCTATTCTTCTTTTTATTTTCTGATAAATACAAAAATAACTTACCAATAAATTTATCGAAATTTTCAAATTTAGAATCATTCCTATAACTCTGAATACGCCATTTCCAAATATTTTCACCTAACAAAAGAGCTGTTTTAGATTCGTTATTTGTAGACAATGAAAATAAAGAGTTTGATAAATTTACACCTCGAATATTCATCGATAATAATGATTCACTTACTCCAGCAAAAGAAATACTACCAGATGAACTTAATAATGGTGGGTAATTAGAACTATCAAAATCTGAAATATCATATTTTGAAAAAGCAGGGTTAAGAACCCCAACGACATCAAGCATCGGGTATCCTGTTTCAATTGAAAAATTCTCTTGCGAGTTATTCAGAAAATTAATATCTGAATTAGAACCAACTACAACAAAAGTACTTGCCTTATTCTTATTTAAATAGTCAAACACCGCTTTAAACGAAGTATCTGGCTGATATAATACAAAAATTGAAGTTTCACTTAAAAGCCTTAAATCAACATTGGAATCATATACACGAACCGAACGTTGCTCATTCGTCTCTATTGAGTTTTTTAAAGCTCCAACATCTGGATGACTAATGTTAGTTATAATTGCAACATTTGTTTTTTCATCAACAACTTCTACTACTATATTTTTAGTATTATTAATCGTGTTTTTCTCATTAGCCAATGCTGCTACACTTATTTTTAAATTTTTTAAACCTACAGAATTAGCATCTAAAAAAATATTAATTTTTTTAGAATTATTTACACTTGACAATTGCATACGTTCTTTAAAAACTGTTTTTCCATCTAAAGAAATAGCAACTGTGGAGTTTGCAGAACTCTGCCCTTCATAAGCCACATAAAACTCTACAGGGAATTTATTTTTTAAAAAAGCGTATTTATTAGCATTTACCTCTTCTATTCTAACATCTTCAAAACTTGTTGTATCACCTAATACTATAGGGTACACAGGAAAGTTTAATTTAGATGACAAAAACTCATAATCTTGACCAACTGTCTGATTTCCGTCAGTTAATAGCAATGCAACTTTATTTGTACTATGAAAAACACCAGCAACAGTACTTAATGCGCTAGATATATTGGTATTTTGCTCTTTGAAAGATAGAGAATCTGAAGAATTTAAAGTATTACCAAAATTATATTCTTTAATATTGAATTTTTCATTAATTCTATCATCAGATTTTAATTTAGATAAAACAGCCTTAACGTCTGCAATTGATGATTTTACAGAACTTGAATTGTCTGTCAAAATAACAAGATTTGTCTTTTCTATAAAAAATTCTTTTTTTGAGAATTTAGGATTAATAAGTAGTAAAAAAACACCAAATAAAGCTATAAAACGAAAAAAAGAGAGCAAAACTATATGTTTTCCTCTCTTTTTAGATTTATAATAATACTGAAACCCTACTATTAACAAAGCTACAATTGCTGCTAAAATTAGTAATAGAATGGTTTGTATTTGCATATTGGTTTTTACTAGTATAACTAATAATAAAATTTACTACGTTAACATTCCACCATCAACATTTAAAACTTGACCTGTAACATAGGCAGACATATCAGATGCAAAGAATAAACACGCATTAGCAATATCCTCAGTACTACCACCTCTTTTTAATGGAATACCATCTCTCCAGCCCTGAACAACTTTATCATCAAGCTTGGCTGTCATTTCTGTTTCTATAAAACCAGGTGCAACTGCATTACAACGTATGTTTCTTGAACCTAGTTCAAGCGCGACAGATTTTGTAAAACCTATCATACCCGCTTTAGATGCTGCATAATTTGTTTGACCTGCATTACCTTTTACTCCAACAACACTACTCATATTAATAATAGAACCTTTACGTTGCTTTAACATAGTACGTTGCACTGCTTTTGTCATATTAAAAACAGATTTCAAATTTATTTCGATAACTGAATCAAAATCTTCTTCAGCCATACGCATCAAAAGGTTATCCTTAGTAATACCTGCATTATTGATTAATACATCAATAGCACCACCAAAATCTTCTAAAACATTCGCAATTAAAGCTTCTGCTTCACTAAAACTAGCTGCATTACTTTTATACGCTTTTGCTTTAACTCCTTTAGCCGTTAATTCTTTTTCAAGAGCTAAAGCTGGTGCTTCACTAGAACTGTATGTAAAAGCTACATTTGCTCCGTTTTCTGCGAAAACTTGAGCAATTCCTGTACCGATACCTCTACTTGCCCCTGTAATGATTACATTTTTACCTTCTAATAACTTCATTTCTAAAATAATTTGTTCCGTTCTTGTTCAAATATAAGTTTTGTTTGATATAATCATATAAAAAAACCCCGTATAAACTGATTTTTTTTCAGAATAACGGGATTTTTAATTTTATGATTTAAAGGGTATTAATTGAATATCAATTATCCCATTACCTCTTTTACTTTTTTACCAATTTCAGCAGGAGAATCAACTACATGAATTCCAGACTCTCTCATGATACGTTTTTTAGCTTGAGCAGTATCATCACTACCACCAACTATTGCACCAGCATGACCCATTGTTCTACCAGCAGGAGCAGTTTCTCCAGCGATAAAACCAACTATAGGTTTTTTGCTACCACTTTCCTTGTACCATTTAGCAGCATCAGCTTCTAATTGACCACCGATTTCGCCAATCATAACCACACATTCAGTCTCAGGGTCATTAATTAATAACTCAACAGCTTCTTTAGTTGTAGTTCCAATAATTGGATCTCCACCAATACCAATAGCAGTTGTAATACCTAAGCCTTGACGAACAACTTGATCAGCTGCTTCATAAGTAAGAGTTCCTGACTTAGAAACGATACCTACTGTTCCTTTTTTGAAAACGAAACCAGGCATAATACCTACTTTAGCTTCTCCTGGAGTAATTACACCAGGACAGTTAGGGCCGATTAAACGACAATCCATATGCTTGATATAGTTTGCAGCTTTTACCATATCTGCAACAGGTATACCTTCTGTAATTGTAATTATAACTTTAATTCCAGCATTTGCAGCTTCCATAATTGCATCAGCAGCAAAAGCAGGTGGAACGAATATAATTGTAGTGTCTGCACCAGCTTTTTCAACAGCTTCTAACACTGTGTTAAAAACAGGTCTCCCTAAATGCTCTTGACCACCTTTACCAGGAGTTACACCACCTACGATGTTTGTTCCGTACTCAATCATTTGTTCTGCATGAAAGGTACCTTCACTACCTGTAAAACCTTGAACAATTATTTTGGAATCTTTATTGACTAAAACACTCATTTTATATCTATATTAATTTATTGCTTTACAAAAATATGGCATTGAAAACAATTTATAAAGTATTTTCAATGCTTATTTACTTTCTATTCTATTTAAAATTTCTGGAATTCTTTTTACGTTAGCTAATTGCTTCAGTTTTTCACGAGCTTCTTCAACCGGACTTCCAAAATAAGTCTTCCCTCCTGCTATTGATTTTGAAATTCCTGTTTGCGCTAAAACTACTGCTTTTTTGCCTATTGTAATTGCACTAGTAACACCCACTTGACCCCAAAGTGTAACTTCATCTTCTATAATAACACAACCTGCGATACCTGTTTGTGAAGCTATTAAACATTTTTCACCGATAACAGTATCATGCCCTATATGAACTTGATTGTCAATTTTAGTCCCCTTCTTTATGGTAGTATCTCCCGTAACACCTTTATCAATAGTACATAACGCTCCTATATCAACAAAATCTTCAACAACCACTCTACCTCCTGATAATAATTTATCAAATCCTTCTGGTCTATTTTTATAATAAAAAGCATCTGAACCCAGAACACTACCCGCATGAATGGTAACATTATTACCTATAATACAATTATCATAAATGGATACATTAGAATGAATAATACAGTTTTCACCAATTACAACATTATTACCTACAAATGCTGTAGGCTGTACAACTGTATTTTCACCAATCATTGCAGAATCAGAAATGTTTTGATTTGCTTTTTGAAAAGGCTTAAAATATGCAGTTAGCTTGTTAAAGTCTCTAAATGGGTCGTCTGAAATTAATAAACCTTTCCCTTCTGGACAATCCACTTTTTTATTAATTAAAATAGTAGTTGCCTTAGAACTTAATGCTTTATCGTAATACTTAGGATGATCGACAAAAACAATATCACCTGCTTCAACCACATGAATTTCATTCATACCTAAAACCTGAAAATCGGCATTACCAATATATTCAGATTGTATAATACTTGCTATTTGCTGTAAACTATGTGGTATTGGAAACTTCATTTAAATAGTAACTCGTTAATATTTATAATTCAAACAACTAGCTATAACTATTCTTTTACTCTTTCCATATAAGAACCTGATGAAGTATCAACTTTTATCTTATCACCTTCATTAATAAATAAAGGCACATTTACCTCTGCTCCTGTTTCAACTTTAGCTGGTTTAGTTGCATTTGTAGCTGTATTTCCTTTAACACCTGGCTCAGTATACGTAACTTCTAAGACAATACTTGCTGGCATATCTACTGAAAGCGGCATTGCATCTTCTGTATTAAAAAGAATAGTTACAATTGTACCTTCTTTCAATAATCCCGGTGTATCTATAGCACTTTCTTGTAACGTTATTTGGTTATAATCATCCGTATTCATAAAGTGATACATATCTCCTTCAGGATACAAATACTGATAAGAACGCGTTTCAACTCTAACATCTTCAATTTTACTACCACCTGAAAAAGTATTATCTAATACTTTTCCTGTAGTAACACTTTTCAGTTTTGTACGAACAAACGCAGGACCTTTACCTGGTTTTACATGTAAAAATTCAATAATTTTGAAAATATCATTATTATAACGAATACAAAGTCCTTTTCTAATATCTGATGTTGATGCCATAATTTTATTTATAAATTTTTGTTCGTTACTAGACTTTAGCTTTATTTCTGCTTCAAACGATAAATGAAATCATTTTCATTTACTCCCTATAACGAACAATTACTATTATATTCTTTCTGTAATTTAATTGGTACTAAAATAACCTTTCATTATACCTCTCTGAGAATCTCTTATAAATTGAAGTATTTCATCTCTTTCTGGTGTTGCTTCCATTTCTGCTTCAATGATTTGAACAGCCTGAGTATTATTGTAGTTTTTTTGATATAAGATTCTGTAAATATTTTGTATTTCACGAATTTTATCAGAAATAAAACCTCTTCTTCTTAATCCTACAGAATTAATACCAACATACGAAAGAGGCTCTCTTGCCGCTTTCACATAAGGCGGCACATCTTTACGAACCAAAGATCCGCCAGTTACAAATGCATGCTGCCCGATAGAAACGAACTGATGTACAGCTACCAAACCTGCCAATATAACATTGTCTCCAATAGTAACGTGACCTGCTAAAGTTGAATTATTAGAAAAAATACAATTATCACCAACTAAACAATCGTGAGCAACATGGCAATAAGCCATTATTAAACAGTTTTTTCCGATTACTGTTTTCATACGATCAGAAGTACCTTTGTGAATTGTAGCACACTCTCTAATTGTAGTGTTATCTCCAATTATAACGGTTGTTTCTTCATCGTTATATTTTAAATCTTGAGGTGGTGCCGAAATTACTGCACCAGGAAAAATATTACAATTTTTACCAATTCTAGCGCCTTCCATAATCGTAACATTAGAACCTATCCAAGTTCCATCTCCTATAGTTACATTATTATGAATGGTTGTAAAAGGCTCAACAACTACGTTTTTCGCTATTTTAGCTCCTGGGTGAATATAGGCTAACGGTTGATTCATCTTATTTCTTTTTAGCTATTTGCGCCATTAATTCAGCTTCACAAACTAATTTATTATTAGCATAGGCATATGCCTGCATATGGCATATACCCCTTCTTATAGGCGTAATAAGACTACAGTGAAAAGTTAACGTATCACCTGGTAATACTTTTTGTTTGAATTTAACATTATCCATTTTCATGAAAAAAGTTAAGTAATTTTCTGGATCAGGAACTGTACTCAATACCAAAATACCTCCTGTTTGAGCCATAGCTTCTACCTGCAAAACACCTGGCATTACCGGAGCACCTGGGAAATGACCAATAAAAAAACCTTCATTCATGGTCACATTCTTCATACCTACCACATGCGTATCAGAAAGCTCTAAAATACGATCGATTAATAAGAAAGGTGGTCTATGAGGTAAAACATCCATAATTTGATGAATATCCATCAAAGGGGGTTGGTTTAAATCATATTGAGGTATTTTATTTCTCTTTTCTAATTTTATAATTTTAGATAATTTCTTAGCAAATTGAGTATTCACAAAGTGACCTGGTTTGTTTGCAATTACCTTACCTTGAATACGCGTACCTGCTAAAGCTAAATCACCTATTACATCTAATAACTTATGACGAGCAGCTTCATTTGGATGATGCAAAGTAAGATTATCTAAAATACCATTTGGCTTAATAGAAATCTTCTTTTTATTAAAAGCTTTTTCAAGCTTTTTCATTGTTTCTTCAGAAATCTCTTTATCAACATAAACAATAGCGTTATTTAAATCGCCGCCTTTTATTAGGCCATGCTCTAAAAGCATCTCTAACTCATGTAAAAAACTAAAAGTTCTTGCCTCTGAAATTTCACTTTTAAAATCTGATAAACGCTCTAAAGTAGCATTTTGAGTACCTAAAATTTTAGTACCGAAATCAACCATAGTGGTTACCTGATACTCATCTGAAGGAATAATAGTTATTTCACTACCAGATTCATCATCTTTATAAGTTATTACATCTTTAACAATGTAAACATCTCGATCTACACCTTGCTCAACAACTCCTGCGCTTTCTATCGCTTCGACAAAAAACTTAGATGAACCATCCATAATTGGAGGTTCAGGAGCATTTAACTCAATTAAAACGTTATCAATTTCCAAACCTACAAGCGCTGCTAAAACATGCTCAGATGTTTGAATTTTAACACCTTTTTTTTCTAAGTTCGTTCCTCTTTGCGTGTTCACCACATAATTAGCATCTGCTTCAATTATAGGTTCACCTTCTAAATCCGTACGTTTAAAAGCATATCCATGATTTTCTGGTGCTGGTACGAGTTTCATCGTTACATTTTCGCCTGTATGCAATCCTACACCTGACATTGTAACTTCTTTCGCAATTGTTCGTTGTTTCTTATTACTCACGGCCAATCTTTTTTTCAATTTCGTTAATTCTATTTATGATCTTCGGTAAATTTTTAAAATGCACATACGACTTATTATAATCTCCATAAGTTAACGCTGGTGACCCTTGTATAATTTCTCCGTCTTTAATATTTCTTCCTATTCCTGATTGTGCTTGTATACGTACATTATCACCAATAGTAATATGCCCTACAATACCTACTTGCCCCCCAATCATACAATGCTTACCGATTTTAGCAGAACCTGCAACACCTGTTTGTGCTGCAATAACGGTATGTTCACCAATTTCTACATTATGAGCTATCTGAATCTGATTATCTAGTTTTACTCCTTTTCTTAAAATTGTAGAACCCAATGTAGCTCTATCAATTGTAGTCATTGCACCAACATCTACATTATCTTCTAAAATAACATTACCTGTTTGTGGTATTTTAGTAAACTCTCCACTTGCATTTGGAGCAAAACCAAACCCATCGGACCCTACTACGGCTGAATTATGAATTACACAACCATTACCAATAATGCTTTCTGAGTTAATTTTAGCTCCTGCATATACAATTACATTATTACCAATAACAACATTATCGCCGATGTATGTATTAGGGTAAATTTTTACATTATCGCCAATTTTTACATTATCACCTATATAAGAGAAAACACCTATATAGCAATTCTCGCCATACATAGAGTTTTCACCTATAAAAGAAGGCGACTCAACACCTGTTTTATTATTCTTTACTTGATTATAATATTCTAGTAATTTTGAAAAAGACTTGTATGCGTCGTTTACCCTAATGAGTGTTGTTGTAAGCTCATGCTCTGCAACAAAATCTTTATTAACTATCGTTACTGAAGATTTTGTGGTATATATATGTGGTGTATACTTCGGATTTGCTAAAAAAGTTAGAGAACCATGTTCCCCTTCTTCTATTTTAGCCAATTTATCAACGGCAATATCTGGGTTCCCTACAAGTTCTCCGTCTAGAATTCCGGCAATTTGACTAGCTGTAAATTTCATAAAAGCAAAAGTAACAAAAATACTTAAACCGAAAGTTTAGGATAGCAGATATAATATTTTGTCACTTTTTTTGACAAAGTTTTCAAGTTTAATTGATCTGATGCCAGTATTGCATCTACTATTTTACCGTTATCTCTTAAAATATTAATGTTCTGATTATGTTGATTATAAGCCTGATTTTCAATTACCCCTTCAAAAACAAAATACTCAATTTCGCTTTCAGATAAATCGTATTTTTTCTTTAAAAAAAGCTTCTGTTTTTGTACTTTTTTAGGATCAATAGGGTTGTTTTTAATTTTTATATGTAATAATTTTCTGTTTATTATCATACTACACAACCTTGATAAAACAAAATCATCAGTGTATTGCCACTCTTTTATTGCTGATAGAATATCTACATCATCTAATTGTGCAAAACGATCTAAATGTTCACTTGTAAATGTATTTTCATCTAGTTTATTTTGCATAAAAAACTTTAAAGAAGCACTACAATTTAAATCCTCTCCGTTTGATAATAATTCCTTAGCTCTTTTTAAAACACTAATTAACAATTGTTCTGCTACAATACCTGTTTTATGAAGGTATACTTGCCAATACATAAACCTACGAGCCATTAAAAATTTCTCAACAGAGTAGATTCCTTTTTTCTCTATAACTAACTTATTATCAACAACATTAAACATTGTTAATAACCGTTCTGAATTTATATTACCTTCTGCTACACCTGTATAAAAACTATCTCTCTTTAAATAATCTAACCTATCAATATCTAACTGGCTAGAAACTAATTGATTTAAGAATTTTTTAGGATGTTCACCTTTAAAAATTTTAATAGCAGTGGTTAAACTTCCATTAAATTCTTTATTCAACTTTTCCATATATAATAAAGAGATATGTTCATGACTTACCCCTTCAACTATAGCATGCTCCATTGCATGCGAAAATGGACCGTGACCAATATCATGCAATAATATTGCACAATACAAACCCTCCTCTTCCTCTTTTGTAATAGTAACATCCTTAAGTCGAAGTACTTGCACCGCATGCTGCATTAAGTGCATACAACCAATTGCATGATGAAATCTTGTATGATGTGCTCCTGGATATACCAAGTAAGAAAGTCCCATTTGTGAAATTCTTCTTAATCGTTGAAAACTAGGCTCAGCAATTAACTTAAAGATTAAAGAATTCGGTATATTTATAAATCCGTAGATCGGATCGTTAAAAATTTCAAGTTTTTTAGATTTTATCAAATTATAAAAGTTTATACTTGGGTGTGGATGTCAAAGTTATACAAATGAATTTAAGTGTTGTGCTTTAAAATTACATTTTTACGACACAATATCAATATAAAAATATTAAACATATTAAATGAGCAAAATAACTATACTTTGGGTAGATGATGAAATAGATTTATTAAAATCGCATATCTTATTCTTAGAAAGTAAAAATTATACTGTTGTTACCTGTAAAAGTGGTCAAGAAGCTTTAGAAGAAGTTGTTGACACACGTTTTGACATTGTTTTTTTAGATGAAAACATGCCAGGTATATCTGGTTTAGAAACATTAGCCGAAATTAAAAATATCGACGCTACCCTACCTGTAGTAATGATTACAAAAAGTGAAGAAGAATATATTATGGATGAAGCTATTGGCTCAAAAATAGCAGATTACCTTATAAAACCGGTTAACCCTAATCAAATTCTACTTTCTTTAAAAAAGAGTTTAGATAATTCTAGATTAGTTTCAGAAAAAACTACAGCAAACTACCAACAGGAGTTTCGTAAAATTGCGATGGACTTATCTATAGTGAATTCATATACAGAATGGGCTGATCTTTATAAAAAATTAATTTCTTGGGAGTTGCGTTTAGAGGAAATTGAAGACTCAAGTATGTTCGAAATACTAGAATCTCAAAAAACCGAAGCAAATAATCAATTCGGAAAATTCATTGATAAAAATTATGAAGATTGGTTTACAGATAGTAACGGCCCTGTACTATCACACACTGTTTTTAAAGAGCTTGTTAAACCTGAATTAAAAGAAAAGCCTACATTATTAGTCGTAATAGATAACTTGCGATATGATCAGTGGCTTGCTTTTGAAGACACTATTACTCCATTCTTCAAAAAGAAAAAAGAAACTAATTATTTCAGTATTTTACCTACTGCAACCCAGTACGCCCGAAATGCAATATTCTCTGGACTTACTCCTTTAGATATGGAGAAAAAATATCCGAAATGGTGGAAAAATGATACAGAAGAAGGTGGTAAAAATCTTTTTGAAGCCGAGTTTTTAGATGAGCAATTAAAACGGTTAGGATTAGACCTAACGTGGGAATATCACAAAATTAGCAGTCTAAAACAAGGAAAACATTTATCTCAGAATTATAAATCTCAAAAGAAAAATGACTTAACGGTTATTGTCTATAATTTTGTAGATATGCTTTCGCACTCTAAAACAGAAATGGAAGTTATAAAAGAACTTGCTTCTAATGATAAAGCTTATCGATCTTTGACCCAAAGTTGGTTTAAAAACTCACCACTTCTTGAAATTATTCAGCAAGCACAAACTATGAGGCAAAAGCTAATTATAACAACTGATCACGGTACAATAAATGTAAAACAACCATCAAAAGTAATTGGAGATAAAGAAACTAGCTTAAACCTAAGGTATAAAACAGGTAGGAGTTTATCTTACAATAAAAAAGATGTGTTTGAGTCTACTAATCCAAAAGATATATACCTACCTAGTATAAACATGAGTAGTTCATTTATTTTTGCAAAAAACGATTTATTTTTTGCATACCCAAATAACTACAATCACTATGTAAGTTACTACCGTAACACATACCAACACGGAGGCGTATCATTAGAAGAAATGATTATACCATTTGTGGTTTTAGACCCTAGGTAACTAAAGTTAAAACACATTAAACTATAAAAACAATTCTATGCAAAAAATCAGACTAACCCTACTTAAATTAAGTGAGAATATCTTTCGCTTTTTTTAGATAAAAGTTGGTTATATTTGCATATCCATAATTTTAATACAATGCTTATGTTTAAGACAATTGATCGATTGATGCAGTATATTAAATTTGCTGGTTTGAGTGCTAGACAGTTTGACATTTCTATTGGTGCTAGTAACGGATATACTTTACGTATGTTAAAAAATAACGCTTCTATCGGAAGTGATGTTATTGAAAATATAATAGCTACCTACCCTGACCTAAATTTGATTTGGTTAATTACTGGTGAAGGTGAAATGATTAAAAAAGAAACTCATTCATTAGACTTTAATAAATTGCCTAATGAAAAACGCACAGAAATAGAGCAAATTATTGAGTTTAAAATCAGAGAAAGACAAGAAAAAGAATTGAAAAAAATTCTGAAAGAAGTTACAAAAGAGATTAACGCTATTGAGAAGGAAAAAAAATAAGCTAATTTTTAATTAGCTTATTTTCCTTAGCTATTTTTATTTCATTAAGCTCTTTTAAATATTTGCCTTTCGGCTTTTTTTATTTCGTAAATCATATAGTTGATTAATTAATATTTTTCTTCTATGTTTTTTGAATGCACAACACCTATTTATTAAATTTTATTAAGGCCTCAACTTCTATTCGTTTATCAGAATAAACTCGCTTTTCTTACTCCCTTCAATAAATAATTTGACAATATCAAAACTTAACTTATTTATATTCTTGAGGTACTTTTTACTAAAATACTCCAACCTTTAAAAGGCCAAAAGAATAAATAATTCCTATTAATAAACCTGAAAGGAGTAATTTCTAATTCTAAATATTGATCACTAATAAAAATACATATCAATTGATAAATTGCGTAAATAATTAAAATTAACAACATAAACCGCAACCAATTTTTTAATAGTCAAAACCAAATAATAAAAATAAATTATATAATATTCTTTAAAAATAGAATAAGCATATTTTTTTCCTTAGAAAAATGAGTATTTCATTATAAATTTGCATTAATATATAATTATTATATTTTAAGAATTTTAAAAACTGATGAAAAAAGAATATAATATAACCGAGTTAAAACAAATAGCTGAAGCTATTATAAAAACTGTTGGTTCAAAAAAAATATGTTTTCATGGTGATATGGGAGCTGGCAAGACTACACTAATCAAAGAATTGGTTAAACAACTTGGCTGTACAGATGATGTTAATAGCCCTACTTTTGGTATTGTTAACGAATATCACCTACCAGACGGAAGCCTTCTAGCGTATCATTTTGATTTTTATAGATTGAATGATGAAACTGAAGCTCTGGACTTTGGTATTGAGGATTATTTGTATTCTGACTCTTGGGTTTTAATGGAGTGGCCTGAAAAGATAAACTCACTATTGCCAGATAATATTTGCAATATTTATATTGAAATTTTAGATGAGCATAATAGGCAAATTACCCTAGATTTATAAATACTTAAGAAATCAGAAGTTTTAATTTATAAACCATATTTATATAAATAGGTATAATATTTAAGACAAAAGTCTTAAAAAGATTAGAGTTAAAATATTTATTTTAAAAATCTAATTGTTTACGAAATTCTAACTTTAGTTTATTTAATTCTTTGTAATATACATGAGCTTTAATTACATTTTTACTATCCTGCAAAGCTTTCAACTTTAAAAATAAATCATTATGACTTAAATTGTTTGCACTCAGAGCATTAATAATATAATCAATTCTACTCATTATCATTTCGTTTAAAATAGCAGCCCTACTCTTATACTTTACCCACCTACCTAAACAGAAAATTAAAGCCAAAACAGGTATTATTACAGGTATTGCATCTAAAAATTCATTTTCATCTATCATTTTATTATCTGATAAAATATTTGATACTTGAAATAAGACTACTATGATATGCACCAATATTGCATACCTCCATATATGAGTAGATGTAACATACCAAATAGTTAAAAGAATTAACAAGGCTACTTTTATTGAAAGTAACCAAATTAAAAATTTGATATCGTTATGGTATGTATTAAATTCAAAAATCCCAAAATTTATTTTTTTCAAACCTGTTTCAAATAATTTGAATGAAAAAATCAAAAATGGTATACTAATTAAAAAAAATGATATTATAAAGTCATTACTTCTATTTTTTTTATTTTGCAACTTTATATTATCTCCTAATCTAGGTTGCGTATAAATTAAAGCTTCTAATTTTTTTAATTCATTTCGTAATGAAAATGAATCATTTATATTACTAATCGAATCCTCTTTAAGCACTTTAACCTTATAATCGTTTTGCACTTTATTCTTGTTGATACTTAATACTTCATTTATTAAGTTTACCCCCACTATATTAAAAAAGCTAGTTTTAAAAACTGATGTTTTTTTATCAATAAAAAAAAGAAGAATGAAGTGAATTATTGTAAATAAAGCCCCCATTAAATAAATATTCGCATTCAGATAAGCCTCATCTTTTAACACTCCACATAGTTGAAAATATCCAATATAAATTATTGGATACAAAAAATAACGCCACCAATTAGACGATGTTAAAAAAAATAAAGAAGTAAGGACTATTAAATGAATTTTAGAAAATAATGTATAAAACACTATTCTTATAGATTCTTGAGAAATAGAAATTATAGAAAAAAATGAAGTTTTAAATTCTTTAACATCAGGTATAAGAAGATAAACATACATAAAACCAACTCCCATTAACAAAAAAAATGTTACTAGTACATCAAAAATATATCTCCTTTTTAAATATGAAATCATCTTTAAATTTTTTAAAACAGGAAGGCTAATATAGAATATATAAGATGAAAAAATAGTATTCATAAGTTAATATTTTAAGAATTAATTAACAAAATTTTAAAAAATCAAAATATTAATAATTATCAAATAAATACAATATAGAAAATACCCTATATTGTATTTATTCGTTGAAATTCATTATTTTCGATGAAATACACTTTTAGTTGGCTGAAATACATATTTTTTAAAATTAAACATCGTTAAAAGGTAATTTTTTTCTTACATTTGTTATTAAGTTAAAATTAACCAATACTAAATTATTTGAAAATGATTACAAAAAAACCCCTTTTTGCATTAGCTGCGGTAGCATGCTTTGCTTTAACTTCTTGTACTTCTGAAACCTCTAATGATGATTCTGTATATCAACAAGGAATTGACAGAAAAGATGTTCAACCTGATAATAAAGGAATTGACAGAAAAGATGTTCAACCTAGTAATAAAAAGAAAAACTAGTTTTTAAAAAAAATTAAAAATTTCAAAAGAGCAATAATTTATTGCTCTTTTTTTCGTTATTAATATTAGATTAATTTTCTTATAAGCTTAATGAATAAAATTAACAAGCATAATAAACTTGCCAAAAAAAGAATTATTATAGAATCATTTATGATGCTATTAATTATTATTGCTCCTTTTTTATATAATGCTCATGAATATTTTCCTACAACAAAGAATACCGATGTTTCATTTTTAGGATTCACTATTGGTGCTAATGGTTTTAACAATGTATCTGCTCATATCTGGTTTCTTCTAACAAAATTCATACCCCTATATTTACTTGCTATATGGTTTTTCACTTCTAAAAACTGGTGGTATCACGTTATATTAATACCAATGTTAATGTATACTTTTCAAATTTTTGAAATTTATTACTCAAATGAAACAAATGTTGACACAGAAAATATTTTATGGCTATTACCTGTTTGTATGATTATAATACCTTTTGTTTATTTTATTAGAATAAAACTATACGATAAACACGTACATGGTATTGATTTAGAAGCTATGGATGCTGAACTTAAAATGTACAAAGAAAAAGAACGTTTACAAAAAGAAGCAGACGATAAAATGTTGTAAATTTGTTTTAGTATCTTAATTTTGAGGTGCTATTCCTTTTAAAATTAGGAATACTTACAATGATTTATATACTATGAACCAGCCAACTTCCCCGTTTAGTAAACAGCAATTACTACCGCAAGAGGAGACTCTTGAAGTCTTTCGGAAAAAAGGAGAGCTATTTATAGGTATCCCCAAAGAAAATCAATATCAAGAAAAAAGAATTTGTTTAACGCCTGATGCTGTAAATGCTATTACAGCAAATGGACATAGAGTACTTATAGAAGCTGGTGCTGGAGAAGGTTCTCATTTTTCAGATATCAACTACACTAATGCAGGTGCTGAGATCACCAGAGACACTAAAAAAGTGTTTGGTTGTGGTATCGTTTTAAAAGTTGAACCTCCTACCCTTTCTGAGATTGAAATGCTAAACCCACAGTCTACTGTAATTTCTGCACTTCAAATAAAAACACAATCAAAAAAATATTTTGAAAAATTAGCACAAAAAAGAATTAGCGCTATTGCTTTCGAATATATTATGGATGATGACGGCAAATATCCGGCCGTTCGTTCATTAAGTGAAATAGCAGGTATTTCATCTGTTTTAATCGCTTCTGAAATAATGTCTAACACTAATTATGGTAATGGGCTTATGTTTGGAAACATAAGTGGCGTACCCCCTGTTGAAGTTGTTATAATTGGTGCAGGTACAGTAGGTGAATTCGCTGCTCGATCTGCAATTGGATTAGGTGCTAATGTAAAAGTATTTGATAATTCGATTACAAAGCTTAGAACAATTCAAACCAACTTAAGACAAACTGTATACACATCTACCATACAACCCAAAAATCTACTCAAAGCTCTAAAACGTTGCGATGTAGCAATTGGTGCTACTAGAGGAAAAGATAGGTCTCCTGTTGTAGTTTCTAAAACTATGGTTGAAAACATGAAAAAAGGAGCCGTGATTATCGATGTAAGCATTGATATGGGTGGTTGCTTTGAAACTAGCGAAGTTACTACACACGACAAACCTACGTATGAAAAATATGGTGTTGTACATTACGCTGTACCAAATATTCCTTCTAGATACCCAAAAACAGCATCTATATCTATTAGTAATATTTTCACCCCTTATTTACTCAAAATAGGTGAAGAAGGTGGTATTGAAAATGCTCTTAGGTTTGATAAAGGCTTGAGAAATGGTCTTTATTTTTACAGAGGCATACTTACAAATAAATCGGTTGGTGAATGGTTTGACCTATCTTACAACGATATTAATTTTCTTATTTTTTAATTACTACACATGCCATTTATAAAACGTTTAGGTTTTTTTTTATTCGGACTTTCTATTGGATTAATTTTTCTTGCTTTCTTTTTAAAAAACAAAGCAAAAGAAACTGGTGCTGAATTTTGTTATTTTCCTAACTGCAGGGTCCTTAAAGATTTACGATCTAAATCATACTCTTATTCTGATGATATCTCCGCAAAAATTGCTAACGGAGAAATAGACTCTTTATACATTAAAAATTTCTTTTTAAATGGCGAAGTTGATTTTGACAACAGTGATACAAAATCAAAACCTTGCAAAACTTACGTTATAGAAAATGAAATTGAAGACAAACCAACACAGCGGTTAACCGTAACCAATTGCACTGACAAAATAGTTATTCAAACTATAGAATAAAAAAAGGGTCAACTTTTAAAGTTGACCCTTTTTTTATTAAATTTTTCTTCTCTTACGTTCTTCCTTTAAGAGATTGAGTTCACGAGTTGTTTGCCCTGCTACCGATGTATTTTCTTCTGCCCTTCTTATTAAATAAGGCATAACATCTCGTACGGGTCCAAATGGTAGATATTTTGCTACATTATATCCTTTTGCTGCCAAATTAAAAGAAATATGATCGCTCATACCATACAATTGACCAAACCAAACACCAACATTATCTGCTGATATGTTTTTTTGTTCCATTAACTCTAACAATTTATAACAACTCTCTTCATTATGAGTACCTGCAAAAATTGACATATCATCTAAATTATCAATCATATAAGCTGCAACCATATCAAAGTTTTTATCCGTAGCTTGTTTTGATCCACATATCGGAGACATATAACCTTTATCTTTAGCACGGTCATTTTCTTTTTCCATGTAAGCACCACGAACAATTTTCATACCTATCTTAAAACCATCTTGCTTTGCTTTTGTATGTAGTTCTTGTAAATACTCAAAACGATCCCAACGGTATAACTGCAATGTATTGAAAACTACTGCTTTTTCTTTATTGTATTTTCGCATCATGTCCTCTACTAACTTGTCAGCAGCGTCTTGCATCCAACTTTCCTCTCCGTCAACCAATAAAGCAACATCTAAATCATAAGCCTTCTTACAGGTTTTATCAAATCTTCCAACAACTCTTTTCCACTCTTGCTCTTCTTTATCTGTTAATGCCTTGCCTTCACTTATTTTCTGAAATAAGGCAAATCTACCATAACCTGAAGGTTTAAATACTGCGAAAGGAATAGCTTCTTTTTCTTTTACAAAATCTAATACATTTAGTATTGTTTGTAAAGCATTATCTAATGGGTCTTCGTCATCTTTTCCTTCCACTGAATAATCTAAAACTGAACTCACCCCTTTGGTATATAATTTATCTACCACTGGCAAGCAATCTTTTTCATTTATTCCTCCGCAAAAATGATCAAACACCGTAGCTCTTATTAAACCTTCTACAGGTAAATGCGCTTTAATAGCAAAGTTTGTCATAGCAGTACCAATTTTAACTAATGGTTCATTTGCTATCATCTTAAACAAAAAATAAGCACGTTCTAATTCTGCATCTGTTTTTAACGCAAAAGCTGTTGCAGTATTCTCAAAAATAGATCTCATTCGTTTGATATTTTATAACTTTCAAATATAAGTACTCCAAATGTATTCCTAGAACTAAAAATAGTCTTTATTTTGCATCAAATTTTATTACAAAAAAAATGGATTCTATTATATCAGCATCATACGCAGTACATTTTAATGACCTAGCCTATAACGCTATAAATTCTCATTTAGCTAAAGCTAATTATTCTAAAGTTTTCATTTTAGTTGATGAGAATACTCATAATTATTGTCTTGCTCAATTTATGTCAGAAATAAATGGAGATTATCAATATGAAATAATTGAAATAGAATCAGGAGAAATCAATAAAAATATAGAAACATGTACTCAAGTTTGGCAAGTACTTTCTGAACTTGATGCTGACCGAAAAAGTGTTTTAATTAATTTAGGTGGTGGTGTTGTTACTGACTTAGGTGGTTTTGTTGCTTCAACTTTTAAAAGAGGTATTGATTTTATAAACATACCAACTACATTGCTATCTATGGTTGATGCTTCTGTTGGAGGTAAAACTGGAGTAGATTTAGGGGTTTTAAAAAATCAGGTTGGCGTTATAAATCAACCTGTAATGGTTTTAGTGGTTTCTAATTTTTTGAAAACATTAGAAGAAAGACAATTACAAAGTGGCTTTGCTGAAATGCTTAAGCATGGACTTATTAAGGATAGCTCGTACTGGACTTCACTTAAGCCATTGTCTAATTTTAATGATATAGATAGCTTGATATATCATTCTGTATCCATAAAAAATGAAGTTGTTTTAAAAGACCCCACTGAGCAAAATTTGAGAAAAATACTTAATTATGGGCATACACTAGGCCATGCTGTAGAATCTTATTTTTTAGAAAGTGAAAATCATGATTTACTACTACATGGTGAGGCAATTGCTGCAGGTATGATTTTAGAAGGATTTTTATCTTATAAATTAACAAGCTTACCTTTAGAAGAATTAGAAGATATTAAATCTACATTTTTAAGCAGATACAAAAAAGTTGAATTTACAGACCATGATATTCTAAATATTCTAAAGCTTTTGAAATTTGATAAAAAGAACTCTCATGGTAATATAAACTTTGTTCTTTTAAAAAATATTGGAGACACAGTTATCGATATAAAAGTACCTGAGGAATTATTACATGAAGCGTTTGCTTACTACAAAGAATAAGAGCTTCACATACTAAAAATTAGTATCCTACAACTCTTCTGCTTTTTAAGCGTAAAAAAAACATAGCTTAGTTTAACAAACTAAAAAACCTAAATTATGTTACGTAAACTAGTAGATTACAAAAAGTTAAGTCATGAAGTGGCCGTATTATTAATTGAAACATATCCACATGGATATGGAGATTCTGACATCATTGCATTCAAAAACATGCACGGTGAAACTATTGAAGCTGTTGAAGTAAAAACTGATGAAGTTATTTATTTGATTAAAATAAGTAAGAGTTTATCAAACTTTATTGCAAATTTCGATGACTCTATTGTTAAAGAGTTAAAAATTGATTCTAAGCCCAATTTGTCAAAAAGAGAAAAGAAAATAGAATTATTAATTGGTAATGAACTTCAAAAAGAAAACTCTTTCGATTAAATAGTAAAATACCTTTCGTTTAAAATTTTCAAATGGTGCTTTAGATGTCCAGATAATATAAAACCTGAAGCACCTACACTTAATCTAGAATTACTTGCTACCCCCCATTTTTGCAAGTCGTTATTATCATACGATTCAAAAAGTGCAATAGTCGAATTTCTAACGGCTAAAAATTCATTTAACAAGCTTTCTTTAGTTCTATTATTAGCCTTAGAGTCCGCTACATATATATCTTGATCAAAACCAGGAAATTTTGAATCATCGCCTCTTGAAATACATAATGCCCTATATTGAAATACTCTTTCGGTATCAATAAGGTGTAACAATACCTCTGCCAAAGTCCACTTTCCTTCTGCATAAGCAAAAGTCCACTTATTATTTGGTACTGTTTTTATATATTTCTCTAATTCCTCTTTTCCACTATATAACGCTTCTAAAATTGTTACTTCTTCAAGTGTTGAAATATATGTTTGATAAAATTGATTGTAATCAGATGTATTTAATTGAGATAATTTCATTGTTTCGTATTAGGGTAAAATAAAAAACCCAAACAATTTCTGCTCAGGTTTATATATAGTAATTTTTTAATGAATTACATTTCGTTAAAAATGGTATGCATTAAACGTTTTTTATCATTTATACTTTCTTCAAGAGAAATCATAGTTTCCGTTCTATCAATACCATCAATATCATCTATTTTAAAAATGATGTTTTTTGCATGTGTAGTATCTTTAGCTCGTATTTTACAAAAAATATTAAATTTACCTGTTGTTATATGAGCTACTGTTACATTAGGTATTAAATTTAAACGCTCTAAAACAAATTTAGTCTGATGTGTTTTCTCTAAGAAAATACCGATATAAGCGATAAAAGCATAACCTAACTTTACATAATCTAAAGTTAAAGAAGATCCTTTAATAATACCCGCATCTTCCATTTTCTTAACTCTTACGTGAACCGTACCCGCAGAAATTAAAAGTTTCTTAGCTATATCTGTAAAAGGTGTTCTGGTGTTATCAATTAACATATCCAGAATTTGGTGATCTATTTCGTCTAATTTTACTTTTCCCATCTTATTAAAAATAATTTATATGCAAAAATAACTAATTAAGAAATTAATTTCAATAAATGTTGACTAATTTTAACAAAAACGTAAAAATTTAATAGTAATTGAAAATATTATTCATTTTTCTTGATTAATTCCATCACTGAGTTTAGTTCTTTTAATGCTTTCAAATCACTACCATTCAAGCAATTATAAGTTTTATGACCGTAAAAACCATCTAAATTTCCTTTATTTTCAATTACAGGAGGAAAAGTAATTTTTTTAGAAACTAGCGTTTCTTTAAATAAAATTCCAAAAGAAGTACCTTTCTCTAAGCTATCATCAAAAATTTCTGCATTATTAATAAGAATGTCGTAAAATAATTTTCCGTTTTCTGGAATTTCAAAATATTGATCTTGAATAAAATTAACACTTGATTGCTTTGATATTACTTCTACACCTTTTAATAAGGCACAAAATATATAACATCTAGTTTCTTCTCTTTCATAATCATTTACATAATGGCCAGATTCAAATAGAATTGTTGGTTTTTTTAACATCTGAAAAGTATCTCCAACACAATTAGCATTAAAACCATCGTCGTACCTACCCACTTGCCCTGGTATATATTGTTGCAGTTCTAAATTCATTGCAACGATAAGCTGCATACTTTCTCCCCTAGTTTCTGAAATTGTTCTTTCTTCGTCATGAGCAGGTGCTAAAAAAGATACCGTAGCTGGTTTATTTGTTTTACCTACATTGAATATAGTACGCTGATCATGTAAATTAAAACAATAATCTGGTTTGAAATTTTCATATACATTTCTAAGCACTTTACTTTCAGGTTGCGTTCTATTTTGCGCATCTCTATTTAAGTCAATTTCATTCGCATTTATTCTCGTATATGCCTCTGCTCCATCAGGATTTAAAATTGGTATAATTTTAATAGTACATTTTTCCAAAATCTCATTTACTAAATCATCATCTGATTTCATGAAGTTTAAAAAATCTAGTACTGCTTTAGTAGTTGTCGATTCATTACCATGCATTTGAGACCACATGAATATTTTAAGACTTCCCGATCCAAATGTTACAGATTTTATATTTTTTTCTAAGACAGACTTTCCAATAACATCTACCTTAAATTGATTTGGTAAATTTTCTAATAAAGGAAAAATAGAATCATTCGTAACATATCGTCCTGACACTTTTTTCTCTTTAATACCATTATGAATCGTCTTAAAATCTACCATTATATTATTCTATTTTAATTACAAAAATAACACCTATTTTAATTACAAATGTAATTAACATTATTTACATTTGTATTCAATAATTTTAGACACAAGTATTAATAAATACACATTTGTAAACAAAAAAATTACAAAATAAAATTTACAAAAATAAATCAATTAATAGATTTAAAATCAAATAATTAATAATATTTATTTCTAGTTATTATTTAATAAATAACTAGAAAAATTAGCTTCTTAAAGGTTTTAAAACTTAAAAAAATAACTTTTAAAAATTTACAATGGTAAATTCTGAAGAATTTATAAAAAGACTAGAAAAGATACTAGACTTTTACAATTTAACTGCAGCTGCTTTTGCTGACAAAATAAATGTTCAGCGATCTAGTATTTCACACCTACTTTCAGGAAGAAACAAACCGAGTTTGGAATTTGTTTTAAAAGTAGTCGGCTCTTTTCCTGATGTGAATTTATATTGGCTTTTAAATGGAAAAGGCTCTTTTCCTTCTAAATCAGAAAAACAAAATACCCCTACTCCAAAATCTACAAACAAGAATATTGAAACTAGTTTTTCAAAAAAAAATTCTTCTGGAAAAAACATTAAAAAAGTGATTTTATTTTTTGATGATGGTAGCTTTGAAGCTTACGAAATGTAACCTCTCTTATTTATTTACAATTAGAACATTTCTTATAGCATCATCCCAACAAAATTTCTTTATTTTGTAGTCATGAAACATAAGCTACTTTTTATCCTATTTATAGCGCTAAGCGCAACATCATGTTATCAACCAGAACGCAATTGTGCAGATTTTAAAACTGGTGATTTTACTTTTGAATATGAGGTTGATGGACAAAAGAAAAAAAGCAACTTTACAAGAACGGAAAAATACAGTATTGAACATTACGAAAACCAAATTGACACCGCTAGTGTACGTTGGCTGAACGATTGTGAGTTTATTTTAAATACAAGTACTAATGAAACTCCTATACATTACAAGATACTATCTACCACAAAAAATTCATATATGTTTGAATATAATGTAGTAGGCAAGGCTAATAAATCTAAGGGGACTGCTGTAAAAACTAATTAATTTGTATTTGAAATTTTCACAAATTCAATGCACTCAAATTAGAAATTTCAACTAGCATTTTATCTGAAGTGATAATTATTAATTTAACAACTTAATATCTTCAATCCACTCATTTACAAATAAATATTATCATTTATATAAAGTATACGAACTACAAAACATGTTACAAAAAATTAAATTCAACAGTTTATATTTTATAGTTTTTTTTACCATTCTTAATCTAATACAAGTAAGTTTTACCGAATTAACTAGTGATGAAGCATATTATTGGTTTTATTCTTTAAAATTAGATTGGGGCTATTACGACCACCCTCCTATGGTTGGCTTTTTAACGTATTTAGGTGGTTTGTTTTTCAATTCAGAACTCGGTGTTCGTGTATTTCACGTTTTAACAATATCAGTCGGACTCTTTTTCTTATTCAAATTACTTTCAGAAAAAGAAAAAATTTATGCTGCAGTTATAATTCTCGCACTACCGTTATTCAACTACATTTCATTCATAATCTTTCCAGATACAGCATTAGTAGGCGCTACAGCACTAATATTATATGGTTATAAAAATTTTATTGATAAAAATAATATACCAACAGCATTACTATTAGGTTTTTACTTCTCAATCGCTCTTTATTCTAAGTACCATGCTGTCTTATTTATATTTTTCATAGTCTTATCAAACATAAAACTACTTACTAATAAATATTTCTATATCTCCATTCTAACAGCTTCTATCTTGTTTTTACCGCATTTATACTGGCAGTATGTTCATGATTTTGTAACATTTAAATACCACTTAATAGGAAGATCTAGTAGTTTTAAACTTAAATTTTTTACTGAATTTTTAGGCACTCAAATTGGAATCATCGGTTTAGCAGTGATTTTTATTCCTTTTATTTACAAACCCGTTAATACATTCGAAAAAAGCTTAAAATACATCGCATTAGGAACATTTGTTTTTTTTGCTTTTAGTAGCCTTAGAGGTTACGTACACTTACATTGGACATCAATAGCCCTTATTCCCATTATTATAATGGGAGCAAAATTCTATAGCTCTCGAAAATCCAATAAACTATTCACATACCTAACAACTCCATTTATAGGCCTACTCTTAATCATACGATTATACTTTATGTTTAATATTTTCGGTGTAAATAATTTAAATGTAGACTACTACCACGAACACCCGTTATGGGCTGAGGATATTAACACCATAGCAGACACAACACCTGTTGTCTTTAACACAGGCAATAGCGGATTAAGAGATGCACCTATGTACACTTTTTACTCTAATAAATTCGCCACAGCTTTATTTCCTGGTGAACACAAAAAATCTCAGTATCAAGTTTTAAACTATGAAGACAGTATTCAAAATAAAACAATAACCTACATTGAATATAACAATAAAAGCAACGGAACTTTAGTAAAATCAAGGATGGGCAAGAAGTTTTACCATCAAAAAATTGAAAATTTCAAAAGCTTTACCAATATTATCATTGAAAGTGAATTTAAGCAAGACCCCCAACAAGAAAACTTCTTAGTAACTTTAAAAATTAAAAATCACAGAAACAATGCTTTAATATTTTCAAAAGAACAAAAATTATACATAAACTTTGAGGATGAAAAAGGTTTTATAAAACAAAAAAGCATCAACCTTTCAGAAATCACTAATATAAAACCTACTTCTGAACGAGTTATATCAATTCCTGTTGAAAAAGAATTTTTACCAACCAACACATATTCATACATAATAGGCTTCACCAACAAACTAACCTCTCTTAACTCCGTAAACAGTGAAAGAAAAAAAATAATGGTCAAATAAACCTTATTAAAAAACCATATATTAGTTTTTTCTCAAAAATTATCCTCAGTTTTGCCGCCTGAAATTTTACAGCATGAACAATCACTTAAAAGGTGTACTATATGTCGCTACAGGCGCTGCCAGCTACGGAATACTAGCTACTTTCGTTAAGTACGCAAATAACACAGGAGTTAGTACCGCCGGACTCTCATTTGCCCAGTATTTTATCGGAGCTATTGTACTAACAATCCTTTCTAAAATCTTCTCTACGCCTGCAAACGAAAAAAAAATCAATACCGATTCTAAAAAATCCAAACTAAAATTAGTATTATTTGGTAGCTTTTTAGGGCTTACAAGTAGCTTTTACTATTTATCCATTCAATATGTACCCGTATCTATTGGCATAATCCTACTAATGCAAACCATTTGGATGAGTGTTATATTAGAATATTTTATAGACAAAACCTTAGTTAGCAAGACCAAAATAATGGGTGCAATCGCAGTAATTGGCGGCACTATTTTAGCCGCAAAAGTGCTTGAAGAAGATTCTATAATAAGCATAAAAGGTATTACACTTGGGTTACTAGCAGCCGCTAGTTACACTGGGACTATGTACGCCACAAATAAAATTGCCCTAAACTTACCTTTATTAACGAGAAGTAAATATTTAGTAATCGGCGGACTAATTTTAACTATTCTATTCTGGAACATACAAATTTTTTCAAATTTTGATTTTATCGTCCTTTTAAAATGGGGTGCTTTTCTTGGTTTTTTCGGAACGATTTTACCTCCCATACTATTCAATAAAGGAATTCCCGTAATAGGTACAGGTCTCGGTAGTATAATTGCCGCATTAGAAATACCTGTATCTGTATTTAGCGCCTATATAATACTTAATGAGCAAATAACAAATCTTCAATGGCTAGGCATCGTAATTATAATATTTTCTGTTATCTACATTAATTTGAAGAAAATCTAAAATACAAAAAAAGCCTTACTTCTGTAAGGCTTTTTTTATTAGAATTTTATGCAAATAAACTAATTAGGTCTACTAAAACTAACTCCTGGATTTTCTTTTGTAGACTTCTTAAACAATCTCTGTTGTTGCTTAACCGTCATTGTACTTCCATCATGACTCCAACCTGGAGGGCCAAATATATACATGAATTTATGATACATTTTCGGAGACTTTTTCATATCAGTCCAAATATCCTTAAACTCATGAGTAAGAATAACAATCGGATTATTTGAACTTGGGGCGTGTATTACACCATATTTCACATCTATACTATCATCTAAAGGCAACCAAGTACCAAATATTCTGTCAAATACATTTAAAAATCCACCATGGTTTTTATCTAAATACTCAACATTTTGAGCGTGATGCACCTGATGCATTGTATGTGTATTCATAAATTTCTCAAAAACACCTAATTTAGGAAGTAACACTGTGTGTAATTGAAATTGCCACAAAGCCTCTATACCTAAACAAAAAACAACCATTTCAGGAGAGAAACCAATTGCAGGCATCCACATATAAAACAAAGGCTTATATAATAAAGTAAACCAACCGTTACGAACCGCAGTTCCTAAATTGAAGTTATCTGAAGAGTGATGTACGATATGAGCTGCCCATAAAATTCGAATTTCATGATTTGCTCTATGGAACCAATAATACGTAAAATCATCAGCTAACTGACATAAAAGCCAAATATACCAAGCATAGCCAAAAGACTTATACCCTAACAAGTTAGTCCTTACTCCTTCAACTAAAGGGTTAAACAAATCATATACGTATGTAAAAATAACAATTGCAGAAACAACCTTTAATAAAGCTGCAAGAATAGCAGAACCTATCCCCATAAAGCCACTAGCAAAAAGATCATTCCAATCATACAAATCATGATGATCATCATGATTTTTACTATATGTTAATTCTAATAAAATAAATATTATAAAACACGGCGCTCCATAAACTAGGGGGTTCGTTAAATCCATTAAATCTTTTTTTTCAAAGTTACCATTATTTAAAACTCAAAAATAATAACAACACATAATTTTATAATATTTTAACTTGTTTGATCTTTATTTTTGACTTTTTCGAAGCAATTCATTTTGCTCTTCAAGCAAACGCTCCATATTTGATAGTAATTGTATGTTTTTAGGAGTTTCTACTTCGCTGTTTTTTGGGTCTTCTGATTTCGATTTAAACCTATTAAAAAACTTTATTACAACAAATATTGTTAAAGCAACAATCAAAAAGTCAATAGAAACCTCTATAAGCTCACCATAACCAATTGCAACTTCATCTACTTTTTCAGTTGCTTCACGCAAAATAAATTTCTTATCATGAAGATTAACATCATCCGTTAAAAGAGAAAAAGGAGGCATCACAACCTTTTTAACCAAAATATTAACCACGTTATTAAACGCCGTACCAATTATAATACCGATAGCCATATCCATCAAATTACCTTTAATGGCGAACTTCTTAAACTCTTCTATAAAATTTTTCAAAATATATAATTAAAATAATGTAGCCTGTGAGCCATCTTCATCTTTATCATCTGATGATTCCCCTTCTTTAACTTCATCATCATTTTTATCCTCATCATCTGACTTCAAAGATTTAAGTTTTTCCTCTACAACCTCTTCCTCAATAAACTCCAAAGATTCTAATGCGTTCATGTTTTTAACCTTGTCCGCCGTTAATTGATTACCTAAAGCTTTAAAACCTTTAACTGATATAAAATCCTCAATATCAACAACTTGATTAGGTTTAGCATCTTTCCCCCTAGGTTTTACAAATTCTATTTCCACAACCGGTCTCCAATCCGTAGAAACTAACTCTAAATACGTTTTAGGGTGCTCTGAAATAAACAAATCTTCCTTATTTTCATTTTCAATCAAAAATCTTTTAACGTAATATTTCTCTTTTTCACCATCAAAATAAGCTGCAGAAATTGGTTTTTTAGGATTCCATTTTTCAAGAACAATCATATCTTCATCAAAATGTGCTGTCAATTCTGGAGCAAAAGTTTTAGCAACACCTTTTTGAGTTATAACCAACAGTAAATCTTCTCCTTTAAACTCTCCCAATAACTCTCCTCTTCCATCCACATTAAGCCTTCTAACAACATCATCAAACCAAATTTTACGTGGTTTTAAGGTTGAAACACCTTTCTCTTTTAGCTCAATTCGCTTAACTGGGTATTTCGTAACAACATTTCCTTTTGACGCCCTTCCTTTTATTAAAATATCAGAAAAATCAACATCCCACTTTAGTTTTTTAATACTACCTGCTTGCCTTAAAAGCACTGTAATAACTTCAGCCTCTCCATTAGGGTTTTCTGAAAAATACAATACATCAGAATTAGGGCTACCATTGGTAAGATCATAGATTTTATCTCGAGTTACAGCCGTTACATTGAATCTTTTGATATAACTAGGCCCAGATTTCCCGTCTTTATAAACCATATTATAAATGGTTCTTTTATCCTTTTTCTTAAATACAGCAACGTGAATAATGTTTTTCCCAACAAAAATCTTAGAATCAACTTTAGCTATCATCATTTCACCTTGCTTTGTCATTACAATAATATCATCAATATCACTGCAATCCGCAACATATTCATCTCTTTTCAAAGATGTACCAACAAAACCTTCTTCTCTATTAACGTAAAGTTTTGTATTTCTGATTGCAACCTTCGTTGCCTCAATATCATCAAAAACTCGAATCTCTGATTTACGTTCACGGTCTTTACCGTACTTTTCTTTTAAATTTTTAAAGTAATTAATAGTAAACTCAATCAAATTAGCTAAATGATGTTTCACTTCTGCAATCCTAGCATCCAAACTATCAATTAACTGCTGCGCTTTATCAATATCAAATTTAGAAATACGTTTAATTCTAATTTCAGTAAGACGAACTATATCTTCTTCCGTAACAGCTCTTTTTAAATGCCCTGTATGCGGTTTTAATCCTTTGTCAATTGCCTGAATAACACCTTCCCAAGTCTCCTCTTCTTCAATATCTCTATATATCCTATTTTCAATAAAAATTCGCTCCAAAGAAGCAAAATGCCACTGATCTTCTAACTCACTCAACTGAACCTCTAATTCTTGCCTTAACAGCTCAACCGTATAATCTGTTGAACGTCTTAACATTTCTGACACTCCTGTAAATAAAGGTTTATTATCTTCAATAATACAACCTAACGGAGAAATTGAAGATTCACAAGCCGTAAAAGCATATAAAGCATCTATTGTTTTATCAGGTGATAAACCTGATGGTAAATGGATTAAAATTTCAACATCTGCAGCTGTATTATCTTCAATTTTACGAACTCTTATTTTACCTTTTTCGTTAGCTTTTAATATAGAATCTATTAAAGAAGATGTATTAGTACCATAAGGTATCTCATTTATAACCAGTGTATTCTTATCTAATTGAGCTATTTTAGCTCGCACTCGAATTTTACCACCTCTAAGTCCGTCATTATAGTTTGTAACATCTATAATTCCAGAAGTTGGAAAGTCAGGATATATTGTGAATTTTTGACCTTTCAGATGCTTTATTGAAGCATCTATTAATTCTATAAAATTATGTGGTAAAACTTTTGTTGATAAACCAACAGCTATACCTTCTGCTCCTTGCGCAAGCAACAACGGGAACTTAACCGGTAAATTTACAGGTTCTTTTTTTCTACCATCGTAAGAAGATTGCCATTCCGTAATTTTAGGACTAAAAACCACCTCTAAACCAAATTTTGACAACCTAGCCTCAATATATCTTGACGCTGCAGCTCTATCTCCTGTTAAAATATTACCCCAGTTACCCTGAGTATCTATCAGCAAATCTTTCTGGCCAATTTGCACCATGGCATCCGCAATACTGGCATCACCATGGGGGTGATACTGCATTGTGTGCCCAACAACGTTTGCTACTTTATTATAACGCCCATCATCTAACTCTTTCAAAGCATGCATTATACGCCTTTGCACTGGCTTAAATCCATCTTCAATCGCTGGTACAGCACGTTCTAAAATTACATATGAAGCATAATCCAAAAACCAATCTTTATACATACCCGTCACCTTGGTTAAGGCGTCTTGTGAGCTGTCTTGGCTTTCTAAATGTTCTTCGTTCAGTTCTTCGTTATCTTCCATGCAGAAAGAATCGTATTAGTTTGGTTTATAATTAATTATCTTCTATTAAATCTAATTCTACTTTAAGATTTTCTATGATAAATTTTTGTCTGTCTGGTGTGTTTTTACCCATATAAAATTCAAGTAAACTTTCAATAGACATGTTTTTATCTAACATCACAGGCTCTAATCGAATATCGCCACCAATGAAGTGCTTAAACTCATCTGGAGAAATTTCACCCAAACCTTTAAATCGAGTTATCTCTGCTTTTCCTGAAAGCTCATTTATTGCATCTTGCTTTTCTTCTGGAGAATAACAGTAAAAGGTTTTCTTTTTATTACGCACTCTAAATAAAGGTGTTTGCAAAATATACAAATGATTCTCTTTTATCAATTCAGGAAAAAACTGAAGAAAAAATGTAATCAATAATAAACGAATGTGCATACCATCGACATCGGCATCAGTTGCTATTACAATATTATTGTAACGCAAATCTTCCATAGAATCTTCAATATTTAATGCTGCTTGTAATAAATTAAATTCTTCGTTTTCGTATACAATCTTTTTAGACATACCGTACGAGTTTAAAGGCTTACCTCTAAGACTGAAAACAGCTTGCGTATTCACATCTCTAGACTTTGTAATTGAACCAGAAGCTGAATCTCCCTCTGTTATAAAAAGCGTACTCTCTAAATATCTATCGTTTTTTGTATCACCTAAATGAACTCTACAATCACGTAATTTTTTATTATGCAGGTTCGACTTTTTAGCTCTATCTCTGGCTAACTTACGAATACCTGATAGTTCTTTACGCTCCTTCTCTGCTTGCATTATCTTTCGTTGCAACTTTTCTGCAGTGTCTGGATTTTTATGTAAATAGTTATCTAATTTTGTACCTATAAAATCATTTATATAGGTTCTTACCGTAGGAAACTCACCTCCCATATCAGTAGAACCTAATTTTGTTTTAGTTTGACTTTCAAAAACAGGCTCCATTACTTTTATAGCTATCGCTGATATAATAGATTTTCGAATATCTGAAGCTTCATAATTTTTGCCATAAAAATCACGAATAGTACGAGCTATTGCCTCTCTAAATGCTGATTGATGTGTACCTCCCTGTGTTGTATGCTGCCCGTTTACAAAAGAATGATATTCTTCACTGTATTGGGTTTTACTATGTGTAATAGCAACTTCAATATCATCACCTTTTAAATGTATAACAGGGTATAACATATCCTCGACATTGTTATTATCCTCTAAAAGATCTTTAAGTCCGTTTTCTGAATAGAATTTTTCACCATTAAAAACTATAGTCAAACCAGGATTTAAGTACACATAGTTTTTAAGCATTCGCTCTATGTACTCATTTCTGTACTTATATTTTTTAAAAATTACTTCATCTGGAATAAAAGAAACTTTAGTTCCTTTTCTTTTCGAAGTACTTTCCGGACCTTCTTCCTGTACTAAATTACCTTGATGAAACTCTGCTGTTTTTAATTGGTTATCTCTAGACGATTCTACTTTAAAAAACGTTGACAAAGCATTTACTGCCTTAGTACCTACCCCATTTAAACCAACAGACTTCTTAAACGCTCTAGAATCATACTTACCACCAGTATTCATTTTAGACACTACATCTACAACTTTACCTAATGGAATTCCTCTACCATAATCACGAACAGAAACAAGATTTTCTTTTATCGCTATATCAATAGTTCTACCAGACCCCATTACAAACTCATCAATACAGTTATCTATAACCTCTTTTAGAAGGATATAAATACCATCATCGGCAGATGATCCATCTCCCAATTTACCGATATACATTCCTGGACGTAAACGAATATGCTCTTTCCAATCAAGCGAACGGATATTATCTTCTGTATATTGAGTATTTTCTGACATGTCAAGGGTTTCTTCGAAAGTGTTGCTAATATAGCAAGTGTTAAGGAAAGATAAAACTAGACGCCCCGAAAGTAATCAACAATACGCAATTTTGTTTTGTTGATATTATTACATTTTATAAGAAAAGAAACCATTCATCTAAAATGAAGCTCTAATTATGCTTTCTTTTTTTTGAAACAAATGAAACTCCTAAAATAACAACACACATACCTACCAGTTGAATAACACTTACACTCTCATTTAAAAAGAAAAATGCTAATAAAATAGTTGAAATCGGCCCCAAACTGCCAAATATTGAAAAAGTTGATGCACCAAGCCTCTCAATTGCTGCTGAAACTAAAAAAGAAGGAATTAATGTTGAAAAAACAGCCATAGACAATCCTAAAACGTAAACTTCTGATGGATAATCAAATAAATTAAAATCTCCTTGAAGAATATAATGCACAACAACACAAAAAGTAGAAACCATCATTGCATATGAAGTAAACTTCAGTACACCAAATTTAGGAATCAACCAACCACTTCCTACCAAGTAAGAAGCGTACGCTGCAGCACTTAAAAGAATTAAAAAACCTCCAATTACTACATCATCACTTTGCACTGCTAATTCATCCCAAAATGTAACTAAAACCCCTACATAAGTAATTAATATTGCTATTATTTGATTTTTGGTTATTACTTTCTTTAAAAACAAATAAGAAATTAAAACCACGATTGTTGGGTACACAAATAAGATTATACGCTCTAGACCCGCTTTTATGTACTGTAACCCCATAAAATCAAATAAGCTCGCCAAATAATACCCAATAAAACCAAAGAAAAATAGCCAAACCCAATCTTTTGTTTTTCTAGACTGAATAGCTACTGGTTTTTTCCAAAAAGCAATTGCTATATAAAATGGTAAAGAAAAAACCATTCTAAATAATAAAAGTGTTAAATAATCAATTTGGAAATTATAGGCTAATTTAACCATTACAGCCTTTGCAGAAAATAAGATTATTCCTATAATTGCAAATACGAAACCTATTGTTTTTGAAGATATTTTATCAAACATGCCAACAAAGCTAGCATGTTTGATAAAACTTATTTTTATAAACTGAACTAATTACGAAGTTCAAGCTTGTATGTAAAATTATACGTTAAATCTAAAATGCATTACATCACCATCTTTAACGATGTATTCTTTACCTTCTACACGCATTTTACCAGCTTCTTTCACTTTAGACTCACTCCCGAAAGAAACATAGTCATCATAAGCGATAACTTCGGCTCTAATAAACCCTTTTTCAAAATCAGTATGAATTACACCAGCAGCTTGAGGTGCTGTTGCTCCTACAGGAATAGTCCAAGCTCGCACTTCTTTAACGCCCGCAGTAAAATAAGTTTCTAAATTTAATAATTTGTAAGCACCACGAATTAATTTACCAGAACCTGGCTCTGACAAACCTAAATCTTCTAAGAACATTTTACGTTCCTCATAAGTCTCTAATTCTGTAATATCTGCCTCAGTACCTACTGCTAAAAATATAACTTCAGCATTTTCACCTGCCACAGCCTCTTTAACCTTATCTACATATGCATTACCATTTACAGCTGCATCTTCATCTACATTACAAACATACATTACAGGTTTATCTGTAATAAACTGCAAAGGATAAACAAACTCTTTATGATCTTCTTTTGCGAAATCTAAAGCTCTTACCGATGTACCTGCCTCTAAACCAGTTTTAATTTGCAATAAAATAGCTTCTTCTTTTTGCGCCTCTTTATTACCTGTTTTAGCAGCCCTCTTTACTTTTTCAAGCTTTTTATCTACAGTTTCTAAATCTTTTAACTGCAACTCCATATCTATAGTCTCTTTATCCCTAATAGGATCAACAGAACCATCAACATGTACTATATTATCATTATCAAAACAACGTAACACATGCAAAATAGCATCTGTTTCTCTAATGTTTCCTAAAAATTGATTTCCTAAACCTTCTCCTTTACTAGCTCCTTTTACAAGACCTGCAATATCAACAATTTCAACTGTCGCAGGCAAAACTCGCTCTGGATTTACTAATTCTTCTAATTTCTGTATCCTTGTATCAGGAACATTTACTACTCCTATATTAGGTTCTATAGTACAAAAAGGGAAGTTTGCACTTTGTGCTTTTGCGTTAGACAAACAATTAAAAAGGGTGGATTTACCTACGTTTGGCAATCCTACGATTCCTGCTTTCATCAAAAATATTTTTAAAGCTGCAAATATAACTTATCGAGTTATATTAACCTCAATATTAAAAAATAAAGATATTCAACATTTTTAGCTGTTTTCATTATAAAAATTATTTTTTTGGGAAAAATCCTGCATTATTAACGATTAATTCATTAATTTAACTTTTCATTAACCCATTGGTTATTAAAATAGAGTAACAAAAACATTAAATGTTAGATAATAAAGGAGAAACTTTATGGTTTTTATTTCTAGAAGGAAATGCCAATGCGTTCTCTTCTATATTTAAGATGTACTATGCTTCTTTACATAGTTATGGACTAAAAATTTGTGGTAATACAGAGGTCACAGAAGATTCTCTTCAAAATTTCTTTATCTATTTATATGAAAACAGAAATACGATAGGTAAAGTAAATAATATTAAAGCATATTTATTTGTTTCTTTCAGAAGAGCTTTGTTTACACACTTAAAAAAAGAAAGAATTTTTACTGAATTAGATTCAAAAAATGCTATTGATACTAATTTTGAGTTTTCTCATGAAGAATTAACTATAAAACATGAGTTCTCTATAGCTCAAAGAAATGTTGTTATTAATATTTTAAACACACTATCCCCTCGCGAGCGTGAAGTAATTTACTTAAAATATTATAGCTCATTAAACACTTCTGATATATCAGAAGCTATGGATATTTCTTATCAGAGCGTTTCAAACACACTTCAAAAAGCTTTTTCTAAACTTAGAAAAACAATAGAAAACGACATGCTTTCGTCAATTTTAAAAAAATAATTTATTTTTCTTCAAAATTTTAGGGTATAAAATAAAAAACTCTTCCTCTTTATAAATAGAAAGCACAATAGCTACTATTTACTAATGGAAGAAAGCAAACAACATTTTTTAGAAAACCTTTTAAATGACACCTCTTTTAACAATTGGGTTTTTAAAAGCAATAGAAATGATATTGCATTTTGGAATAACTGGATATTAGACAACCCAGAATATATTGATACCATCTATAATGCCAGAGATATTATTAAAGGAATTGATTTTGAAGAAAAAGAATTAAGCTCCGATTTTATTAATGATAAGTTTGATTTAGTTTTTGAAAAAATACAATCGAATACATTAGAGAGGTCTAAGAAAAATAAAGCATCAAAAAGCTCTAATAAAAAATTAATTGGTTTTAGTGTTCTTTTAGTCGCTTCCTTTATTATTTTATTTTCAATAGTAAATACTTTAAATTTTAATACAGAGGTAATTCACAAAACTGGATTTGGTGAAATTATCAATCTAAAATTACCTGATGGCACTACTGTTGTTTTAAATGGTAATTCTCAATTAAAATATGAAAAAGGAAACTCTAGAGATGTTTTTTTAGATGGGGAAGCTTATTTTAAAGTAAAATCTAAACCTTCAACTAAAGCTAAGTTTTGGGTTACTACAAATGATTTAAAAGTTGAAGTTTTTGGGACACACTTTAATGTGAATACCCGAAATGAAAAAACAAATGTATTGCTAGATGAAGGCTCCATAAACCTTCTACTAGAGAATGGTGGTTCTAAAAAAATGAATCCAGGAGAAATAGTCTCTTATTCAAAAATAAATGAAATTTTACTTCACGAAAAAATTAACAGCGATTTCAATTATGCACTTTGGAGAGACGGTACATACATTTTTAACAACATCTCTTTAAATAAGGTTATGAAATATATTGAAGATGCTTATGGTATATCGTCTGAATTTATTGATGAAGAAACTAAAAACATCAAGCTAACTGGAGGTATTCCTAATGAAAATTTAAAAATATGTATCGATGCAATTCAAAAATCGACAGGCATTACCATTATAGAAAAAGAAAATAAATTGTTAATAATTAAAGATTAAAATTATGAACCTGAAAACATATGTATCAGCCCTGTTCTCCGTAGTTCTTTTTTTAGGAATTATAACTACTGGATTCGCAAATGATAATTTACGATCTACAAACAACTCTAAAGTATCATTACCCGATTTTTTAAATGATGTAAGCAAAAAACATCATGTTTTCTTTACATACAATCCTGAAATATTATTAGGCTCTTCATTAGACCCTGCTGAATACGAATATGAGAAGCTAGATCAAATATTAAGTAAACTAGAGAAGAAGACTAGTTATGATTTTGAATATTTAGGGAATAAGTATTACGTGATTTATCAAAAAAAAACAACTACAAATAAATTAGAAAAACTAAGTCTAAAAAGTCATTCTAGTATTCATTTTTTTCAAACAAATTTTAATATTCAAAAAACAGTCTCTGGTAAAATAACCGACCAAGATGGTATGCCACTAGTAGGTGCCAATGTTTTAGAAAAAGGGACCGTAAATGGCACAACAACTGATTTTGATGGTAATTATAAAATAACCATTTCAGATAATGCAACATTAGTATACAGCTACATTGGTTATTCTAGTGTAGAAGAAAAAGTGAATGGTAGATCTCAAATTAACATCATTTTAAATGAAGGCGAATTATTAGAAGAGGTTATTATGGTGGGTAACAGATCTAAACCTAGAACAGCTTTAGAATCAGCTGTACCTATTGATAATATTGGCGTGTCAGAATTAAAAAGCACAGGACAACCTAGTGTAGATAAAATGCTTACCTATAAAGTACCATCATTCAATTCTTCAAATCAAACTGTTTCTGATGCAACTGCACATTTTGATCCTGCTGATTTAAGAGGTCTTGGTCCTAGTAGAACATTGGTTTTAATTAATGGAAAAAGAAAAAACCAAAGTGCCTTAGTATACATTAACGATACCCCTGGTAAAGGTGAAGTTGGCGTTGATTTGAAAAGTATTCCTGTTGCCGCTATTGAAAGAATAGAAGTGCTTAGAGATGGTGCTTCCGCACAATATGGATCTGATGCCATTGCTGGTGTTATAAATATGATTTTAAAAAAGAATGTTGAATTCACTACAGTTAATTTAAAATCAGGCATCACTAGTCAAGGCGATGGTTTCAATTTCGGAGCTGACCTAAACTCTTCAATTGGTATTGGCGAAAATGGCGGTTATTTAAATTTAACTTTTGGTTACTACCAACAAGATGTAACAAACAGAGCTGGAACACCTGGTAAGGATGATTTGTTTGGAGTACCTGCCAACGATCCTACCTGGGGAGATTGGTTAGCTAACAACCCTGATTTAGGTATGACTGTTGGTCAACCAGAAATGAAAAATGTCGATGCCTTTTTTAATGCTGGTATTCCTTTTAATAATAACAAAGGAGAATTTTACACTTTTGGCGGCATGACCTATAGAACAGGAAAAAGTTTTGCTTTATACAGACCTCCTTACTGGGTTGGTGATCCGTTTAACTTATTACATGATGAAAATGAAGTATACAATGGCTTTCAACCAACATTTGAAACTGATATAAGAGATAATAACTTTACCGTTGGTTTTAAATCTAAACTTTTAGGTTTTGATGTTGATTTAAGTGGTACTTATGGTAGAAATGCGGTAGATTACATTGTTAGCAACAGCTTAAACCCTTCTTTAGGCGCTAACAGTCCGACTGTTTTTGATGTTGGAGGATATAATTTTAGCAACACATTAGCTAATCTTGATTTTTCTAGAAGCTTTGGAGATATTAGCATAAGTTTCGGATCAGAAATCAGAGGCGAACGCTTTAAAGCAATTGCTGGCGAATCTGCCTCGTATGAACCAGGTCCAGTACAATCTTTTCCTGGGTTGCAACCAACAAATGAAGTACTTGCGAAAAGAGATAATATAGGTGTTTATGCTAATTTAGATTGGGATATTACAGAAGCTTTTTTAATAGGCGGAGCTGCAAGACATGAAGAGTTTAGTGATTTTGGAGGTAATACATCTTGGAAAATAAGTTCTAGATATTTATTAGGTAATAATAAAGGAGCTATAAGAGCCTCATATAGTACCGGGTTTAGAGCACCTTCTTTGCATCAAATTTATTTAAGTAATGTTCAAACATTAGTATCTGGTAATACCATATCAAATCAAGGCACCTTTAATAATGTCGACCCTATTATTAGAGAAGGCTTAGGTGTTCCTCAATTAACTGCTGAAACATCTAAAAATATTTCTGCAGGTATTACATTTCAAGCAACAAGTGATTTTTCACTATCAATTGATTTTTACAACGTAAAAATGGACGACAGAGTCTTATTTACAGGTGAAATAGGCTTTGATGCTGATGACAATACAACAAACCCTGTAGAAGAAATACTTATAGATAATTCTATCACAAGTCTAAAATTCTTTGCAAACGCTGTTAATACAGAAACTAATGGTATTGATTTAGTTGCTACATACAAAAACATTAATCTGGGTAATGGTTTTTTAACCGCAACTCTTTCCGCTAATTACAACGAAACTGAAATTGTTGGACAGATTAACACTCCGACCATTTTAGCTCAGAACAATTATGACATTTTTAATCGTAAAGAACAATCTAGAATTATTTCTGCAAGACCAAAATCTAAAGTTTTATTAGGTCTAGACTATAAACTAAATAAATTAATAGTAGGTATTAATAATACATACTTCGGAGAGGTTACATGGCAACATGCAACAATACCTGCAAACGATCAAACATTCACTGGTAAACTAATTACAGACTTATACATTAATTATAATTTTTCAGATAAAATATCAGCAAATATTGGAATTAATAATTTGTTGAATGTGTACCCCGATACTATTGATACTAAAGGTGATGTTGTAACCGATTTAGGCGGTAGGTTTAAATATCCATGGGAAGTAAACCAATTTGGTTTTAATGGTACAACAATGAATGCTGGTATAAATTTTAAATTCTAATAAACTATTTAAATTACTAATAACTAAAACTCAAAATTATGAACAAGAATTCAATTTTTAAAACGCTGTCGTCGTTTGTCCTTTTTCTAGGGATAACCGCCAATGGATCAGCAAAAAATATTGCGCTGTATGATACGGCTGATTTACCAAAAATAGAAAGCAAATTAAAGGCTAATACTATACAAAGCGCTGTAACTGGTAAAATTACAGACCAAGACGGAATGCCATTAGCAGGTGCTAATGTTGTTGTAAAAGGTACTACAAATGGTACTACTTCAGATTTTGATGGTAATTATACTATTGAAGCTGCAAGTGATGCAACTTTAGTTTTTAGTTATATTGGCTTTGAAACAATTGAAAAGAAAATAGGTGGTAAATCAAGTATAAATGTAATTCTTTCTGAAGGAAACAAGCTTGATGAATTTATCGTTGTAGGTTCTCGAACAGCTCCTAGATCAAATACAGACTCACCTCTTCCTGTTGATGTTGTTGGTGCAAAAGACTTAACGTCTACAGGTCAAGCTTCTTTCGATAAAGCTTTACAGTATAAAATTCCATCTTTTAACACTGTCCAAACTCCTGTTAACGATGCAACATCTCTATTAGATCCTTATGAAATTAGAAACATGGGGCCTTCTAGAACATTAATATTAATTAACGGTAAGCGTAAAAACTTAAGTTCTTTATTATATACTCAAACTTCTCCAGGCCGTGGGGAAACAGGTGCTGATATATCTGCTATTCCTACAGATGCGATTAAAAGAGTAGAAATTTTACGTGATGGTGCTTCTGCTCAATATGGTTCTGATGCAATTGCAGGTGTAATGAACATCATTTTAAAAAATAGCGCTAATGAAGGTTCTGCAACTATTAGAACTGGAATAACTAGTGAAGGTGATGGAGAAATGTTCGGTATTGCTGTAAACAATGGATCTAGTATTGGTGATGATAAAGGTTTCGTTAACTATACTATCGATTTATCTAAAGTTAACCAATCAAATAGACCAGGTACTGTAAATGCTGCTGGAGATGCTGCCGATTTCACATCTTCAAACCCTAACTCATATGGAAGTTACTTAAATGGTTCATTGCTAGGTGGAGTTGATTTAACTGGTTTTACAGTTCCTCAAGCAGTTGCAGAATTTACAAACAATTATGTTGGCTCAGCAGATTACAACACACGTAATGCTGCTATTTTAGCCTCAAATGCTCAAGGATTAGCTACTACCGAAGAATTTTTAGGAAGAAGACCAGATGCAGGAAATATTAATGGTTCTCCTGAAACTGCTTCCGCTAAATTTGAAATTAACACTGGTTATGAATTAAGTGAAAACACTAACTTATATGCAAACGCTGCTTATGTATATAAAAAAGTAAATAGTTTTGCTAACTATAGAACTCCTTATTGGAAGCCATTAAGCGAAGGGTCTGAATATTTAGCAGATTTTTTCCCTGGTAACAACCCAAATACAGTAAATGGTTATGATGGTTATGTACCAACTTTTGAAGGTCTTTTAACTGATTACAATGCTACAATTGGTTTTAAAACTGTAAAAAATGATTGGAATGTTGATGTTAGTTTTACAACAGGTGGTAACACTCAAACTTACAATGTAAATAACTCGCATAATGCAAACGAAGTATATTCACCATCTACTTGGGTAGATGCAAATAGTAATGGTACTTTAGATGATGGAGAACTTTCTCAAGGTTCTGAATTATATAGGTCAAACAGCCAAAGATCTTTTAGTCCTGGTGGAACTAGCTTTTCTCACAATGTTGGTAACATTGATATATCTAGAATTTTATCTGATAAAATTAGTATTGGGTTTGGTTCTGAATTTAGAACTGAAACATTTGAAATAATTGAAGGTGGTTTAGCATCTTATGATGGTGGTGGAGCTGATTCTTTTGCTGGTAATAGCCCTGAAAACTCTGGTAAATTTAACCGTTATAATTTTGGAGGATATTTCGATATTGCTTACGATGTTTCAGATAATTTTTTACTGAATGGAACTATTAGAACTGAAAATTATTCTGACTTCGGTAATGCTTTTGTTTGGAAGTTAAGTTCTAGATATAAATTTTTGGATGATAAAGTAACTTTAAGAGGTTCTGTTTCAACAGGATTTAGAGCTCCTACTTTGCACCAAATTTACACTCAAAAAGCACAATATAGCTTTGTACCTGGTCAAGGTATTCAAGTTGGTGGTTTAGTTAACAACGTTTCTTCTACTGCTAACATACTTGGTTTACCTCAATTAGATGCTGAAGAATCTACTAACTTCACTGTTGGTTTAGGTGCCAAAATAAACAAAAACTTTAATGTTACTGTTGATTACTATAATATTGCTGTTAAAGACCGTATCGTATTAAGTACTGAAATTGGAGCTACTGCAACTGATGCTGTTGGTAACAGTATAGGTAATACTCCATTAGATCAAGTATTAAACAATAATAATTTAAGTGATATTAGCTTTTTTGTTAATGCTTTAGATACTAAAACATCTGGAATAGATTTTGTTGCAAACTACAAAAACATTGGTTTAGGAGACGGAATACTTGATTTTACTTTATCTGGAAACTACACAATTCAAAACGAAAGAGATGGAGCTGTCAAAAACCCTCAATTAGTTGAAGACGCTGGTCAATCTGTAGTTAACGCTACTCAAGAAGCTTTATTTTTTACATCTAGACCAAAAACAAAGTGGATATTAGGAGCTAATTATAATATTAATAAATTCGGATTCTCTTTTAATAATACTTACTTCGGAAAAACCACATTTAAGCAACAAGGTTTAGACGAAAACTTAAGAACAGAATTTACTCCTAAAATTGTATCAGACTTAGGAGTTAATTTTAATGCTACTGAAAAACTTACAATAGCTTTAAACATCAATAACTTATTTAATGTTTTACCAGAATGGGGCTTTAAAGCAGAAAATGCAGCAGGTCAAGCTTTAATTGATGATACTTCGTTAACATATTACGGAATAACACCTATTCAAGAGCAATCTAATCTTATTACATTTAACCAACGTTATTCTCAAATGACTTACGATGGTTACCACTTTAGTCAATTAGGTACAATGCTTAATTTATCAGTAAACTACAGATTTTAATTTAAGTTTGAGTTTGTTTTAGTCGAAGTTGCCCTTTAAAAAAGGGCAGCTTTTTAAAAAAGCTCAGATCAATTAAAAAAAAAGCCGGACTAAATTAGTCCGGCTTTTTTTATATTATATAAATATTATTTATTCTGGATGCATGAATTTTTGTTTAGCTAACAAAACTTCTTCTGTTTCTACATGATCATCATCAGGCACACAACAATCAACTGGGCAAACAGCTGCACACTGCGGCTCTTCATGGAATCCCATACATTCCGTACACTTATCAGGTGAAATATAATATACTTCGTCACTTATTGGTTCTTGTACATCATCTGCTTCAACTTCTTTACCATCAGGTAAAACAACTTTACCGTTTAATGATGTTCCATCACTGTAACGCCACTCGTCGGCACCTTCATATATTGCTGTATTTGGGCATTCTGGTTCACAGGCTCCGCAATTTATGCACTCATCCGTTATTATAATTGCCATAATTTTTGTTTCTTTTTTGCTGAATTAATTTCAGTATCAATACTTTTGTGCAAAGGTAAAACCTAATCTAATCCTATACAAATATAATGATAGACGTTACGCTAAGAATAGAAGCTTTTGTTAAACTTGGTACATTTTTCAAGGAATTTTGCATTTCTGCTAACAAAGAGCAAGAAAAACAAACGCATTCATCGAGCTTATATAACACATTAGAAGACAAAATTTCTTTAGCTAAACACAAAAATGGTTGGTTTAACCGCGAAAACATTTTATATAGTCTTGAAAACTGGGCAAATACGCTTTCTGAAGAAAATATTAAAGAATGGGTTAAAAACTATGATTTAAAATCTGATATACAACAAAAAACTGTAGCCTTAATAATGGCTGGAAATATACCTTTAGTTGGTTTTCATGATTTTTTATGTGTGTTAATAACAGGACACAAAGCTTTAATAAAATTATCATCTAATGATAATATACTTTTACCCATTGTAACTGATATTTTAATTGAAATAGAGCCAAAATTCAAAGAAAATATTGTTTTTGAAGAAGGTAGACTAGCTAATTTTGATTTAGTTATTGCCACTGGCAGCAATAACACAGCTCGTTATTTTGAGCATTATTTCAGCAAAAAACCACACATTATACGTAAAAACAGAAATTCTGTTGCCGTAATTACAGGAAAAGAATCAAAAGAAGAACTAACAGCTTTAGGTAAAGATATCTTCACTTACTACGGTTTAGGTTGTCGTAGTGTTTCTAAAGTATTTGTGCCTTTAAATTATGATTTTGACACTCTTTTTAAAGCACTCTATGAATATCACCCTATTATTGAGCAAATAAAATATTCTAACAATTACGATTATAACAAAGCTGTTTATCTAATGAGTAATTTTAAACTTTTAGATAATGGTTTTTTAATATTAAAAGAAGATTCTAGCTACTCCTCTCCTATTGCTTCTCTTTTTTATGAAAATTACACCACTCTCGATGAAATTAAAGCTAAACTAAATTTCGAAGAAGATAAAATTCAATGTATTGTAGCTAAAGGAGTTGTCAAAAATGAGGTTAATTTTGGAGAAACTCAAAAACCAAGTCTATCAAATTACGCAGATAATGTTGATACTATTAGCTTTTTATTGAAAAACTCATAGAATTTTACTAGTTATACTGTATAATTACTTTAAAATTTAAGACCTTTGCCGACTTAATTAATACTACAAAAATGAAAAAGCACAATTTTAGCGCAGGTCCATGTATTTTACCTCAAGAAGTTTTATTAAAAGCTTCTGAAGCTGTTCAAGACTTTAATGGCATGGGATTATCGCTAATCGAGATCTCTCATAGAAGCAAAGAATTTGTAGAAGTAATGGAAAAAGCTAGAGCATTAGCTTTAGAGCTTTTAGACCTAAAAGATAAAGGATACGTAGCACTTTTTTTACAAGGTGGTGCTAGTATGGAGTTTATCAGAGTTGCATACAATTTATTAGAAACCAAAGCAGGTTATTTAAACACAGGAACGTGGAGTAACAATGCTATAAAAGAAGCTAAATTATTTGGCGAAGTTGTTGAAGTAGCATCATCTAAAAATGAAGGTTATAACCATATTCCTAAAATGTTCGGAGTACCAAACGATTTAGATTATTTACATATTACTTCAAACAATACTATTTATGGAACACAGATGAAAACCTTTCCTAAGGTTAACATTCCTTTAGTTTGTGATATGAGTTCAGATATTTTTTCAAGAAAGATAGATTTCTCTCAGTTTGATTTAATATATGCAGGCGCTCAAAAAAACATGGGACCAGCTGGTACAGAGTTAGTTGTTGTTAAAGAAGATATTTTAGGTAAAGTTTCTCGTAAAATACCTTCTATTTTAGACTATAAAGTACAAATTGAAAAAGAGAGTATGTATAATACACCTGCTGTTTTTCCTATTTACACAACTATGTTAACATTACAATGGTTGAAAGATTTAGGTGGAGTTTCGGTAATTGAGGAATTAAATAACAAAAAAGCTCAATTACTATATTCTGAAATAGATTTAAACCCGATGTTTAACGGTTATGCTAAAAAAGAAGATAGATCTACAATGAATGCTACATTCACGCTAGCTGATGAAAAACTGAAAGATACTTTTGATGCTATGTGGAAAGAAGCAGGAGTTAGCGGCATAAGTGGTCACAGATCAATTGGTGGTTACAGAGCCTCTATGTACAATGCTTTATCATTAGATAGCGTTGGTGTTTTAGTAGATGTGATGAGTGAAATGGAAAGAAAAGGATAATAAAATACCTTTTAAAAAATCTAAATTTAAAAATGAGAATACTAGCAAACGATGGTATCTCACAAACCGGAATTGATAAATTAAAAGAAAACGGTTTTGAGGTTTTAACAATTAATGTTGCGCAAGAACAATTATCAAATTACATAAACAAGCATAACATAGAAGTACTTTTAGTTAGAAGTGCTACTCAAGTAGATAAAAATATTATTAATGAATGCCCTTCTTTAAAGTTAATAGGAAGAGGCGGCGTTGGTATGGATAATATAGATGTTGTTTACGCTAAAGAAAAAGGTTTACACGTAATAAATACACCAGAAGCATCATCTGAATCTGTTGCAGAGCTTGTATTTGCACATTTATACGGAGGCGTACGTTATTTATACGACTCTAATAGAAATATGCCTTTAGATGGCGATAGCAAATTTAAAGATTTAAAGAAAAGCTACGCTAATGGATCTGAATTAAGAGGTAAAACCCTTGGTATTATTGGTTTTGGAAAAATAGGCCAAGCTACTGCTAAAATAGCTTTAGGTATTGGAATGAAAGTTATTTATCACGATTCAGAAGTTGAAAGCACTACTATTGATCTTTCTTTTTTTGATGAGCAATCAATCTCTTTTAGTTTAAAAAATAGTACAAAAGAAAACGTTCTAAAATCATCTGATTTTATTTCACTACATGTACCTAAACAAAATGCATATGTTTTAGGTAAAAATGATTTTGATTTAATGAAAGATGGTGTTGGTATTATTAATGCTGCACGTGGTGGCGTTTTAGATGAAGTTGCTTTATTAGATGCTTTAGAGAAAAAGAAAGTTTCATTTGCTGGTTTAGATGTTTTTGAGTCAGAACCAAAGCCAGAAATTCCTATTTTAATGCATCCTGATATTTCTCTTACACCACATATTGGTGCTGGTACAAAAGAAGCACAAGACCGTATTGGAACAGAATTAGCTACACAAATAGTGACTTTATTGAAATAATTTTTTAACTCAATTGCTATAAAATTTTATTGCTTTTTTGTATATTAAAACAAATTTTAAAACCAAACTATAAAAATGTCAGGATTATTAGATTTATTAAGCAGCCCAATGGGTCAACAATTGATTAGTGGTGTTGCAGGTCAAACAGGTCAATCAGAAGGTAAAACTGCTGATGTATTAAGTATGGCTATGCCTTTATTATTAGGCGCTATGAAAAAAAATGTATCATCTCCTGAAGGTGCTCAAGGTTTAATGAGTGCTCTACAAGGCGGTAAACATAATGGTAGTATTTTAGATAATTTAGGTGGCTTATTCGGCGGTGGTGTTGATGAAAGCGTTACTAATGATGGTGCTGGAATATTAAGCCATTTATTTGGTGGTAAACAAGCTACAGTAGAAAGTGCTTTAAGTGAAAAATCAGGTGTAGATGCTGGTTCTATTGCTAATATATTAAAAATAGCGGCCCCTATCGTTATGGGCTTTATCGGTAAACAAACTGCACAAAGTGGCGTAAGTGATGCTAATGGTATGAATGCGCTTTTAGGTAGCATGTTAGGTGGGCAACCACAACAAAACCAAAGTTTAATAACTAGTTTATTAGACGCAGATGGTGATGGTAGTATTTTAGACGATGTAGCTGGTATGGTTATGGGTACTCAAAGTAAAAAAGGTGGTATTGGTGGCTTACTAGGTGGTTTATTCGGTAAATAATCTGCTTTACATACAATTTAAAGCCGAACTTATGTTCGGCTTTTTTTGTACCTTATACTTATGAAAAAGAAATACGTGTACATTTTAACTATCATCAGTTTTATTTGTTTTATGAGCTACAGTTGTTCCTCTACAGTTAAGACAATAACAACTAGCGATGACGAAAAAATTGCATTTAATAAAATTGAAGGAGATACTATTACCATTGCTAATGAAGAAACAGAATATGAAATTATAATTATAGAGCCAGGTTTTAATTTTTGGTTACAAAGTACAGCTAAACCTGAAGGGTTTTATTCACAAAATTACTTAGAAAATAGAAATCAAATTTGGGTAAACGAATGGAACCAAAGAGTGCTACAACCACAACGATACAACCCAAACCTATATGAACTTACTATAAACTATAATTCATTTAATGATTACGGGTATGATGTAAATTATAAACTTTATAATTACTTCATTTATTTTCAAAGAAAGTACAATCAACGCCTCGGAACTTTTATACCACGTATTTAATTTTATCTTTGCAGCGGATTTAAATGAATTATGGAAAAATTAAAAAAACGTTGGGGAATAGATTCTAACTTCGCTATCGTTGTTATACTAATTGTATTTGCCATAACTGGCTCATCATCACTTAAAATTGCTAGACCTTTTTTGGATTACATAGGTTTTACTAGAGATATATTTGCTAGTGATTGGTATTTTTCTGTTTTATATTGGACAGTTAGAGTATTAATCATTTTTCCTATTTACCAAATTCTACTAGTTACTTTTGGTTGGTTATTTGGTCAATTTACATTTTTTTGGAATTTTGAAAAGAAAATGTTAAGCCGTTTTGGGCTTGGAAAATACTTAAAATAACTTGTGCTTTTCTTAACACCTTAAAGAGGTAATATTTCTGTAAATTCGTAAAGTGAAAATTAATTTAAAAAATATTTTCTTTTCATTTACTACTATTCTTTTGCTCTTTGCATTAGCGATACCTAATATTGCAAAAGTTTCACATACTTTATTTGATCACAAAGAAATTACTTGTTTAGAAAAAAATTCAGTTCACTTTCACGAAACTGAATTTAATTGTGAGTTTTATAAGTACCAATTAAGTACTTATTTTTCTGTTCAAATATATAATTACAATGTATTTGCTTCTGATTTAGAACCTGAGCAAAATCAAAATTATTACTTCTTATTAAGTGAATATCAAAATCTACATTTTTCACTAAGAGGCCCTCCTTTAAAATCATAACACACTAAAAAAACAATTACTTAAATTATTTTAACAAAGTTATGCAATTGGCTATATCTTATTTTTATATTCTTAAAAAATAGAAAATTTGGCTGATTACATCTGATAATACACAGATGAAAAAATTACTTTTTTTATTGCTTCTAGCAATGTTATGTATATCTGCTAATGCGCAGAATTCATTAACAGGAATCATTACTGATTCTGATAACAATACTCCATTAGAACAGGTTTCTATCTATTTTCCTCAATTAGAAAAAGGGACTGTTACTGATGTAACTGGCAACTATGAAATTAAAAATTTACCAACGGGTACTTATAAAATTGTAGTTTCATATTTAGGCTACCAAACCGTATCTCAGGCAATCAAATTAAATACTACTGAAGTTATTTTCAATACTAATTTGAAAGAAAGTGCGATAGAAATGGAAGAGGTTATTGTGTCTACCCCATTTCATAAATTACAAAGCGAAAATGTAATGAAAGTTGAATATGCTAATATTGCAGACCTCAAGAACAAAGGAGCTTTAACATTAGCTGATGGAATTACTAAAATTGCTGGTGTAGAAAGTGTTTCAACAGGTATCGGAATAGGAAAACCTGTGATAAGAGGTTTGAATGCCAATAGAGTATTAGTTTATACGCAGGGTATTCGATTAGAAAATCAGCAATTTGGAGATGAACACGGTTTAGGCGTAAACGATGCAGGTATAGAAAGTGTCGAAGTTATAAAAGGGCCTGCCTCTCTACTCTACGGATCAGATGCAATGGGAGGTGTTTTGTATTTAAATCCTGAAAAATTTGCAATCCCAAATACTGTTAACGGTGATGTAAATTTGAATTACTATTCTAACACTGATGGTTTAAATGCTAATGCTGGTTTTAAAACCTCTGGTGATAAATTAAAATTTTTAATAAGAGGTGCGGTTACGTCTCATACCGATTATAAAACTGGCTCTGATGAGCGTGTTACTAATTCTCGTTTTAAAGAATATGACATTAAAACAGGAATTGGTTATCAAGCAACAAATTTTAAAACAGAATTACGCTACAATTACAACAACTCTAACTTAGGTATACCGGAAGAAATTGGAGAACAATCTACAGATAGAACCCCTATAAAACCGAATCAGACTATTGATAATCATATTTTAAGCTCTAAAAGTAGTTGGCTGTTTAACAAATCTAGTTTAAATGCAACATTTGGTTACACATCTAACATCAGAAAAGAATTTGAAGATGGAGAAGATGGCGCTGCTCTTCATATGAACTTAAATACGTTTAATTATAATGTACAGTATCACTTACCTGAATATGGTATTTTAGAAACTATCGTTGGTACACAAGGCCTTTATCAAACCAATGATAATTTTGGAGAAGAACTTCTAATACCCGATGCTACAACTACCGATTTTGGTGTTTTTGCAACTTCACATTTACATTTAAACGAGTCTAATGATGTTCAAATAGGTATTCGATATGATCGTAGAGCAATACGAGGCGACGAAAATGGACTTATTAATGAAGAAGGTTATATTCCTGAATTAGATAGGAATTTTAATAGTTTTAATGCTGCTTTAGGTTATAAGTTGAATTTTTTTTACAACTTTGTTGGTCGAGTAAACTTAGCTACTGGTTTTAGAGCTCCCAACCTAGCAGAGCTTACCTCTAATGGTGTACATGAAGGTACTAATAGATATGAAATAGGTAATAGCAATCTTAAAAATGAACAAAATATACAAACAGACATCGCTTTAGAATACAAAAATGAGCACTTTGAAGTTTTTGTAAACGGTTTCTACAACGCTATTAATGATTATGTTTTTATAGCTCCGAATGGAGATGAAATTGATGGAAATCAAATATTTATTTACAACCAACAAGATGCTAGTTTGTATGGAGGTGAAGCTGGTGTACATATTCATCCACATCCGTTAGATTGGTTGCATATTGAAAGTAGCTTCCAAACTGTAACAGGCAAATTAAAAGATGATACAAACTTACCTTTAATACCCGCTAAGAGTATCACAAATACCTTAAGAGCTGAATTTTCTAATAAAGAAAATTGGTTAAAAAATAGTTACTCCTTTATTACTTTAAAATCTGTTTTTGAGCAAGATGCCATCAGTTCTTTTGAAACTACTACAGATAGTTATAATTTATTAAGTATAGGCTTAGGTGGCTCTTTAGAGATGTTTAATACTCTTGTAGCTGTTAGATTAAGTGGGAATAATTTATTAAATAAAAATTATGTATCTCACCTATCACGATTAAAGTATGATGGAATTGGAAATATTGGTAGAAATGTTAGTATTGGATTAAGCTTTCAGTTATAAATACATATAGAGTAAAATGAAAAAGGGAGATGATTTTATCATCTCCCTTTTTTACTTATAAATAAAGTCAATTAAGATTCTACTAATTTTTCTAATTTAGATTTTTTAAACACATACGTATAAAACCACATGATTGTAAATGTTGGTATATAATCAGTACCCGGTATTAATTCTTCTACAAAAGATACCATACCAGCTGCTTGTCCCATTTTACCTTTATACAACCTTGTCATTAAAAAAGCTGATAAAGGTGCCCATATAATATCTGAGAATTCTCCTATACCAGGAATTACAAATGAAAGCATACCTATTAAATCAAATGCAATACCTAATAGAAGGTTTCGTATTTTATTACTTTTTGTTTTTGACATATTTAAAATTAATGATTTATTTTATTTAAATCAAAATGAGTGCCAAAATTGTTTTAAGTGTGTTATGATAAGTTAGAACTTATAAGTTTTAAAAACTCATTTCTAGTTTCTTGCTTTTCAAATTGACCTCTAAAACCAGATGTCGTAGTAACCGAATTTTGTTTTTGAACACCACGCATCATCATACACATATGAGATGCTTCAATTACAACTGCAACTCCCTTAGGTTTTAAGGTATCGTTTAAACATTCTAAAATATCATGAGTTAAACGCTCTTGAACCTGTAATCTTCTAGCAAAAACATCCACAACACGTGGTATTTTACTTAAACCTACAATATGTCCATTTGGTATATAGGCAATATGTGCTTTCCCGAAAAAAGGTAACATATGATGCTCGCAAAGTGAATATAATTCGATATCTTTTATGATAACCATATCATCATAATCTTCTTTAAACATAGCTCCTTTTAGTATTTCCACAGGATCTTGTTTATAACCTTGTGTTAAAAAAAGCATTGCTTTAGATGCTCTTTCTGGAGTTTTCATTAAACCTTCACGACTTACATCTTCTCCTATCTCAGACAATATAGCAGAATAGTTTTGTTTAACCTCATCTCTAATTTCTAAATCGTATTCTTCTAAATTTCTATATAGAGCCATCTTATATAATATATTTTTAATAATTCTGTTTACTCAATTATAACAATTATTAAACAAAAATAAACAACTAAGTAATTAAAAGACAAATTTAAGCTTTAAAAATTTTATAGTGCTATAAGAATATTTTATACCCTTTTAAACCTCACTACAACTTCTTTAAACAACACAAAAAACTTTGTCTTGCAATGCTGTATTAATTTAATGTTTTGCCATGTCTTATCTAATGTGTACTTTCATATTTTTAATTGATTTTGATGATAAAAGCGGAAAACATTCAAAAATACTATAGTAATTTAAAAGTCCTTAAAGGAGTAAATTTACATATTGCAAAAGGAGAAATTGTTTCTATTGTAGGGCCTTCTGGAGCAGGAAAAACTACCCTTTTACAAATATTAGGTACACTTGATATTCAATCAAATAAAAGAGACAGCAAGCTACTTATAAAAGACACTGATATTACTTTACTTTCTGAGAAAGAATTAGCTAAATTTAGAAATGAGAATATTGGATTTATTTTTCAATTTCATCAATTATTACCTGAATTTACGGCTTTAGAGAATGTTTGCATCCCAGCATTTATAAAAAAAACTTCAAAAGCTGAAGCTGAAAAAAGGGCTAAAGAATTATTAGATTTTTTGGGGTTATCACAAAGGTATAATCATAAACCAAGTGAACTATCTGGTGGTGAGCAACAACGTGTTGCTGTTGCAAGAGCTTTAGTAAATAACCCTGCTGTAATTTTTGCAGATGAACCAAGTGGTAATTTAGATTCAGAAAGTGCTGATAACCTTCATAAGTTATTTTTTAAATTAAGAGATGAGTTTGGTCAAACTTTTGTAATTGTCACTCACAATGAAGAATTAGCTGAAATGGCTGACCGCAAGCTCACAATTGTAGATGGTTTAATGGCTAATATTTCATGAAAAAAGAATTAATAGCCTTCCTTAAAAAACCAATTTATACTACATATACAAACCTATCTCTTCAAGAGAAAAAAAGTATTTTTATAAAACTTTTGGTTCTTGCGATTACCTTTAGTTTTGGCTTAGGAATAGTAATAGGCATTTTTACAACTATTTTTAATATTGATGTTGGTAAGCATGGTATTGATCAGCTATTAGAGAAGTACAATGTTTATACTATTTTTTTATTAGCCGTAATTGGTGCTCCAATTATTGAAGAGCTTGTTTTTAGAGGTCCATTAGTATTTTTTAAAAACTCACCATACTTCAATTATATTTTTTACTTTTCAGCCTTATTATTTGGAGCTGTACATATCTCAAATTTCGAAACATTTAACGAATACCTTTGGCTCTGCCCTATTTTAGTAGCTCCGCAAATAGCAGCGGGTTTCTTTTTAGGTTTTATAAGAGTAAAACTAAATCTTGGATGGTCTATGCTTTTACATGCTGGCCATAACGGTATATTGCTTTCTCCACTACTTTTATACAAAATTATCGAACAACTAAGTTAACACACTGTATAATGACAAAAGAAGAATTAAAAACCTTTCTTGATAGTAAAGTAGAACAATACAATCATCCTACATTTTTAGATACTGACCCCATACAAATACCTCATCGTTTTACTCGTAAAGAAGATGTTGAAATAAGTGCTTTTTTAACCGCTACTATTGCCTGGGGAAACAGAAAAAGCATTATCAATAACTCTAAAAAAATGATGCAACTTTTAGATGAATCTCCTTTCGATTTTGTAATGAATCATTCTGAAGATGATTTGGCTCGATTTGATGAGTTTGTTCATAGAACTTTTAATGGAGAAGATTTAAAATTTTTCATAAAAAGTCTTCAAAATATTTACAAAAACCATAATGGCTTAGAGGCTGTTTTTAAAAGCGGAATTGATAATAATTCGCTGCAACCAGCTATATCTAACTTCAAAAAAATATTCTTTAGTATTCCGCATCCTACCAGAACAACAAAACATGTATCAGACCCTTTAAAAGGTTCTGCTGCAAAAAGAATTAATATGTTTTTACGTTGGATGGTGAGAGATAATGCAACAGGTGTTGACTTTGGTATTTGGAAAACAATACCAACAGCTTATTTATCTTGCCCCTTAGATGTACACTCTGGTAATGTTGCTAGAAAATTAAAACTTTTAACTCGTAAACAGAATGATGCAAAAGCTTTAGCTGAATTAGATAAAAACTTACGTAAACTAGATGCTATTGATCCGGTTAAATATGATTTTGCTTTGTTTGGGTTAGGTGTCTTTGAAAAATTTTAAATTAGTATTCCCATTTTTACATAGGAATACTAGTTATTTTATTTAATATGTTTTTACAGTAACATCCGTCAATGTTTCCATAAAAGCAACCAATGCTTGCTGTTCTTTATCTGTTAAATTTAACATATCAAAAGGTAGTGTTTGGTGAGCTACATCAAAACCTAAACCTGCACCACCTCCTTTATTGTAAAAATCGACAACCTCATCTAACGTGTTATATGCACCATTATGCATATAAGGTGCTGTTAGTGCTACATTACGTACTGTTGGCGTTTTAAACATGCCTTTATGCAAAGGTTCGTTATACATCGAATAAAAACCTGTATCTGAATCTAACTCTTTATTAGCTGCTGTTTTTGCAACACCAATAACCTCTTTCTCTGTTTCTGTAAAAAAAGGAGGTACTGTCCCATTTGTTAATGGCATAAAATGACATGTAGCGCAAAGTGCTTTTCCCATAAAAAGGTTTAAACCATCTTTCTCTTCTTGTGTATAGGTTTCTTCTTCTGCTCGTATATTTTTATCAAACTTAGAATTAAAACTTTTTAATGTGGATACATACGCTGATATTGCTCGAATAATTTCAACATTCTTAGTGGGTATCTTGCCAAAAGCATCTTTAAATAATGTATGATAAGAACTGTCTTTCAATATTTCTGTAGAAAATTGATGTACACTAGAATCAAACTCTTTATCGTTAGAAAAAACTGCTGAAATCTGATCATCTAACGTTGGTGATCTACCATCCCAGAAAAAAGCTTTTTGATAAATTGAATTTAAAAGTGTTGGCGAGTTTCTTTCTAGTGGGTTATTATTATTGTCTTTATTAACTTTTAAACCATCTGCATAGCCTTTATTTGGATCGTGACAGGTTATGCACGCCATTTTCTTATTCAGAGATAAGTTTTTATCTTCAAATAATTTTTCACCTAATGCTATTTCCGCCTTTGAAGGATTTCTATTTACTACAGGTAAAAAATGATTTGTATTAAATGTATTAGGTTCAAAAAAAGTAGGCGCATCAAAGTTAAAAACCTTATTATCTATTCCTTCCCACAAACCACTTTCTTTTCTAACCGCTACCCAGTTTCTTGTTATTGGATTAAAATAGTCTCTTATAAAAGTATATCTATCAAAAGAATCAAAATCAGGATTCGCTTTTATATAAGTCACGGCCCTATTTATGTTTTCTATTAATTGATTGTTTAATTCTAAATTTTCTTTAATAATACTTGATTGAATCGTAAGCTCATAAATTTCTTTTAAACTGATTAAAGAAACTGCACTTTCATTAATTCCGAAATGACTAACTGGTGTATCAAAGCCAGATATACTATGACTTACAATACGCAACAACTGTTCGTGTGTTGCTATAAAAAAACGTTGTGCATTTAATGGCCTTTTGACCATATATTTTTGAAGATTTTGCAATAAACCTTTTGTAATATTTAGCTCTGCCAAATATATATTCTCATCCTCTCCATCAAATATGCTTTCTTCTATTTTCTGCAAGCCATAAGGCATAAGTACTTTACCCGTATCTTCGGCGTAAATAGGTAATGCTGGGCCATTAATTCTGTGCCCAACACTCGGTTTTAAATACGATACAAAAGGTTCTGCTTTTTTAAATGAAAGTCTAAGTTTTTTAAACACCAGTTTGGATGCTTCCGTATTGGTTTTGAGTAAAATAAGAGAATCTATTTCTATTATTGCTTGGGTAATATTTTTTAAATAATACTCATGTGCCAAACTAAAATCAACCGTATTTATAGGAATCAATTTTTCGGGTTCTTGTTTGCATCCGATCAAACAAAATAATAAGACAAAACTCCATATATATTTTAACATAAAATGCTTTTTTTTAAAACAAAGAAAACCTCCAACAATGTTGGAGGTTCTCAGTAACTAATTATAATTTTATCTAGGTAAACCTTTTAATAATACAATTTGCCCACCTTGGTTATGTGGTAAACCATCTACTACAAAAGAATCACTTTGCCAGTAGTGTGGTTGTAAGTTTAGCATAAATGTATCTGGCTCTCCTATTTTATCAGAAATATCAATTAAAGCTCCAAACTCACCACTAAAACCTGTACTTCCGTTAGGATTTAAATCTTGACGAATAACTAACTCCAAAACTACTTTAGAATTATCACCATTCAAATTTGTTTGATAAATATATGCTGCATGACCTCTATCGAAAGAGTTTGGGTCTTCTTGGTAGTATACAAAGTTCTCCGTTACACATATATTATCTGGGCTTTGTAATAATGCATTATTTCCGTCCGCATTATTTGTATCTGTATTACCGCTGACTATCTGAGTTAATTTACCTGTTAATGGAGAGTCCTGATCTAACTCTAATTTATAAACTGTACCCCAATCGTTATATGTACCTGCACCTGGCCCTCTACCTGTTACAGCAAAAAATACATTTCTTCCATTAGCATCAGAACCTTTTTGGTAATCAAGATCTTCAACTCTCATAAAACCTGAAGCTTGAACCGCAACACAAGCATCTTCCATTTCATCTTTGGTCATTGCTGCACCGTTTTCGATTTCAACAAATTCAACATCGTAAGAAACTTTAATATCCAAATTTCCTTCATTATAAATAGTACCAGCGGTAACATCTTCTAAACCACCTGCACCATCAGAAACTTGCTTAAAGCGTAACACATAAATTTTACCATCTGTTAAGTCTGCATCTCCATTTTCTGAATAGTATAAAGATACTTGCCCTTCAGAATAGCTAGAGTCATCATCACCACCAATAATAACCGTTTTGCCTGTATATGCATCTTTTGGTAATGGTACTGCATTTTCCCAAGAGAATTCTCCCAAAGCATCTAAACCAAAATCAGCCGTTGGCGTTGGCGTAGCTATATAAGGGTCAATAGCTTTTACATCGTAATTAATACTTTCAGAAGCAGATAAGAAAATATCTTGTGTTCCACCATGTATAGCGGCTTCCCACATTGTACCAGAACATTGGCGAGCTTCATCAGCAACGGCATCTGTTAGTAACCAATCTCCACCTGTTGGGTTCATATTAGCATCAAAACGAATTCTAGAAACAGCATGATCATCTTCTGCATTTACTACATAAATGTAACCGTCTCCATCTTTTAAGAAACCAGCACCATCTTGTGCGCCTAATAATTTGAATCCATCAGCAAGTTCATCAGTAGAACTTATTAAAGAATATGCCTTTACAAAGTTAAATTGAGATTGTATTGCTACTAAAGGTTCTAGTGACGATTTGTTTTCGAAAATTGTTTGTGAAGGTGTAAAATCATCTCCATCTTCACCATTTTCTCCGTTAGTTCCATCTTTTCCATCAACACCGTTTATTCCATCAATACCATCTTCAGGATTACAGCTGTTAAAAGTTACACCCATTGCTGAAAGCAACAAGGCGCTAAATACTAGTTTTTTTAAAGTTTTCATAATATAGTTTATTGGATATTTTTCTCGTGTCCAAAACTATTTAGAAACCTTTGAAGCTATGTTAACTCAGTATTTAGCTTTTATTACCTGTGTTTTATATAAATGTTAAGATGTTATGTAGGTGTTAGATTAAACACCCTTTAAGTTTTCTTTTATGTTAATTTAAAAATTAACAATTTGATATCCAAACTGTTATACTTTCACTAGTCCTAAACCACCTAAATCTAGATTTATTTTTTTATTCCCCTCAGCTATAGATTTGTAGATTGCTTCTATAATTATCAAATCTCTTTTACCCATTTCGCCAGGCGCAACATTTGGAGTGCCTTGCAAAATATGTTTAGAAAAATCATCCATTTGAAGTTTTTGTTGACTCTCGTGAGGAAATTTAATTTCATCTCCATTTGACGTTGCCCCACTCAATGGTCCATAATTGTTAGCTGGTTCTAATTTAAACCAACCTTTTGTACACGTGGCATGTAGGTTATTGGTGTTAGCATTATGAGAAGTGAATATGTTACCAACTGCTCCTGAAGCAAATTCAAACTGTGCCGTAATCGTTTCATCTGTATCTTTAAAATAATCTGGTCTTGTACTAAACTCTTGCGCGGTAACATTAATTGGGTTTTCTCCTGTTCCATAAATTACACTCTGTACTGCATAAATTCCCATATTCATTAATGCACCACCACCTGATAATTTTTTATTTAATCTCCATTGATCTGGATTAGAAGTAGACGAGTACCCTGCATTTGCTGAAATATAATTTACACTACCAAATGTTTTTTCTTTTACAAATCTTTTTACTTCTTGTGTATAAGGTTCTGATTGTAGTCGATACCCTACACCTAGTTTCACACCTGCCTTGTTACAAGCGTCTAGTATTACATCACACTCTTTTACACTTATTGCCATAGGCTTTTCGCAAATTACATGTTTACCTGCCTTTGCTGCTCTTATACAAAAATCTGTATGCATAGCATTTGGTAATACCACGTATACAATATCTATAGCATCATTATCTTTAATAGCATCAAAATTATCATAATTGTAAATATTCTTTTTATCAATAGTATATTTTTCTGCCCAAATCTTTTCTTTTTCGGGAGTTCCTGTAACAATGCCTCTTAGCTCACAAAAATTTGTATCTAATAATGCTGGCGCTAATTGGTATGTACTATAAGAACCTAAGCCAACTAATGCTACACCTAGCTTTTTATTTTTAAAATCTGTTTTTTTACCATAAACTAATGGAGCAGCAGATAAAAGCATTGCACCTCCTAATCCTTTTGATAAAGTTGCATTAAATGATCTGCGTGACAATTTACTCATGGCCGTGTGCTTTAAAGTTAATAATTAAGCTATCTTTTGCTAAAATTAAAAAAATATTTTTTTGTTCAGCAAAATAAAATAATAGTAACTTGTCAGAATAGAAATTTTTATTTTATGTTTTTTAAAACTTTAAACATTATTCATGTTTTTTTAGTCTTAGGTTTGGCTGCTTTAGGTGCTGCTTCTTTCTTTTTTGGAGTAGGCTTTGTCAATCAATTTTCGATGAGTGGTGACGTCTATATTTATATTATACCTACACTCGCTTTATTAGGTTATTTTACTAGTAATTATATATTTAGAAAACAACTTAGCACTATTGACAGAAAAGAATCATTGCAATCAAAACAAGCAAAATACCAATCTGCTGTTATTTTAAAATATGCTTTTATTGAAGGACCTGCATTGTTTGCTTTTATGCAATTTATGAATCAAGGTTATACTTTATACTTTACTATTGGAGCTTGTTTAACTATCTATTTAGCTAGTCTTAAACCTAGTAAAAGCAAAGTTGTTGAAGAGTTACAATTAAATAATAAAGAACAAGAAGAATTAAAGTAACATATAATGAAAAAGCTACTATTAAAACTATCTACTTTTTTACTACTGACTACTAATACTATGCAAAGTCAAGACTGGCCTAATTTTAATAAGTTTAAAGATGCTAATACAAGAATAGGTGTACCTGCAGAAAATGAAAATCGTGTCGTTTTTATGGGAAATTCTATTACTGAAGGGTGGATTAACTACGGAAATCCAGAGCTCTTTTCTAAAAATCCATATATTAACAGAGGAATTAGCGGACAAACAACTCCACAAATGTTAGTGCGATTTAGAGCTGATGTTATTGCTTTAAAACCTAAAGCTGTGGTAATTTTAGCTGGTATTAATGATATTGCTGAAAACACAGGGCCTACCACTCTACAAATGATACAAGACAACTTGGTTTCTATGGCTGAACTGGCAAAAGCAAACCAAATAAAAGTTATTCTATCTTCTATATTACCTGCAAATAAATTTAATTGGAATCCGAAAATTTACCCTGCAGATAAAGTTATTGAAATGAATATTTTTATAAAAAAATATGCTGAAGAAAATGATTGTATTTATCTAGATTATTACACATCATTAGTTGATGATAAAAAAGGCATGAAAAAAGAATATTCTGATGATGGTGTACACCCCACAAAGGCAGGTTATGCTGTAATGACCTCTTTAGTAGAAAAAGCAATCGCAAAAGCCTTAAAATAACTAACTCAGATTGCAATAATGCAAAATCCATTAGTAAGTATTGTTATCCCTTTTAAAAATACAGAAACCTATATAACAGACTGTTTAGAATCGATTGAGAAGCAAACCTATGTAGATTTTGAGGTTTTAGCTGTCGATGATGGGTCTACAGATGATAGTAGAGCTATTACCAAATATTTCAGCACTAAAGATGCTCGTTTTAAGGTTTTTGAAAATACTGGAAAAGGAATTATTGATGCATTACAACTCGCCTACTCCAAAGCTTCTGGAACATTTGTAACGAGAATGGATTCTGATGATATTATGATTCTCAATAAATTAGAAATAATGGTGAATTCTTTACTTGCAAATGGTAAAGGCCATATTGCTGTTGGGCAAGTAAACTATTTTTCTAAAGACGGAGTCAACGATGGTTATTTAAAATATGAAAAATGGTTAAATCAATTAATAGAAAAAGGCACAAATTATTCTGAAATTTATAAAGAATGTGTAATTCCGTCTCCTTCATGGATGGCTTACACCAGCGATTTTGATGCTTGTGGTGGTTTCACACATAATACGTACCCCGAAGATTATGATTTAGCATTTCGATTTTACGAACATCAATTAAAGTGTATTCCGTGTACAGAAGTAGTACACCGTTGGAGAGATTATAGCACGAGAACGTCTAGGACAAGTGATCATTATGCCGAAAATCATTTTCTAGACTTAAAACTTGATTATTTTCTAAAACTTGATCATACCGCTACTTCTAATTTAATAGTTTGGGGAGCTGGTAAAAAGGGAAAGAAAATAGCAACGAAACTTATTGGTAAAAATATACCATTTACTTGGGTATGTGATAATGAAAAAAAAATAGGGAAAGATATTTATGGCCTTCTAATGAAATCTTACTCCGTGATTGAAAACTTTACTGAAGTACAAATTATAATTACTGTAGCTAATGAAGGTGATCAAAAATTCATAATCGATTACTTAAAGCAACATCATAAAACAGTAAATAAAGATTACTTTCTTTTCTGTTAAAATAATTTTAAAACACTATGGCAAAAAAGCAGTATCGAGTATATGTTGTTGAATTAAACAAAAGAGTGTTTTCTGATAACACCAAATTCCGTTTAGCAAACCCACAATTTAATGGTGTGTTAGAGTGTTTGTACGTAGGTATGACGGTAAAGACCGCCAAAGAGCGTTTTGAGCAACATAAAACAGGTTATATTAATAAAAAAGGACACAAACTTTCTTCTAATATTGTAGAGAAATATGGTGCTTACCTTCGCCCTAGTTTATACAACCACATTGCACCAATGGATACCAGAGCGGAAGCTCTAGCTATGGAAGAAAAATTAGCTTTAGAGCTCAGACGAAAAAGATATGCGGTTTGGTTCAATTAAAATACAAATCTCAACAAAACTGCGTAACATTTACACTATATTTTAATTATATTTGTCAAACAAAACTAGGGAATGCAATTTAAAAATCCAGAAATACTTTGGGCTCTATTACTTCTAATCATTCCTATTTTAATTCACCTATTTCAATTACGTAGATTTAAAAAAACACCTTTTACCAACGTTAAAATGTTGCAGAAAGTGATTGCTGAATCACGTAAAACAAAATCTATAAAAAAGTGGCTTTTGCTTTTTACAAGACTTTTGCTATTTACAGCTTTAATTATAGCCTTTGCACAGCCTTTTTTTGCCAAAGAAACAGCTTTACTCGAAAAAGAAACCGTTATTTATTTAGATAACTCTTTTAGTATGCAAGCCAAAAAAGGGAATACTAGTTTACTTGAACAAGCAACTCAAGAGTTATTAAAAAACATTTCTTATCAGAAAAAAATAACTGTATTCACTAACGACAAAACCTTTTTAAACACCACTTTAAAAGATATTCAGAGTGATTTATTGACACTCCCCTTTTCTAAAAAACAATTAGCTTTAAAAGAAGTGAAGTTAAAAGCAGAAACGCTTTTTAGTCGTCAAAAAAATACGGTAAAGAATTTAATTTTAATATCCGATTTTCAAAAAACAGATACTAAACCTGTTTTAGATACTACAAAAACAATACAAACCCATATAATACAATTGCGTGCTAGTAAGCTAGTAAATATTGCTGTAGATAGTATTTACGTTTCTAAAGACTTAGGTGAAACTTTAGAAATTACTACCAATTTAAGTTCTTCGTCAGCTATTGAAAATACTCCTGTATCTATTTATAATGCTGAAAAATTAATTGCCAAAACATCTGCAATATTTAACGATAAAAACAAAGCAACAATTACGTTTACAATTGCTGCTAATGAAACGATTTTAGGAAAGATTTTAATTTCTGATAAAGGGTTAGATTATGATAATCATTTCTATTTCAGTATTAATAAAAAAGACAAAATTAAAGTGTTAAGTATTGGAGAAACAACAACTACTTATCTAAATAAAATATTTACAGATGCTGAATTTGAATATACAAACAACACCCTTAAAGCTATAAACTATAGCTCGTTACAAGATAAAAACCTAATCATTATAAATGAATTAGAGAATATACCTGAAGTATTACAGCAGGCTTTAATTGCTTTTACTAAAAACGGTGGTACTGTTGCTGTAATTCCGAGTATAAATAGTAATTCTAGTTCTTATAACTCTCTATTAAGAAACTACAGTTCAAAAATTTCTCAGAAAGTAAATTACAAACAAGAAATTACAACTATAAATTTTGATCATCCTTTGTATCGTAATGTGTTCGATAAAAAAGTTCAAAATTTTCAATATCCAGAAGTTGAAAGCTATTTTAGAATAAACACTAAAAAATCTTCTATTCTTTCTTTTGTAAACAAAGAGCCATTTTTGGTTGGGAATAAAGGTTTTTACCTGTTTACTTCATCGCTATCTGGTTCTTATTCAAATTTTAAAAACTCTCCTTTAATTGTACCTACATTTTACAAAATGGGTTTAGAAAGCTTACAGCAAGAAAATTTATACAGCTCTCTTAATACCAGCCAAACTATTGATGTAGCCATAAAATTACCAAAAGATGAAGTTTTAAAAATTTCTAAAAAGGATTTTGAGTTTATTCCACAACAACGACCATTTGCGAATAAGGTTTCTTTATATTTTAACGAAGAGCTTTCTGAAGATGGCAATTATAATGTTATTAATAACACTGAAAAACTAAAAAATATTAGCTTTAATTATCCAAGAACTGAAAGTAAATTACAATATCAAGATATACAAACACTACATGCTACTTCAAAACAAGAATCTATTTCTGAACTTTTTAAAGAGTTAGAAAAAGATGATAGAGTGAATGAGCTTTGGAAATGGTTTGTTATTTTAGCACTCGTATTTGCTTTGATTGAAATTGGTATTCAAAAAATTTTTAAATGAACATACTTTTAAAAGCGGCCAAAATAGTAGATAATTCTAATAAGGAGCTACATCTAAAAAAAAGAGATATTCTTATTAAAAACGGAATTATAGAAAAGATAGCTGCAACCATAACACCTGAAAAGGAAACTAAAGTTATTGTTTTAGATAATCTTCATGTTTCTGTTGGTTGGTTTGATAGTAGTGTTGCTTTTGGAGAGCCTGGTTATGAACAAAGAGAAACTATTGAAAATGGTTTATTAACTGCTGCTAAAGCTGGTTTTACTGATATTGTTTTAAACCCGAATACGAACCCTATTCCAGATTCTAGTTCTCATATTGTTTTCTTAAAAAATGCAGCTAAAAATCAGATTACACGTTTACATCCTTTAGGGGCTTTAACTGTAAAATCAGAAGGAGAAGTATTAGCAGAGCTTTTTGACATGAAAAATGCAGGAGCAGTAGCTTATAACGATTTTAAACACCCTATAACAAACTCTAACCTTTTAAAAATTGCTTTACAATATACCCAAGGGTTTGATGGCTTAGTATATTCTTTCCCTATTGATGTTCAAATAGCGGGTAAGGGTGTTGTAAATGAAGATAAAACTTCAACAAAACTAGGTTTAAAAGGCATACCACCTTTAGCCGAAGATTTACAAATTGCTAGAGATCTATTAATATTAGAATATACTGGAGGTAAATTACACATCCCTACAATTTCTACAGCAAACGCTGTTATGTTAATTGCAGCAGCTAAAAAGAAAGGATTAGATGTAAGTTGTAGTGTTGCAATACATAATCTATTTTTTACAGATGATGTTTTAGTCGAGTTTGATACAAATTTTAAAGTTATGCCACCTTTACGTACTAAAAATGATGTGAAAGCATTACTAAAAGGCGTAAAAGAAGGAACTATTGATTTTGTTACTAGCGACCACACCCCTATTGATACTGAAGAAAAAATTATAGAATTTGATAATGCTGCATTCGGCACCACTGGTTTAGAAAATGCTTTTGGTATTTTAAACCAATTATTTGACTTAGAGACAACGATAGATCTATTAAGTAAAGGCCGTGAACGCTATAAAATAGCTACACAAAAAATAGTTGAAGGAAAAAACGTTTGTTTAACCTTGTTCAATCCTGATGAAACCTATGTGTTTGAAAAAGAGCAGATAAACTCAATAAGTAAAAATAATGCTTACCTTGGCACTAAACATAAAGGTAAAGTATATGGAATTATTTCAGACAATGAAATACTATATTCATAACTTTTAAGTTAATAGTACAGTATAATAACCAAACCCTAAAATAAATTATGGATCAAACAACTAAAGAACAAGGTAAAACAATGGCTATCATTAGCTATATTACATTAATTGGCTTGATTATTGCCTATTTTTCAAATAAAGGAGATAAAAAAAATGAATTTGTATCTTTCCATATTGGACAATCATTTAGAATTGTAATATTCTCTATTATTCTTTCAATTGTAACAGGTATTTTAGTTAGTGTTACTGGAATCGCATTTTTAAGTTACCTTACTTACTTACCACTAGTACTTTTAGTATTAGGTGCAATTAACGCTAGTAATTTAAAAGAAGAAAAAGTTCCTGTAATCGGAGCTATAGGATAGTACATTCTATAAAAAAATTTATAATGAAAAAGGCTTCAAATTATGAAGCCTTTTTTTTGTGCAATACTTTAAGTAAACCTAAATTTGAACCATGGAAAAAATTGAAGGAAAAAACACTGCGATTATTGCTTATTTAACTATGCTTGGGGCCCTAATAGCCTTAAGTTTTAATAATGAGCCTCAACATGATTTTGCTCGTTTCCATACCCGACAAGCTTTTGGTTTGCATTTAATTTTTTTCGCATTTGCTATATTAATTAGCCAATGGGGTGGCGAATATGCTTTTTATGGTTTGTATATATTTTATGTTGTTTTATGGGGCTATGGCTTTACTGGAGCTATTACAGGTAAAAAACAAGAAATGCCAATTGTAGGTCCTTTTTTTCAAAAATGGTTTACATTTATAAAATAATATTATTTTAAGTACCCTATATTCATGCAAGTAAAAGAATTATCTCTTCAGCACATTATAAAACCAGCAATTAAACCTAGTAAAAAAACACCGGTACTCTTTATGTTACACGGTTATGGTAGTAATGAAGAAGATTTATTTTCATTTGCAGCTGAACTTCCTGATGATGTTTTTATCATATCTGTTAGAGCACCCTATGCAATGCAACCTTATGGCAATGCTTGGTATGCTATAAATTTTGATGCTGAAAAAGGTAAATGGAGCGATGATGAACAAGCAAAAGAATCTAGAGATAAAATAAGTGATTTTATTACAGAAGCTTGTGATGCCTATAATTTAGATAGTGAAAATGTTACCCTTTTAGGTTTTAGTCAAGGTACTATTTTAAGTTATGCAGTTTCGTTATCATACCCCGAAAAAGTGAAACGTGTAATTGCTTTAAGTGGTTATATTAATGAGAATATTTTGGTGAACTCATATCAAAATAATGATTTTAAAAACTTGAGTTTTTATATTTCTCATGGCTCTGTTGATCAAGTTATACCTATTGATTGGGCTGCTAAAGCTCCTAAATTTTTAAAAGAATTGAATATCAAAAATACATATGAAGAGTTTCCGATTGGACATGGTGTATCTCCTCAAAATTTTTATTCTTTAAAAAAATGGTTAGAAACTAATTCATAGTTTCATCTAGTAATTACATCAGTCTTATTAAAAAATTCATCATATTAATTACATTATGACCCAAAATGGGTAAAATTAAATTTCCTGAAAATTTTCTTAAAACGGTAAGGCTAAACGATGAAATTAAAGTTAAATAAACTATTGTAGCTATATCATAATGAATTTCAAAAGACTCCGTTAGTATAATACCATGAGCAACACCAAATAAAACGGTAACTATAATAAAGCTCCACCCAAAAGGTACTCCTTTTATCATTTTTGAAGAAACAAAAGCTTTACTCAAAAGCCATAAATAAATTCCTCTATAGAGTATCTCTTCAGTTAAGCCAGGCATTGTTGCTTGAAAAATAAAAGATTCTAAATCAAATTCTCCTCCTTTTGGAAAAGCAATGAATTTAAAAATAAAATCGAAAATTAAAAAACCGATAAAAATTAAAACACCAAGTTTTGTTCTTCTGTTAAAACTAGTAGTAAAACCTATATCTTTCTTTATCTCTTTAGAATTGAAAAGAATAAATGTAAGACTCAATAGTAAACTTGAAATCTTCCCATCCCAATTCCACCTTAAATCAGGTAGCACTACTTTCATAAAATCAAGAGAGTTTAAATAACAATCTAAAAGAAAATAAACTACAAATACTACTACATATTTAAATTCTGTTTTCTCTGATTTTATATAAGCTATTATAAATAATGGTGAAATAATAAGTAACCAAAGTAAAGGTGTCCACAATGACATAATCGTATATTTTTCTTTATGACGATTCTTTTAAAAATTTGTTACAAACGAAAAATATATTTTTAAGAAAAAATCAACCTTAATTAATTATTCAAAAATGTTATTAAAGGTTTTATAAAATTTTCAAAAACTTCAATATGAGGTAAATGACCAACATCATCTAACGTTACTAATTTCGAATTTGGAATCGCTTTTTGGGTTTCTTTACCTAACTCATTATATAAGCCCATTGTTTTTCTAACTTCTTCTGAAACTAATGGTTTTCCTAAAGCAGTTCTATCTCTAGTACCAATTATCAATAACGTAGGAGACGTTATATTTTTAAACTCATATACGACAGGTTGTGTAAAAATCATATCATACGTTAATGCTGCATTCCAAGAAATGGTTTCATAATCAGAGTTTAATGTCCAACCTGCTAATAAGTTAACCCATTGGTCGTATTCTGGCTTCCATTTATTATCGTAATAATTTACTAATTGATATTTTTTAATGCCTTCGTAGTTTTTCTTAAGTTCGTTATTATACCACCACTCTACTGGTTTATAAGGCACTTTTAACTTCCAATCTTCCAAACCTATAGGGTTTTCTAAAATTAATTTCTCAGTAGTTTCTGGGTACATTAAAGCAAAACGTGTTGCTAGCATACCACCCATCGAATGCCCTAAAATAGCCGATTTTTCAATCTTCAGCGTATCTAATAATTCTTTTGTGTTTTGAGCAAGTTGTTGAAAAGTATAGTGGAAATGGTCTAGTTTAGATGATTTTCCGAAACCAATTTGATCTGGCACAATAACACGAAAACCTTCTTGAGTTAGAGCTTCAATTGTAGTTTTCCAATAAGCCCCATTAAAATTTTTACCGTGAATTAACACAATGTTTTTCCCATTGTAATTATCAGGCTTCACATCCATATAAGCCATTTTTAGCTCTTGGTTTTGTATGTTTAGCTCTAA